>CALHCI010000031.1 GCA_937931165.1 uncultured Granulosicoccaceae bacterium
CTGTGGATGCCTGATTACCGATGAAGCATCCTGCCAGATCGATGTGAAATTCTGTTCACGACGCGCTTCAGCAGGCAGTGTTTCACTCTGATACCACGTAGCGATAAACATGACGAGCGACAATCCAATAAGCAACAGAAACACCGCTCTCCAGCCAGCAGTTGCATAGAGCACAAAACCGAGTAACGGTGCAAGCATCGGCCCCATCGCAAAGAACATACTGGCAATTGCCATGGTCTGTGCAAGTTGAACGCCCTGAAATTTATCTCTGATCATTGCTCTGCAGATGACCGGTGCACACGCAGCGCCAAAGCCCTGCAAAAAGCGCCCGATCAGCAGTACCTCAATGCTCGGTGACAGTGCACAAACTGAAGCGCCCGCCAAATAGATGCCAAGGCCGACAAATATGCCCGATCTCCTGCCAATGCGATCTGACAACACGCCGTACAGCGGGTTGGCCATGCCAAGTGCCAGCATATAAACAGGGATAGTTAACTGAACCGATTCAAGCGGCGCATTTAATCCACTACTAATCGCCAACAGTGCCGGCAACATAATATCGATTGAAAACGCCGAAATGCTCAGCATTAGACCGCAGTAGAGTGCAAACCCGTTGAATCTCACTGGCATCAATCAGCCAACTGCAATCGACGTGGCACCGAAGAGACTCGGGACATGGCCTGGATAGAACACTGCTTCAATAGGACTTTAATAACCACTCATCCGGTATTGTTTGAAAGGCAAACTTCTATTGTTAAAAACAGCCACAACAAGGCAACGTTTGATCAGCTTTGTACTTAAACTTAACCACGCGTCGCCTCACTGCCGCAGTCCGTGCAGGCTAACATACGGGAATGCAATTTCGTGCCTGAATTGTCAGACCAGCGGCGCGGCATTGTCGCAATTAGGACGACGTACAGTAGTCGTCCGGTACACCCGACACCGCCACCTATCCGCGGGACGCAAACGGACACGTTTGATTCCGTATGAGAATCGCCGCGGCGGCACGATTACCGCAATCTGATTACTGCAATCTAATGGGTGAAACCCGTAATATACGCGGTGCAAACCCCAAACCACCAGCTTTGATAAAGTACCATGCAAACTCAAAACAAGAATCCCTGGACGCTCGTAACGAGTGAGCCGGTTTACGAAAATCCGTGGATCAGTGTCAGAGAAGACAAAGTGCTCAATCCGGCCGGAGGTGATGGCATCTACGGCGTTGTGCACTTTAAAAGCACAGCGGTCGGTGTGATTCCACTGGACCACGAGTTACATACCTGGATAGTCGGTCAGTATCGCTATCCACTGGAGGCCTATTCGTGGGAGATTCCAATGGGTGGCGCCAGTTTTGAAGATGGTCCGCTGGAAGGCGGCGTCCGTGAGCTTAAGGAAGAGACCGGCCTGACCGCAAATCACTGGCACAGACTCATGGAAATTCATACGTCAAACTCGGTAACTGACGAAACCGGTTATGTGTATGTTGCAACAGACCTGACACAGGGCCAGTGGCAGCCCGAGGACACAGAGGATCTGGTGGTAAAACGAATACCGTTTAGCACCGCCTATGAAATGACACTGGACAACAGAATCACCGATGCCATCTCTGTTGCAGGTATACTGCGGTTGCAGGTGGCACTCGCTACCGGTGAGATATTACCCTGAGTGACCATTAACCCTCTGGCCGTGCAAAGGCAGTGAAACAGCTAGTATGAAAAAGATCATAATCGATACAGATCCGGGAATAGATGATGCGTTTGCACTGTGTTATGCGTTTGCACACCCGCAATTGGAGGTTGTCGCACTCACCACGATCTTTGGCAATGTTAATGTTGACCTCGCTACCACCAATGCGCTGAAGCTTTGCGAACTGAACAACACAGACATTCCGGTTGCTCGCGGTGCCGTGCAGCCGTTGTCTATTGAACCAAATCCGCACTCAACATTTGTGCACGGTGATAACGGTTTCGGCAATATCGAGCTGCCACCTGCAGACAGTGCTCCTGCAGACAAAGACGCCACTGACACATTAATTGATATAGTGCTCGCTAACCCGGGGGAAATTACCCTGGTAGCGGTGGGCCCACTGACTAATCTCGCCCTCGCATTGAAAAAGGCCCCTGAAATTGTCAACGCCGTTGAAGCAGTGGTTATCATGGGAGGTGCTTTCGATCGCCCGGGGAATGTCACGCCGCATGCTGAAGCAAACGTCTGGAATGACCCGCACGCAGCCAGAGAAGTACTGACCGCAGACTGGCCTGTGGTCATTCACGGACTCGATGTCACCCATCAGATTATCTTTGACCGTGATACGTTCGATAGTCTCTCCAGCGGCAACCCGAAAGTCGGCAAGTTCCTGCACGACGCCGCCGAGTTTTATATTGATTTTTACCAGCAGCGCAATAATTTCGCCGGCTGCTGCCCGCACGACCAGCTGGCCCTGAGTTACCTGACCAGGCCGGAGTTATTTGAAAGTGAAACCGCCGCGCTTGATGTTATTACTGATGGCGATGAAATCGGTCGCACAATCCGCTCACCCGAAAAAGGCATGGCCAATAAACAGATCGTTAAAAAAGTAGATGCGACTTTGCTGGTCAACGACTATCTCGACACCTTAACCCGTAATAGTAAATAACGCAGCGGTGGTTAACGATCAAATACAGCGTTAGATAAAGCCGCCAGTCGTTCGAAAACCCCGGGGCATGCAGCAACCACACGTCCACCATCAGTGAGCATACAAGTGCCATTATCCGTTGGCTGAACAATGCCACCCGCCTCTTCGATGAATAACATGGCTGCCATGCAGTCCCACGGGTACATATGAGATTCGGTATAGCCGATCAATCTGCCGCAAGCCACATAAGACAACATCAACGCACCCGACCCGTTCTGATAGAAAATTCCGTTTTCCTCTACCAGTAGTTTTTGCACTATCGACACAGCATATGCAGACGGCGCCCGCGAACTGTAACCGGTACCCACTGAACCATCTCCAAGAGACATAGACGCTGACGTTTTAATCGGTTTTCCATTGAGAAATGCACCGCTGCCCTTAACCGCATGGAATGTTTCTGCGGCCACCGGGTCGACAACCACGCCCAGAATGGCTTTATCGTTCTGCACACAGGCAATTACGACACACCAGCCGGGACGCCCGCGCACAAAGCTTGCGGTTCCGTCGATTGGATCAATCACCCAATGCAATCCACTTTTGGCAGGTTTGTTTTCAAACTCTTCTCCAACAATTCCATCGTCCGGATAACGCTTGGCAATAGCATCGCGCACAAGCAGCTCCACTTCACGATCACCATTGGAAACCAGATCCTGATGGCCCTTTTTCTCAATGTTGAGTGAATCAAACTGCTGGTAGTAGCCATACGCAAGTTCTGCAGCCCGCTTTGCGGTCTGCAAGGTAAACTGCAATCGCGTTTCAAGTTCGGAAGCAGAGATCATTATTCCGACGCCTGCAACAACAGCTCAACGTTGCGCACTCCTTCCGCACCCGGCACAACAATGCGTGCATTTCCTTCTATGGCATCGATAAAATTCTGCACCTCTCCGACGTAAGGATTTTCAAATTCAAAATCCAGTGGTGCGTTGTTTATTGAAATACTCCCGCCACCTGTCGGCCCGAGTGTATTTTCGCAAATCACTGTTGCGTCATCACAGTACAATTCAAATCGTGATGGCGCACTGAACACCACAGAGGTAGTTATATCGGCAACAACGCCTTTTTCAAATTGCATTGTCACACTGGCTGTTTCATCGTGTGGGCCGCCGTACTGGCTTTTGTCCAGCATGCCGCTGCAGCGGGTCACCTCGCCACATTGAGGCATTAGCATCCAGCGCAGCAGATCGACACAATGCGTACCTACCCCTGCAAGCCCCCACCAGCGTCCGAGCTCCTGATGTGCACGCCAGTTACTATTGTCATCTGCTTTCCAGGTCCACATGGCACGGGCATAACGCGGGTGACCGAGTTTACCGTCATGCAGCATCTCGGCAATGCGCTGATGGCCTTTGTGCCAGCGCAAATGATAAGCGATGCCAAGCTTTACCCGTTCTTCGGTGCAGGTTTCATTGATTGCCCTGGCATCCTCAAGAGTTGTCGCCATCGGCTTTTCGAGTAACACATGTTTACCCGCCCTGGCAGCGGCGATTGCCTGTTGCGCGTGAAGCCCGTCTGGTGTGGCAACAATAACCGCCTCAAGGCTCGGGTCGGCAAGAAACGAAGCCAGTGACGTGTGCGCATTAACCGGCGCCTGCGCACCGTGGCGACGAGCAAATTCTGCAGCGCGCTGATTGTCTCTGCTGAGGATACTCCATAGTCTGGCACCGCTGACATGCTGCATCGCAGGCGCTAATTGCATATCGGCTATTCGCCCTGTGCCAATGATGCCAACGTTGATACTCATGCGGATTTAGCCTGTTGAACTGGACGCTTTTACTATAACGGAAAGCCTATGAGCCGGATACACTGGAGTCCGGAACGCCCAACAACCGCAACAGCCAGATTTAAAAAACGATGGATAAAATTATATGAGTAAAGCGGTACGCTACAGGCACTGGATATTTGATATGGACGGTACACTAACGGTTGCGGCACACGATTTCGATGCGATTAGAAAAGAGCTGAATATTGCAATTGGCACTCCGATACTGGAGGCCATTAACTCCATGCCGCCGGCCCTTGCAAAGCAAACCAACGAAAAGTTACATCAGCTTGAGCTTGATATTGCAGCACAGTCTGTGGCGCAACCGGATGCCGAAGCGATGCTTGCCAACCTTGAAGCGCAGGGGTGTCAACTTGCCATACTTACACGCAACGCCGAAGACATTGCACAGGTAACGCTTGAAGCCGCTGGCCTGTCACGGTTTTTTCCACAAGACCTGGTCATTGGTCGCGAAAAATGTCTGCCCAAGCCGGATCCGCAAGGTTTGCAGCATCTGCTCACCGGCTGGCAAGCCAGCGCGCAGCATGCGGTGATGGTCGGGGACTATGTGTTTGACTTGCAGGCCGGTCGTAACGCCGGTACCGCAACGGTGCACTTCAGCCCGGCCAATGAATTTCACTGGCCGGAACTTTCTGATCATTGCATCAACACGCTGGCGGAGATAACAGAAATTAATCAGCACTGACTGACAGATTGTGGGTAAAGAGGACGGCGGTAAATGGTATGTTTATATTTACTCCCGCGCCACCACAAAAGATTCATTCAGAAACCACAGCCCGCCATGTTTGGTGAGTATGTCTCGCGTGGCGTCCAGAAACGTACCGTCCTGCATCGCTTCGTCAATCCGGTCATCAGCCATCTGCGCGACGTACACGGCCGCGTTCCATGCGGCCAGTAGTGATGACGTGCCGATATGGGACATCTCTTCAGGCAGCGAATGCAACTGGTATTTAAACAGTGACCCTTCGTCGGTATAGGCGCTGCACTGTAGCTGATCATCATCAGACAGTTCGGTTTTCAATGCTTCGATAATATCGTGACGCGGCGTTGGAAACGGTAACTCTGCCGGCCAGATACGCCGAATAATTTCCATACCCGGATCGTACCCGGTGGATTGAATCACTACCATGCGACCTCCGCAGGCAAGCGCTCGCGAAAGCGGTGCGACTACCGTTCGCACTTTTGCATCTGCAGGTTGTCTCGACCGATAGGGCTGCGCGCAGATCACGAGATCGTAGCCATCGGTAAAAGGCCCCTCAGACGGGATGACCGAATCCAGCGCAAAACGTTGATCCTTGCGATAGATAACGATCATCGATGGGTTTACATACAGTGGATTACCGGTCTTTTCACTCGGCCTGGTCTGCCAGCCCTCCCGCACTACATCGGTGAGATCGCGCAACTGACGGTCGAAATCTTTAGCTGTGGTACCGTCGAGTTCGATATCCCAACGCTTTAGATTCGGTTGATCTTGCGGTTTTGCCGGGTACAGGCGAGGGGCTTCTGTGTAACGCATGTTGGTAATCACCAGTACCATTTGCGGATGTTCGGCAAAGCGATCCGCCATGCGCTCGAGTCCGATCCGGACGTCCTCCATGCTGATTTCCTTTGCCGCCACCAGCAGGGGTATGTGCGGAAACTGATCGTGGGTTGCGCGCAATACATGCGACAACACAGTGGCATCTCCCATTCCGGCATCAAATATCCTCAGCGCAGGCGGGTTGGGCTGCAACCGTTCGAGCTCTTCATTGACTCTTTGTGCAATGCACCATTTTTCGTTAGTCGTCGTGACAAACAGAAGGTATTTCTCCCGACTGTCAAAAAAACGCACAGGTTGGTCACCGGAACCACTGGTTTGGCTGGACAATTGAGTTCACCGAGATCAGAAACTTGTAAAATTATAGCGTACTACCACTTTCCCCTGGTAAAAGCGGCAGCCTGCCGGAATAACTCAATAACCTTACCAACCGTACCTTACCCACGTGCATGTCAATCAAACTGCGCATGGAATTTTACAGGCGCAGGCTTTACACAACGACAGCAAGATACAAAACTAATTCGTCCAATCGTCATTCGAGGCGTTACTATTACACCTATGCTTAGATATTTCGAACGGCTTACCGATCCATTCCCTCAAAGCCAGCCATCAACACCCCCGCACAACCTGCTGTCATTTGTTATTCACTACAGTCAGGGTATGCGATGGCCACTGCTCGCACTCGCCTTATTGACCGGTACCATGGCAGTCCTTGAAGTGATGTTGTTCGGTTTCCTTGGACAACTGGTCGACTGGCTTTCAGTTCGTGATCCCGAAACACTACTGAAAACAGAGGGAAGTACCCTTGTCTGGATGACAGTGGTGTTATTGGTCATCATGCCGGTGTTAACGCTTGCGCACACATTGATCAATCACCAGTCACTGCTGGGTAATTTTCCGATGGCAATCCGCTGGAATGCACATCGATATCTACTCGGACAGAGTATGTCTTTTTTTCAGGATGATTACGCCGGCCGTGTCGCAACCAAAGTAATGCAGACTGCACTTTCTACCAGGGAGGCGGTGTTAAAAATAACTGACGTTTTTGTTTATGTGGTGGTGTACTTTATTTCCATGCTCGGCATTGTAATGAATGCGAGCCTGATACTCATGGCACCACTTTTTATCTGGCTGTGTCTGTATACCGCCGCGCAGTGGTACTTTATTCCAAGACTGAAACGGGTTTCTACGCTGCAGGCAGATGCACGTTCCACGATGACTGGAAGAATTGTTGACAGCTATACCAACATTTCAACGATAAAGCTTTTTGCACATACACAGCGCGAGGAAGAATA
The DNA here is from genome assembly GCA_937931165.1 of uncultured Granulosicoccaceae bacterium. GTDB lineage: Bacteria > Pseudomonadota > Gammaproteobacteria > Granulosicoccales > Granulosicoccaceae. Next base: position 7,287 of record CALHCI010000031.1, read on the forward strand.
CGCCAGACATGGCATGGGTGAGTTTATGGATACGGTGTATTTGCAAATGCGCCTGTCAACCGGCCTTGAACTTTGTGTCAGCACGCTTAATTTTCTACTGATATTCAGCATCTCGGCAACTGCCATTTACTTATGGATGCATCAGTCCATCAGTATTGGAGCAATTGCAGTTGCCGTGGCACTTGCACTCAGGCTTAATGGTATGTCGCACTGGATCATGTGGGAATTAAGCGCGTTGTTCGAAAATATCGGCACCGTCGCAGATGGCAGAAACACATTATCCAAAACGCAATCGGTCACAGACATGGACTCGGCGCAGCCACTTCAGGTCACCAACGGCGCTATTGAGTTCAGATCGGTTGGCTTTAACTACGGTGGCGAGGAACGGGTAATCAAACAACTCGACCTCACCATTAAACCCGGTGAAAAGGTTGGCGTAGTCGGTCGCTCCGGTGCTGGAAAATCTACCCTGGTCAATTTGCTGTTGCGATTTCATGATGTTGAATCAGGGCAGATTTTGATTGATGGACAGGATATCGCTACCGTCACCCAGGACACACTGCGAGCAAACATCGGGGTGGTTACGCAGGACACGTCATTACTACACAGAACCGTTCGTGAGAACATCATGTACGGTAAGCCTTCAGCCTCGGAAGAGGCCATGGTTGAGGCTGCTAATAAAGCACACGCCAGTGACTTCATTACGAGCCTTGCAGATCCGCACGGAAATCACGGCTATGATGCCCAGGTAGGTGAGCGGGGTGTGAAACTATCAGGTGGTCAGCGACAGCGCGTTGCCATCGCCAGAGTTTTACTGAAAGACGCACCCGTTCTGGTACTGGATGAAGCAACCTCAGCGCTTGATTCAGAGGTTGAGGCTGCAATTCAGCAAAGCCTGTTCGCGCTGATGGAAAATAAAACCGTGATCGCTATAGCACATCGCTTATCAACGATTGCCGCCATGGACAGACTGTTGGTAATGGATGAAGGAAAAATCGTTGAGCAAGGGTCACACGAAACACTCATACAGCTGGACGGCATTTATGCCACATTGTGGAAACGCCAGACCAATGGATTTATCGGTATAAAACCCAACGTTTCCTAGCCATCCTTATTCACGAGGATTCGCCATTCAGCGGCCCGGTTGATTAAAATATGGGGGCAAAACAGTTCGCCTAATCACTACTTAAAGCTATGTATATAGACATTTCGCGCGCGCCGGCTTGCAAAAAATGCGGTCTGGAACCTATCTAACAGTGTTTATTTACGACAGTCTCAACAAGAGGTACGTCTGCCGGACACCAGGGAAGCGACGACAGGGCATCACCGGGTAACCATTGCAATGCATCGTGTTCAGTCAGCTCCAGGGTCCCTGTCCATTGCCTGACAAGAAAACCGTGCAAAGCGATTTCGATCGTATCGGTTTTGTATTCGGATACGCCAACATAGGTACCGGGAATTATAGCGATGCCAAGCTCTTCGTTAATTTCACGCACCAGGCACTCGCGCAAAGACTCGCCGTTTTCCTGTTTACCACCGGGAAACTCCCAGTACCCTCTTAGTAAACCTGCGGATTTGCGAAGTGCCAGCGTCAGGCGCGGCCCATTGGTCTGCAATATTGCAGCAGCAACCTGTATCGATGGAATGCCTTGTTTCAGCGGACTATGCTGTATTCGTTAATCCAGTTGGTCTAACAGATCGAGTTCATCAATGTCATCGTCCTGAAACTCAGGTGTATCAGACGGCTGGTAGTCGATCTTGTCGCAATCCTGTACCTGACAACGACGATAAGCAAGATAGGCTTCACGCGTGAACACGTAAGGATCGAGTGCTGCCTGCTCGAGCAGTTCTGTTTTACCGAGCATTTTTGCACGCTGCTGTATTAAGTTAAGCGAAAGCATCTCGGTAACTATTTCCTGACCGGTAGCAGCCTCACTGACTGCACCAAGGGTTTCAACCTGCAGGTAGGTATCTAATGCGGTACCGACAGCACTTCGCATGGTTCTCGGACCAAGCACCGGTAACACAATGTAAGGTCCTTCCGGTACGCCCCAGACACCAAAGGTCTGTCCAAAGTCTTCGTGATTTTTTTCAAGATCCAGCATGGTTGCCACATCGATAACACCGCCCAGCCCGGCAATGGTATTTACTGCCAGTCTGGAAGAATCGTTCAATGCCTGATCGAGCTTTCCCTGCAACACCGAGTTGGTCACAACGCCAACATCACCAAGATTACTGAAGAAGTTACTGACACCGGTTTGAACAATATCCGGTGTATATTCGCGATAATTAGTGGCAATAGGCTGCAAGGCTTTTTCGTCTAGCACCTGGTTAAAACGAAACATCATGCGATTGTATTTTTCGAGCGGGTCGTCCGAGTCAGTATTGACAATAGCGGCAAGATCGCGGGTTGTATCGGCAGTGCTCAGGGCAAATTCTGTGACCGTTTCTGTCACCACCTGTGCGGCAGCAGTGAGCAGAGAATCCAGATAGGACGGCGGTTCGCTGTTGTCTGCAACGACGGGTGAAGCTGAAATAAAACTGAACAGAATCAGTGACAAGCACAAGTGTTTCATTATAAGTCTTGTATTACCTTTGACACTACATAGTATGAACGCAGGGCGTTGAAAACAAGCTAATAGCGGGAATACTGCCGTGGATATGACGTTTACACTAAAAACGCTGGAGAAACATTCAAAAGTTGTGACAACACTGCTTGACGGTACAGACTGCGACTATGTCTTTACTGGCAGTGTGGCTGAGCAAGACGGCGTTGAAACGCATGGCTGGTTTGTATCAAGGCCCGCCAACGATGACGAAATCGGTGTGGAATCAGAACTTGAGAGCCTGGCAATTCCTTACGACCGCTCACATCGCGGGCCACAATTCAGACTATATAGCCAGCGGTTTTTTCGCGTAAACAAGGACAATCAACCGTGCGTTTGCGAATATAAGGCCGGAGATAACACCGTTAGATTGCTGGATGAGCTCGAAGACGCCATCGCCGGCAGCGACTATACGCTGGTACGCAATTTCATTAGTAACAAACGCACTGCCTACCTGACCCATCTGACCTGGGCGTCACAGCTGCAATATGCAAAAGAATGTGACATCGCGTAAGCAATCTATTTGCTGACGGTTGTGATCAACAGATATACTATTTTCACTTTTTTCAGAAATAGCAGAAACCCGTGGAACTGAGCAGCTCGATACAAGCATTTGTGCTCCACTTTGGGGAGATGGGTAGTCGCTGGGGTATCAATCGCACCGTCGGTCAGATCTATGCGCTTTTGTACCTGAGTGACAAACCACTCAATGCCGAGGAAATTACAGACACACTCGGCGTGTCGAGAAGTAATGTCAGTATGGGGTTAAAAGAGTTGCAGTCGTGGAGACTGGTGCGCTCGCAACACCTGCCGGGTGATAGAAAAGACTACTTTTCAACCCCCGAAGACATCATGGAAATCGCCCTGACACTGGTTGAAGAACGACGCAAGAGAGAACTGGACCCAACACTGACACTGCTGCGACAAACCCTGATGGAACCGGCAACCGATGATGCCGAGCGGCATGCACACGAACGTATGCAGCAAATGTGTGACTTAATGGAGCAGGTTTCAGACTGGTCTCACGATTTGCAAAAACTCAACCCGAAAGAATTACAACGCCTGCTAACACTTGGCAGCGCGGTACCAAAGCTATTGCAAATGAAAGACAAGCTATCAGTGATTGGCGGTAAAGATAAACGAAAAAATTCGTCTGATAAGCCGGCAGACTGATGACCAATAAACCTGCGGGCACCGGATTCTTTAATGTCATGAAAAGCGCACTTTCGGCTGCACTGGGTGTGCAGTCAAATGCCAATCGCGAACGAGACTTCAAGCACGGCAAACCGATTCACTTTATTGCCGCAGGTCTGCTGGTGACACTTCTGTTTATTACCGTTGTTGTGATGATGGTAAAACTGATGATAGCGTCGAGCAACTGACACACCACGGTAAGATCCCGACAACAAATGCTAACAGGATTATTCCGTACGCTTAAAACGCCAATCTTCCGGCATTTTCATCAGGAATCCGGGGCACAATAAAGAAAATTTTCGCCGAACCGTTATGACGTGGAAGAGTGTCTTAACTACTTTCACTAATCGGTTGAAATGTATGCGTTTACTATCCTTGGGAATACTGGGAATTCTGCTGGCGGCAGTCTATTGGGTCGGTGCCACCGTCTACTCTGAGCGAATAGAGCAGGACATCACAGAGCGATCCACTGCAGCACTTTCGGAATACTCTGATGATGTATCGGTCGCTGTGGACGGACGTGATGTCACCATTGTTGGCGCAGTTTCCTCCGAAAACGAACGCGATCAGGTCAAATCTGTCGCTAACTCTGTGTGGGGAGTTCGCAAAACTGCCGACCAGATCACAATTGAAGAAGCAGTAGTTCCACGCTTCAACTTCGACGCAGACTACGAAAATCAAAAGCTACATATGGCTGGCACAGTGGATGACGACGACACTGTTGCAATGATTAACAATATTCATAAAGCATTACCGCCCAGTACGTTAATCAGTACCGGTGTGATCGGCACGGGTGCTGCAGAACTGATCAGAAGCCCTGAGAAGGTCGAAACCGGTATTGCAGCAGTGACGCAGTTAAACCGCGGTGATTTAAAAATTACCGATGAAGATTTTATTCTGAACGGTGTTGTCAGTGACGAAGCAAGACGTGATGCAATTGAAAGACTTATTGCTACACGTGCAGATGCACTGGAACCACTGGACGTACAACTGAATATTGACATAGATCCGTACACGACAATTACACAAGCCTGTAGAGATGCAATGAAAACCGCAACGCACGGAAACGTGCTGAATTACAAAGTCGACTACTCCAACATCGAGAGTCGCTACACAGCGCAGCTCGACGCAGTTGCCAGTGTCATTAACGGCGTCTGTGCGGGGCAGGTAACGCATATTCTGGTTGAAAGTCACGCTGATGTTACCGGTGGCGAGGGCTACAACCAGGGACTTAGTGAACGCAGGGCTGCCACAGTCCATGACTACCTGATTGGCAAAGGCGTTCCGGAACACCAGATTACTGCGTTCGGCTACGGCGAATTCAGACCAATTGCTACAAACGAAACTGTTGAAGGCAGAGCTCAAAACAGACGTACCGAGATTCACTTCTCAACAGATCAACTTAATCTTTCAGCACATTCAGACGACTAAACACCGCCTACGGAGTAACCCCAATGGTCTACCTTATTACCCAGTTGCTGTTGTTGCTCGCAATAGCTTCGCTTCTCAGCGCAGCGATTGGCTGGCTGTGCCGACGCTTTTTCACCGAACAGGCTCATCAGAGTGAACTGGACGATCACAAGCGCGCAAATCGCCAATACTTGCACGAACTCGATGACCTGCGTCGTGAACTTACCGATCGCAATACACAGGTTGCCGGATTAAACTCCAAACTGCACTACAACAATGAAGCGATTCAACGCGCTGAGCAGGAACGCGACAACCTGTTGCGAGACATTGATGATTTGCGCGCGCTTGAAAATCAATTGCAGGCAGTTGAGGACGACAGAGCCGACCTGGACCATCAGCTTGCAGCCAGTGAAGCAGAACTGGAACGTGCTCGACAAGCTCACGCTGATAATGTCGAAAGCCTGAAACGCGCTCTTGCAGAAAAAGAACAGAATCTGCTTAATGCTGCAGATGCCAATCATGAACTGGACAGACAGCTTGGCATTGTTGCAGCCAATGCTGATCAAAAAGATCAGCAACTGAATGCCGTACATGCGGCAGCTGCAGACAAAGACAAGCAGCTGCGACAGGCACAGGATGCCAACAAGGAAAAAGACCAACAGTTAAAGGATGCTGGTGCAGCGCAGGCAGCGAAAGAGCAACAACTTCGAGAAGCTGCGGTCAGAGCGGCTGAAAGTGAAGAGAAATTACGTGCCGCAGAGCGTGTAAACGCAAACCTTGAAGATATCATCGCCAGTCTCAATGACGACATCAAAGCGAAAACAGCAGAACGAGAAAACGCTGCACAACAGCATGCGGCACTCAGTGCAGAGCTTGCCAAACTACAGCAGAAACTGGCACAGACTGAACAGACAGGCAACGCCAGAATCAGTGAGCTTGAAAGAGCACTGCGCGGCGAGTCTGACAATCTTGCGAAGGCGCGCCAGACCATCGCAGCCGGTGAAGAAAAGCTTAACGCACTGAACCAGCAACTGTCTGACCGCTCTCAACAGCGGGATAAACTCGAACGTCAAACCGACGAGCAGCAAAAAGAAATTCAGGCACTGCAACGGGAAATTGCCAATGCACAGCAGGCAACTGCAGATTCAAAAATTGCAGCGCAGGAATCTGTTGCTAATCTTCAGAATGAGCTCGACAAACAAAAAGGTGCGGTGGCCGCCCGTGAGGGAGAAGCAAAGAACCTTCACAGAGAAAACAATGATCTCAAGCGCGAGCTAGACGGTTTAAAAGGTGAGCTCAAAGAAACCCGCAATGCCGGAGAGAGCAAAGTTGCTGCTACCGCTGAACAGCTGAAGCAACAACAACAGGCAACCACTGGCGCGCAATCCGCCGCTGCTGCTCTGGAAAAGCAACTGGATGAGTTGAAGAACCAGGCAATGCGGGACAAAGATGCCGCTGACAAGCAGATGAACGCGCTTCGACAAAGTGAAAAGGAGACCACTCAGTTAGCCGGTCAGATGGCTAATGCTAAAGACAAGATTGCAGATCTCGAAGCGAAGCTTGCCAACGGACAGAACGGTGCAAGTGCCAAAGAAAACGAACTCACAGACAAGCTCAATCAACAGGCTAGTGCGCTGGCTGCCAAAGACAACGAACTCAGAGGTGCGATATCCAGATCGATGGAGCTTGAAGATTCCATTGCTCAGCTGCGCTCCAACGAGGCCGAACTGAGAGCAATGATTGATCAATTGTCAGCGCAATTGACCGAAGAAAGAAAGCTTAACGGTCTCAACCTGCTGTCAAGAATAAAAGAGCTCGAAGTAATGCTGGATGCTGAACGACGCAAAGCAGATGAAATGCAATCAACTGCAGATATCGGCAAAGTAAAGTGGACAGCCAAATCCACAGTGCACACCCGGGCGGCTAACTCCTCGACCGTGCATCGTAAAAAAACAGGCTAATCGCGTATAGATTTGCCCTGCACAAAACGCCGCTTCTCTAAGCGGCGTTTTTCGTCATACCTTACGCATCGCCCGATGCAGGTGCGCTGCACTCTTTGGCGCATCATCCTTTTCCGGCTGACTGTACGCTCCGGCACTCACTGGTGCCAGGTTCCAGGATTTCCACTCTTCAGCATCCGGTGCTTCTGCTGTGGTGCTGCTTTCCAAAGTGGCTTTTCGCATTTTCCTGTATTGATCAACATTGGTCAGCTGGTTGTTGTTTAACCGCTCCAGGAAGGTGTTGTTCACGATTTTTCCTTAAAGTATTCAGTAGCAACCTCAATTGTAAAGCATTGCCGGAGACTGCACTCTGGTAAGCAACAAGCTCTGCCACCCGAACTCCGATACTGTGCATCAGCACACATTTCAGGACCATAATGCTGGCTGTGTCCGCATCAGCGTTGTGTGGTTTAACCAGTTGTGCCAACACCTTCAATACAAACGCCGGATTTAAAACGTAGTCTGTCGCGCACGATCCGATTAGTGGTGTCAGCGCATGAGATACGCAACAATTCTTGCAGCCGGGCTTGCTGTAGCAGTACATACCAACTCGATGGCCAACTCAATGGCCAACGTACTCACCGCTCCGGCTGAATGCAGTCAGGAACCTCCACTGAGGGACAGTGGTTACTATTTTGAGTTTGAAATTGCACAGCCTTTTGAGGCCGCCGAGATCAACAAAATTAAACACTTTGCCAAAACACTGGAGGGCCGGTGGCAAGGCAACGGTATTATTATCGATTGTCTTGAAAGACAAAGAACCAACGCCGGATATCGACGGGAGTTTACGTTTGACGGAGAGACTATCGCATTTAACAACGGCGCCCTCGAACTCAAGGGCGAACAGGAAATGCTCACTCAAAGAGTCGTGAATATCGAACGCTTCTCACTTACTCCTGCGTATACCCGTGCGGAGAGGCAACGTTGGCATACACTGCAATTCGATAATGAACATACGATGATCTACTCTGAGAAATACCGCAGAGAGACTGCTGTCGGCAGCCAGTTTGTCCATGTGATTTATAAAGTGGCTCTGGAAAACGGTGTGCTGCAAATTGATAGCAAGAAATTCATCAATGGTTTTTTTGAACACCAGACTGCTACACGTCTGGTACGCCTCGCGGGTTAGCCAGCAAAGACTGGCCGGATTGCTATCGTCTGGTGAGGCAAGATTGCAGGGTGAGTTACTTTTCTACAGGGACCAGATCAGCACGTGGTACATAGCCAGTGCGGCCTGATCCATCATTGGCAGCAACCTGAGCCCAGTCACCGGTAGTTTCAAACAGTGTCACCGTCTGTGCGGTGCGAATCACTGCAATCTGACTGGCATTGAATGATGGCGATTCACGCAATACGGCAGAAGCATTTTTCAGCGTATAGAGCGGCAGTATTCTAGGACCGCTCACCGGTGCTTGCTGTGGGCTGATTTCCGGTAGCGCGTTGACTTCAGGTTCTGCAATTATTTTGCTAATCACCTGCGCCGGCACATCGCGCGTGAGCTGCGCCTTTTCATAGGTACTGGAGGTGCGCAATACACTTTTGTCCGCAGACACTGATTGTGTGCTCATCTCCGAGCGCTCCGACAGCGGATTTTCTGCAGATTCCGCGCTCACCGACGATGCCGCTTGCACTTCCATCTCGGCGCGCGCTACTTCGCGGCGGGCGCGCTCCTGCTTCAGGCTGTAGAGATTAAAAATCCTGCGTGCCGACTGCTCGCCCTCGTAGTCCTGCTGCTGGACAATTTGCTCCGGTGTCATCGCCGGTCGGGTTCCGCGAATCAATAAGACGGTCAGTGCAAGCAATGCGATAGTAACAACAATAGCGCGCACCGCCGTTCCGGCAGTCGAATCCTTATACCTTCGAGGCGCTTCTGCCATATCTTCATCGCTGACATCACCGGTGTAAAAACGGTTTTGAAACTCAGCCACTCTTTTTCACCTTGCTATGTATGCCAACCACGCTATTGTACCTTGTCAACGTTTCAATAATGAAATCATATGATCAGTTATTGTTACTATCATTGGAAAAGCGGAAAAACACCATATGCTCCGCCCAACTATGGTTTGTAGCACTAAATATCGTACTGATCTGTCAATATCTGTTACTCCGGCAACAGCTGGAACTCAAAATATTAAAGAAAATTTGCCGAATCGTTGGCCCAGGCAGTTGTCGACAGTGTTTCTTCAGGCTGAAGCCCGGAACGCATATAGCGTAAAACCGTCGCACTCAAGGCCCGATACCCGGCATAACTTTGCTACACTCCGGTATTGGAGCTGTGGCTTCCTAGGGCATGGGAATGAACAGAGTAAGGAGAGCACCTCGTGCCTGAATTGACCGATTTATTAAAGGAAGTGTCTACGTTTTCAGAACTCGAACCGGATGCCCTTGAGTCACTGGCAGCCAAGGGACGACGGCACACGTTTAAGAAGAACACGGTCATCATGCCGGAAGGTGAACCTGGCGAATGTCTGTATATTATCGCCTCCGGCAGCGTCAAAGTGTTTGTCGGCGATGAAGATGGCCGAGAACTGGTGCTGTATCAGGAAGGCCCCGGCACCTGCATTGGTGATATCTCCCTGCTCGACGACGCTCCGCGTTCTGCCTCTGTCATTACGCTTGAAAAAACCGTTGCCTGGTCACTGTCGAAGCATGATTTTCTTACCTGTATTGAGCAAAACCCGCAGATCTCGCTAAAAATCATTCGCACCCTGACCCGTCGCCTGCGTGATGCCACCGGCGGTATTCGCAGCCTGGCACTGGACAACGTATACCGACGCCTGGCAGACAAGCTGATAGAACTGGCCATCGAGGAAGATGGCGTCCTGGCACTTGAAAAACGCTATTCACAGCAGGATCTTGGCAACATGATCGGTGCCTCACGAGAAATGGTCGGCAAAGTAATCTCCGAACTAATCAACGGTGAATACATTGAGATGCGCGACAAAAGAATTCATATTCTGAAGAATCTTCCCCGCAACTGGTAAAATATCTGCTGCTAAAGCCGGAAGTTTGTCGTGACCAATTCATCTTTCGATGAACTCTTTCTCAATGATACGCCACTGATGGATGTCAGAGCGCCTTGTGAATTTCAGAAGGGCTTTTTTCCAACATCTGCCAACCTTCCGATCCTTGACGATAAAGAACGCGAGCTTGTTGGCACCTGCTATAAACAACACGGACAGCAAAGGGCAATTGAGCTCGGGCACGCATTGTTAACCGATGAGAAAAGACAGGCACGAATCACGGCCTGGAGTCAGTTCGCAACGACTCACCCACAAGGGTACCTGTACTGTTTCCGTGGCGGTAAGCGATCACACATATCACAACAGTGGCTTGCGGAAAAAAACATCAGATACCCGTTAATAAAGGGTGGCTATAAGGCTTTGCGTACCTACCTGCTGGAGACACTTGAACACTACTCCAACACGTTACCTTTGATACTACTTAGTGGTAAAACCGGCAGTGGCAAAACACTGCTTTTACCCAGGTTGCCTCATCATATAGATCTTGAAGGGCTGGCCAATCACAGAGGCTCAAGCTTTGGTTCGGTGTTAACTCCACAACCCACCAACATCACCTTTGAAAACGGACTGGCCGTTTCAATGCTGAAGGTAGCTCAAAGCAATCCCCTACAGGTATACATAGAAGACGAAGGTACGCTTATTGGTCGTATTTCTATACCCGAGACGTTAAGAGCACGAATGCTAAAGTTACCAGCGGTACTATTGACAGCGAGTATTGAAAAAAGAGTAGAAGTATCGGAAAAAGATTACATCGCGGACTTGCTTTCGGCATATCAAATCAAGCACGGAATAGAGTCGGGTTTAAGCCTGTTTATTGAACATCACAAAGGAGCACTACAGAAAATCCACAAACGCTTTGGTGCAGAAAATGTAAAACGCTGCCTTAACATGTTTGATGATGGAATCAAAACTCTCAATAACCAAAATAGTACCGCCGGGTTTCACCCTTACATAGAAAATCTCCTTACCCGATACTACGATCCGATGTACGAATATCAATTCAAAAGTAAAAACCGCAAGATAGTATTTTCCGGAGATGCAGACGAAGTACTGCAATGGTGTGAAGCCGTAAAACACACAGGTTTGTAAATAATTTCACCGGAACCACTTGGAATTTGGCCTAATTGATACAGTATTCTTCTGCAAATACAGAAATCCTTGACTAGCTTCAGAACCGTAGCCTTGAGCTGCAGTACTTAGACTTTTACAGGAGATCTGTCTTGAATACTTCCAAAACCGTTACCGGTGCGGCAAATCAGTCCCCGGCAGTTAAAAAGCACATCCAATCTCAAGCGTCGAATACAACAACAGGCGCAGCAAACCAGTCACCGTCAGTGAAGAAGCATGTAAAAACTTCGTCGAGTACAACGGGTGCTGCCAACCAATCCCCCAGTGTAAAGAGACACCTGCAACAGCAGTAAAATCGAAGGGGAGTTGATGATGGAAACAGTTAAGAAACAATTCGACACTGATGTTAAAGAGCAATCTACACATCAACCTATTATCAGTTTCTATAAGGCTTACCCGGATTCACTCCCGCCTATGGCTGCCGATCGCTCTGCGCTCGGCAGCATTCCCACCCAGGCCTATCAATACTGTGAAGCAGTAACAACAGCATCAGCGTTCGGGTGGTATGCCTTTCCTGCCGCTTCAGTAACGCTGACTTTTGACGGGGTTGATGTTTATTTGGTTGAAGAGGGTCAACGAAGAAAATTCTCCGTCCTTCAACTGGATGAGATGGACAGCTGGTGGAATTGTCATTGCCCTTCACACTTGCAGGATATGGCACCCCCCTTCATTACCAACCTCGGGATACCCGGCTATGTACAGATATGGTCCGGCCTGCTGGTAGAAACCCGCAAGAGCTGGAGTACTCTGGTGCGTCCAATTGCCAATACACCAATCAGTAACCAGTTTTTTTGTTTTGAAGGTATGATTGAAACAGATTCCTACTCGCCAGCCCCGCTGTTTATAAATCTGAAAATTCAGGTGACCAATACACCGGTAGAATTTTCACATCTGGAACCGCTGTTTCAAATACAGCCCATTCACCGATCGTGCTACAGTAAAAAATCCCTAAACGACTTTAACAGCAGCAATATCGATAACCACAGCGATATGACCGACCTTCATTGGCATCGCTATTCAAACACTGTAAGAAAAGTCGATCCTCGAACCGATGACCATCGGACTGGCCAGTACGCAACCTCGACCCGAAAACGAAGTAAACGAGAAACTCAGTAGCGAGAAACTCAGTAGCGAGAAACTAAGTTTTATGCGTTATTCGAACGGCACACCAGCACGGGCAAGCCTGTCGGCTATCTGTCTGCCACTTTGATAAGCCGCGTTTGGTGAGTTTGAAAGATAACTGCTGGTCGTAAACATAGGGTCACTTTCCAACAGCTTTCTGGCACTTTGCTGCGCTTTCTCAGTTTTACCCAGGTCCATTTGTATTGCCACTAACGTACGCAGGTTAGAGGTATGCTGAGGATTTAGTTCAAAAGCCCTGTCTGCATGAAGCTCGGCATTTTCATAGTCATCTATTGAATAGTAGGCAGCAGCGGCACAGGTATGGAACATGTTAAGTTGCGGATCAAACGGGGACAGGCTCAGCGCCTTATTGGCGCACTTAATGGCTTCGTGGCCCCGGCCCTTATAAGAGAGCACCGCCGCCTTGTATGCATAGGTCAACGGTTCATTAGGATTATATTTTTCTGCCCGGTTGTAAATATCAAGACCATTTTCCGGGTTGCGATTGAGTTGTGTTTCAACCAGGCCGCTGACTGTCAGCGCCAGAGAGTTTCGCGGGTCTGCTTCAAGTGCACGATTAAGGAAGTGCTCGGCGGCAGCCTTCTTTTCTTCGATGCCACTGTTCCAGCCGCCCTTGCGATTTAATTGCAAAACATACCAGTGCGCAAGTTGCGCGTTTACTGTTGTGTGTGCCGGGTATGACAGAAGAATTTGCTTAAGCGCCGTTCGGGCTTTAATGAAACCGGAATCGACGCGACTATGCATATTGTAGATACCTGCGACCAGTTTGGTATGCATGGTCAGGCTATCAAGCGGTTCAAAGCGGGCACGCTTTACCTCCTGAGCAATAATTGAATCTCCGGTGCGATAGATTAATTCATCGGTTAATTCATCTTCTTCACGAAGTAATGCATCGACGGAACAAGGCAGCTCGCTCGCCCAAATTACCTCAGAGCTGACGCAATCTGCGAGCTCGACCAACAGCTTAAGATGACCTTTGTGGCAAAAGTAGCTACCGGACATCACATAGTCTGTACCAAGCTGATCAGCAATTTGCCTGAGACTCCAGTCTACATTGCGAAGCTTGTTAGTACTTAGTCTTGAGATCACGTTAAAATGCGATGAACGGGATAAGCCGGCTATGACGCTGGCAGCAAGCATCTCTCCAATGACTACTTCAGAGTCATGACTGGAGCCGTGGTATCTGAATGGAATAATCGCGATGGTCGGGCTGGAATTATCAGTAGCGCGGACCGGCCACAAACGAACACCAACTCCATTTGCCTCATTTGCCGCCTCCCGGCTGGCAATTCGGGGCTTTACTTTCGGCGTGGCACTGGTGGGTTCACGAATTTCGAAGCTTGCGGTGCTCAGTGATTCAAAAGTTGCAATGTAATTGCCAGCCGGTACATCGATACGAATTGAATCTCTTTTGCCGACGCCCAGATAGTATTTGTCGAGAGCACGGCGCGCGTGGCGGGCAATGTTGCGCACATAGGGGTCTGATGGATCAAAGCCGTCCCCTTTGCCAAACGCTTCTACTGCGATGTTGTAAGAGCGAATGGTGTCCTCGCCGGACAGCGTCTTGTTTACCACATAGGAAAGAAATGTTTTAAGTCGTCCGGACTTTTTAAATTCCGGAGCACAGAGCAGCTTCTCTAGTTGCGAGTTAACCTGCTCGCTCCAGGTACTTGTTTCTGGCAATCAGCTCTCCCACCCAGACCCTGTTCACCGGCGTCCCTTCCGCTAACGTGACAATCCCTTTTTTAAAAGACGGGATTTTTATCCATTACTTCAGCGGGTTAAACGGCAACCAACTCAAACAAGCTCTGTGCGTGCAACCCTCCCTGAACGCTACCACACACACTCAAAAAACTTTCGCACCACGACACGTTTCCCAATAAAACTCTACCAATAAAACTCTACAAGTGCCCCTGCACAAGAACGGCACAGTGCAAATGGAATGGCACGCCCGGAAGGATTCGAACCTCCGACCACCTGGTTCGAAGCCAGGTACTCTATCCAGCTGAGCTACGGGCGCTTTATTCTCAATTCCGACCTATTGTAGTTTGTCTGGTGCCATATTGACAGATGAACTACACGACGGATCGTTAATGTCAGGCCTGCACCACCTGACGCTGATTGCCAAGGCCTGCAATCTCTAACGTGACTACATCTCCTTCTTTAAGGTACTGAGGAGTTGGTTTCATCCCCATACCGACCCCCGGAGGCGTGCCGGTCGATATCACATCTCCAGCCTGCAGGCTCATAAATCTGGACACGTAAGACACCAAAAACGGCACCTGATACACCATTGTAGCGGTGGAACCGTTCTGACGTTGTTCGCCGTTGACCTCTAATCGCATCTGCAGATCCTGCGGATCGGTGATCTCATCTCTGGTAACCAGCCATGGACCCATCGGTCCAAAGGTATCTGCAGACTTTCCCTTGACCCACTGTCCGGAACGGTGGATTTGAAAATCCCGCTCTGATACGTCGTTTACCACACAATAGCCGGCGATATGATCGAGGGCATTCGACTCATCGACGTACTTGCCATCTTTTCCTATCACGATTGCCAACTCAACTTCCCAGTCCAGTGCTGTTGAGTCGCGTGGGATCTCAATCGCATCATTAGGACCGCAGATTGCCGAAGTCGCCTTGAAAAAGACCACCGGTTCAGGCGGCAGGTCGAGCCCTGACTCGGCGGCATGGTCTGAGTAGTTCAGTCCGATACATATCATTTTACCCACATTGCCAACACAAGGTCCGACGCGCTCCGAGCTGTCAACGACCGGCAATCCGGTCAAATCCAATGCACGCAGTGTGTTGAGCGATGCATCTGAGATCGTTGCACCGGTGATATCGTCGACATGACCGGACAGATCCCTGATGTTGCCATCGCTATCCATTATTGCCGGGCGCTCTGAACCGGAAGGTCCAACACGTAATAGTTTCATCTGCGGTACCTGAGTTATTCGCTTCGCTTGTATTCTACGTGTGAAACTACGGATCTGGCTACGGTTTGCCGTGGAAATCGCCGTTCATACCAGCCGTTGTCCGGCACCGTTGTCCACCAGTCCTTATCCACCAGCAGGGCACTAAATAGCCCAGCCGCCGTCAATCACATGTGTCTGGCCGGTTGTAAAAGCCGAATCATCGCTGGCGAGGTACAACGCAAGACTGGCGATTTCCTCGACACTACCCAGCCGTCCCATGGGCTGGCGGGCAACAAAATCCTGCATGGCCTTTTCGTAGTCGCCGGTCGCCTTTAGGCGTTCGTGTAGTGATGGTGATTCTATTGTTCCGGGACAAATCGCATTGCAGCGAATTCCACGGGTAACATAATCTGCAGCCACTGATTTAGTTAATCCGATAACCGCAGCTTTGGTAGTGGTATAAGCAAACCGGTTGGGAACACCTTTAAGGCTCGACGCAACCGATGACATATTAATGATTGAACCACCGCCGTGTTCGAGCATTGCAGGCAGTGCGGCAGAGATGGTGTAGTACATCGATCTGACATTCAGGTTAAACGAAAAATCCCATGATGCTTCATCGCATTCGAGGATAGTCCCGTTAGCCACATAGCCGGCGCAGTTGAATAACACATCAAGTTTACCGAGGTCAGCAACAGCTGCATCTACCGCTTTTTTATCGGTCACATCCAGCACACGGGTCTCAATACCCGGTGTTTTTAACATCGCCAGTGTATCGGTGTTTATATCGGTTGCCAGAACGCTTGCGCCTTGTGCTGCAAAACGTTCTGCGACTGCGCGACCGATACCCTGACCGGCCGCAGTAACAAGCACTTTTTTGTCTTTTAACTGCTGCATGTTTATTCCTTTTGTCTTATAAAGAAAAGCACTATCGCGGCTCACTGTGCTACCTTCCCAAGGCTGTGCACCGAGATTAGCCGAATGCCTTCAACCACCACTAATTTAGTAGCCAATGCCGAACAATACGACTTTATCATTGTCGGTGCGGGTTCTGCAGGATGCGTAGTTGCCAACAGGTTATCAGAAAATCCTGCACATTCGGTATTGCTGCTTGAGGCAGGCAGAACTGATTCAAATCCATGGCTGCATGTACCCGTGGGTTACTTTAAAACCATGCACAACCCGAAGTTCGACTGGTGCTACATGACCGACAACGATCCGGGAATTGCCAACAGACAACTGCAGTGGCCGCGTGGAAAAGTACTGGGGGGTTCAAGTGCTATCAATGGACTGCTGTACGTGCGCGGGCAACACCAGGACTATGACCGCTGGGCAGAACTGGGCAACCGTGGCTGGGACTACGAAAGCGTATTGCCCTACTTCAAAAAATCTGAAGATCAATCACGCGGTGCCAATCAGTTCCATGGCAGTGGCGGGCCGCTGAAGGTTTCAGACTTAAGGCTGCGACGACCCATTGCCGATCACTTTATTGCCGGTGCTTCGGAGTGCCAGATTCCAGTCAATGATGACTACAATGGCGCAACCCAGGAAGGCATTAGCTACTTCCAGCAAACCGCTCACAATGGCTTTCGCTGGAGCACCGCCAAAGGCTTTCTGAGGCCAGCTAAAAAACGCAGTAATCTGACTGTTATTACCAACGCCCATACATGCAGAGTGATCTTCGAAGATCGCAAAGCGGTCGGCGTTGAATATCGCCGCCGTGGCAAAAAACTGGTCGCCAAAGCAAACCGAGAGGTAGTGCTTTCTGCCGGCGCTATCGGCTCGCCACAGATTCTGCAGTGTTCAGGTGTGGGTGACGGCAAACATCTACAAGCACTGGATATTCCGGTTGTACACGATTTGCCGTGGGTCGGGCGTAACCTGCAGGACCACCTGCAAATACGCGCGGTCTATAAAACCCACGAACAAACACTCAACGATGAACTCAACAGCCTTTGGAAACGCATCAAAGTCGGCATGCAATACGCCGCTTTTCGCACCGGACCGCTGACGCTTGCAGCAAGCCAGGTGACTATATTTACCAAGTCATCTCCCGAACTGGAGCGCCCTGACATTCAGTTTCATATGCAACCGTTAAGCGCTGACAAACCGGGTGAGGGTGTGCATAACTTTTCTGCGTTTACCGCATCTGTCTGTCAGTTGCGGCCGGAAAGTCGCGGGGAAATTAAGATCAAGTCTGCAGATGCTACCGACTACCCGTCTATTCAGCCTAACTATCTATCAACTGAACTCGACCTCAGAACCGCAGTCAATGGCTTAAAGGTCGCCAGAAAAATTGCCGCCGCCCCGTCACTGGCACCCCACATCATTGATGAATATGTGCCGGGCTATCAGTATGAAACAGACGATCAGCTCGAACAGGCCGTCAGGCAGTTCAGTCAAACCATCTACCACCCGGCAGGTACCTGTAAAATGGGCAACGATGCCGAGGCGGTTGTGGATGATCAATTAAGGGTGGCAGGGGTAGAAAACCTTCGCGTCGTGGACGCTTCGATTATGCCGGAGATCGTTTCAGGCAATACCAATGCACCGACTATTATGATCGCAGAGAAAGCCTCCGACATGATTAAAGCAGCACATCAATAACCACCCGGAAAACCTAATCGCCTGGCCCGGATTGTTATTATCCGGAAAAAACCCCTGACTAAATCAAATCCGGTGCCGCGATATCTCGTCCAACCAGCACACAGTCATAAACTTCCGTGCGATCGCTGTCAGTAATCAAGTCAAACGACAACACTGTGTTTGAAGAACTAATGTTACGAATAACAAATGGCGAAATAAATGGTGAAGCAACATTGATCGACTGATCAGCCATAGACCGATTCCAGTATACGTCGCGAAATCGAGTCATCACTGCAGTGCCTGATCGAGAGAAAAAGACTTGATCTTCAGTGACAAACGTCTCGACTGTCACAGTACAAAACCACTGTCTGTCCGATTCTGTAAACAGCAACTCCGCCACGTCAAAGGCGGGTGCATCACACTGCAGCGGATCGTCAGGTACCATTGCAGCCTGTGGTTCGTCATCGGACAACATGGCCTGCGAGTCGTTATCGCTGCCACACGCCACCAGACCAAACAACATCGCAGTTACAAAAGGAACAGTAATTCGGTAATCCATAAAACACGCTCGCGATAACAATTGACTCTACTCACCTGCTATAAGCGTAGTTCAAAATGTCGCGATTGCCGGAATGTACAGCCAGCTTCAATTGCGATCGCACAACTTTGCCAAAGACATTCAATGATTTTCCACTGTGCAAAAAATTCTCTGCACGATATGCTGACATTGCTACCCACATTCCTGACTGTTCGAGCGCAGTCTCATAACAACTGACAGGCCAAGCACATGGTGACATCATTTATTTTACTTCGCGCCCGCAGAGGCAGCGTTAAATCGCTCGCCGAAAACCTGGCAGAACGACCGGGAATCGCCGAGGTTTATTCAGTCAGCGGGAATTTTGATCTGGTTGCAATTGCCAGAGTCAAAGATAACGACGCACTTGCCGACCTGGTGACCGGTGAACTCGCCTCAATCGAAGACATTACTCACAGCGAAACTATGCTCGCTTTCCGGGCATTTTCACGTCACGACCTGCAATCGATGTTTTCTATCGGAACCAGCTGATCTTCAGGCAGTCTCATTGTCACGCCTGTAATTCGTCCACTATACTCAGTATATTGATCTAATCTGCACCGGGCAGACGTAGCAACCTGCAGCTATTCCTTATCGATGCAGAACCATATTTTCTGCACATTCAAGCAGATACAGTTCTTTAAGCTGGCTTAAACCGAAGCAGCGTGCCGCAGGTAAAAACTGACACCGGCGATTGCTGAGAAAAATAAAATAATGAGACTGCTGATAAAAGTTTTACTGCCAATTCTGGTTATTGCTGCCTGCGTGTCGATAGCATACGTTGCGATAAACAATCGCCCCGAACCTCAAACACGCCCGCAATTTAAATCAACCACCAGTATTGATGCGACACGTGTCAGCAGATCAGATTATCAGGTCACACTACAGACGCAGGGAACTGTAGCTGCAGCCAGGCAGGGATCTCTGGTGCCACAGGTTGCCGGAGCCATCAGTCGTGTTGCACCAAACTTTGTGGTCGGTGGCGCTTTTCGTGCTGGCGATGTGCTGGTTGAAATAGATCCACGCGACTTTGAAATCGCAGTCACCCTTGCTGAAGCTACCTTTGCGCAGTCGCGCGCCGCACTCGCTGAAGAACAGGCTCGTGCAGACCAGGCACAGGCGGACTGGAAACGCCTCGGACGTTCCGGTACACCATCAGAGCTCACCCTGAGGAAACCCCAGTTAGCCGCGGCAAGAGCCTCTCTGGAGGGGGCCAGAGCGCAGGTTGAGCGCGCACGCCTCGACCTCGACAGAAGCCGTATCACTGCAAGCTACGATGGCATTATCCGCGAGAAATTTGTCGATCTCGGGCAGTATGTCAACCGCGGTACTGTACTGGCGGAAATATACTCTACCGGATCTGCCGAAATTCGCCTGCCACTCAACAACCAGCAGCTCGGTTTTGTCGACCTTAACTCAAGCACCGACACACCGGTAATATTGTCAGCAAGCGTTGCAGGCGCAAAGCACGAATGGCAGGCAACACTCACCAGAACGGACGGTGCAATAGATCCGACAAACAGGCAGCTCTTTGCTATCGCTGAGGTCACCAATCCGTTTCCGGTTGCCAGTGATCAGGCACCGCTTCGTATTGGCCAGTTTGTCCAGGCAGCAGTCACCGGTAAAACACTGAACGATGTGTTTGTCATACCTCGCTCGGCACTTCGAGAGGACCGCGAGGTACTGATTGTTGATGCGTTAAATACACTGCAGACCAGAGCAGTTGAGGTTATCTGGAAGGATGCTGACGTTGCTGTTATTAATGAGGGATTAACAGAAGGCGACGTCCTCAGTCTGACTGCGCTCGGATCAGTCACCAACGGCACCCGCGTTCGCGCCACGATAGATGGCGAGGCACCACCCTCTGAACGCCCAACTGCTTCCCGCTCCGGAGACCGCCAAAACAGCGGCCAAACCACTGGCCAAACCACTGGCGAGAACGGTGCGCAAAGTAATGGTCCAGGCAGCGAGCAGACCGCTCGCCTTGAACGACTTAGACAACGAGTTGAAGCCGGTGAATCTTTACCGCCACCGGTTGTAGCACGATTCAAAGCACGCCTTGAGGCCGGTCAACCCGTACCTCAATGGATGCGCGATTATCTGGCCAACAACTAACACGGAAGCCGACAATGCATTCAATGATCGCATGGTTTACCCGCAACGGTGTTGCTGCCAATCTGCTGATGGCAGGCATCGTAGTATGGGGGCTGCACGCACTGTGGAATCGTATCCCGCTTGAAGTGTTCCCGTCGTTCGAACTTGACGTTGTCAACGTACGCGTACCGTTAAAAGGCGCATCACCGAGCGAAGTAGAAGAAGCCATTACTATTAAGGTTGAGGAAGCTGTACAGGACGTTCAGGGCATTAAGTCATTGTCGTCTACTTCTGCTGAGGGGCTTGGCACAGTCCGAATCGATATTAATTCCAACGCAGACATCGACAAAGTACTCGATGATGTAAAACAACGCGTCGATCAGATCAGCACGTTTCCTACAGATGCAGACGCGCCGGTCATCTACATCCCGGAACGGCAACGAGAAGTTATCAGTGTCATCATTGCCGGTGACTTGTCAGAAAAAGAGCTCAGACAACTCGGCAGCCGGGTACGCAACGAAATTGAAGCACTGCCTAACGTCTCGCAGGTTAGTCTGTCAGGTGTCAGAGATTTTGAAATGGCTATCGAAATCAGTGAACAAACACTCAGCGAATATAACCTGACTTTCGGGGAAGTGGCCACAGCAATCAGAAATTCATCACTGGATTTATCCGCCGGCGCAATACGCACTGCAGGGGGAGAAGTGTTAATACGCACCGCCAATCAGGGTGAGACGGCAGAGGATTTCAGCAATATTGTTATCGTAAAAAACGCCGACGGCAGTCGCGTAACACTAAATGATCTGGCGACTATCAATGACGGCTTTGAAGAAAACGGACTGGACCAGCGCTACAACAGCCGCAGCAGCATTGAAATTGACGTGTTTCGAGCAGGCAATCAAAGCGCAATTACGGTTGCCGATGAAGTAAAAAATTACCTCGAAGAAGCCCGTTACACGATGCCTGAGAACGTCACACTCGATTACTGGCGTGATCGTTCAAGAATTGTTAAAGCACGTCTTGCCACGTTAAACAAAAGCGCTATTCAGGGCGGCTTGCTGGTGATTGTTTTACTCGCACTTTTTTTACGTTCGGCAGTAGCTTTCTGGGTTTTTATTGGGGTACCAGTTGCTTTTATGGGTGGCCTGGCACTGATGCCGGAAATAGGTGTCACGATCAACCTGATCAGTTTATTCGCGTTTATTCTGGTACTCGGCATTGTAGTTGACGACGCGATTGTGACTGGAGAAAACATCTATACCCATATGCGACGAAATCCGAATGCAACGCAAGCGGCTATCAGCGGTGCACAGGAAGTGGCTATACCAGTGACGTTCGGTGTGCTCACAACAGTGGCTGCATTTGTACCGCTGTTAATGATAGAAGGCACACGCGGTAAAATATTCGCACAAATACCGATGATCGTTATTCCGGTATTGCTGTTTTCACTGGTAGAAACCAAACTGGTTCTGCCCGCACATATGAAGCACCTCAACTTCCATAAAGACACACGCCCCAACTTCTTTGCACGTATTCAACACAAGATTGCAGACGGACTCGAGTGGGCAATAAAAAATCTCTACCAGCCGGCACTTGCCGCCTGTATGCGCCAGCGCTACCTGACACTTTCGGTATTTATTGGCACCGCCATTATTGTATTCAGCCTGGTGAGCGCCGGATTTGTTAAGTTTATATTTTTCCCCCGAATACAAAGCGAAACAGCCAACGCTTCTTTAACTATGCCAATTGGCACGCCTTTCGATGTGACGCAAAAACATATCAACAGCATTAATGAGGCCGCAGTGGCGCTGCAGCGGAAATATGTAGACGAGGACAGCGGCGACAGCGTCATTGAAAATATTATGGCAACCGCCGGTGCACAGGGAAGTTCAGCCGGTCAGTCCCACATCGGACGGGTGATGTTTGAAATCACTCCGCCTGAGGAACGCAGTTCGCCTGTCACCAGTCGGCAACTGGTCAGTGAATGGCGGCGCATGATTGGCGATATTCCAGGAGCAAAAGAAATTAACTATCGGGCTGAAATCGGTCGCGGTGGATCACCAATCAATATTCAACTTTCAGGGCAGAACTTTGAAACACTGCGAAGTGCTGCCACTCAGGTAAAGGAGGCGCTCGCCACCTACCCGGGCATTGAAGATATCACCGACAGTTTCGATGGTGGCAAGCAGGAAATAAAACTCACTATACGACCACAGGCACAAGCGCTTGGTCTGTCCCTTGCCGACCTTGCCGAGCAGGTGCGTCAGGCATTCTTCGGGTTTGAAGTGCAAACTCTGCAACGAGACCGGGACGATGTTCGCGTGGTTGTACGACTCCCCGAGCAGGAACGTCAAACGCTCGATAGCCTGCAAAATATGCGAATTCGTACCCCCGACGGCAGCAGTGTTCCGTTTTCAGAAGTCGCAAACGCAACCATGGGGCGCGGCTTTGCCACCATTAAAAGAGTCGACAGACGACGCACCGTTGACATCGAAGCCGATGCCGACAAACAAACCGCCGACCTTGAAGGGATTAAAAGACAATTGAAGTTGCAGGTACCTGTCATTCTCGAGGCCTACCCCGATGTAAATTATACGCTCGAAGGCGAAGCGCGCGAACAACGCGATTCTTTCGGCAGTTTGCGCACTGGTCTGATGTTTGTACTGGCCGTTATATTTGCGTTACTGGCTATTCCGTTGCGATCATACTTTCAGCCAATACTGATCATGCTGGTCATTCCGTTTGGTGTCGTTGGCGCTATTCTCGGACATATGATTATGGGTATGAACCTGAGCATCATGAGTTACATGGGCATGCTGGCGCTGACCGGTGTTGTGATCAATGACAGCCTGGTACTTGTTGACTACGTTAACAAACGCCGCGCGGAAGGCAATGCACTGTTTCATGCGGTCAGAATATCCGGCGTCGCAAGATTTCGAGCCATTCTGCTTACGTCGCTCACCACTTTCTTTGGATTAATGCCTTTGATATTTGAAAAAAGTACACAGGCCCAGTTTCTTATTCCAATGGCAGTATCACTGGGCTTTGGTATTCTTTTCTCTACACTGGTGACACTGATACTGATACCAGTGAACTATATGGTGTTTGAGGATATTAAAACGGCTTTTAGAAAAATTTTCAGCCCACAACAAAAGAAGCGTACGCTACCCACCGTTGAAGTGCGCTCAGACTTCTGATTGTCGAATGAGTTTGTCTACGACCTCTGGAACCAACTCGGTGGCCGGACCGAAAAACGACTGATTAAAACTGCCTGGTGTATTTGATGCTTCCAGGTTGAGTTGCAGCGTATGTGCACCTGCATGCGCCGCCTGCTGTGCAAAGCCAGCAGCGGGGTAAACATTACCGGATGTACCGATAGATATAAACAGATCACATTGCATTAGTGCCTGCTGTATTCGATCCATTTCAAACGGCATTTCACCAAACCAGACAATATGCGGTCTGAGCGATCCCTGAGTACCACAATGGTCGCAATGATCTTCGACAGACAAATCTTTCACACAATCTGCCACCGTGCAACACGATGTACAACGGCTTTTCAGTAATTCCCCATGCATATGAACCAGAGACTGACTACCTGCACGCTCGTGAAGATCATCTATGTTTTGCGTAACAAGAGTAAATGAACCAGTGTGAGTTGCTTCCAGTTTTGCCAGCGCTACATGCGCTGCGTTCTCACTGATATCACTGCCAAGGAGTTGTTGTCTGCGTGAATTGTAAAACCGTTGCACCAGCGCCGGGTCTTTTTTAAAACCCTCAGGCGTCGCCACCTCATCAATTTTATGTGCTTCCCATAAGCCATCGCTGGCGCGGAAAGTTTGGATACCGGACTCTGCAGATATGCCGGCGCCGGTCAGTACAACGATTGAACGATAGGTTGAACGCAGATCCATTGACTCAGTATTTGATTGCTCCGGGCAAACTTTTCGCTACCTGCCGCCACAGATGATCGAGTGTTACGTCTTTACCAGGCGCTTTTGGATGCTTTAGATCACTGCCGTGCCTTATGCGGTTGGTTACACCGTTTGCAATGGCAGCCAGCAGTGAGTTACCCACGTATCGGACACCGCCTTCTTCAGTAGCGAGCATCGTGTTTTGATCATCACTGCTGAATTCTTCTTCAAACACCTTCTGACCACCACGGGTGTCATAGACCTCAATGCGGATCAGGTTGAGTCGCACAGTGTGCAATCTCACCTGCTCGTAGTCGTCGAGTTCGTAATTGCTCGGACCAGGCCTGGGTCGAACCTCCGCAGGCAATTCAACCACCTGATCCACCGGTGCAATGGTTGCCAGCATCAGGTAACGCCGTCGCAACTGAGCTGTTTCGATTTGCCTCAATGCGCGGTTGCTGAGTTCACCCTCAAGACGATAGCTGTTGATCAGTTCTGAAAATCCATCACCGACACGCGCGGACACATAACCGTAGCTGTCGAGCTTACCAGTGAGATCCGGGTTGAATTCGAGAATGGCTGAGGCGAGTTTATCGGTGTAACGCTGTCTTTGGTACGGCTTTAAGGCAGACGTCGCCCCGCTGTTGACCACAAACCCGACAGCAAGCCCGTCGGCGTAGCTACCGCGCTGAAAACCGGTGCGTGGATCAACCGGATCATGGGCGCACCCAGCGCTAAACGCCACAATCGCGAGTAGAGTCGCGCCAAGGCCAACTGGTCTAATTTGAAGCATGATGGTCCAGATTTGAAACAAAACCCAAAAGATAGTCGATTTGACCGACTAAAACCATCATGACTTGTTACATCTGCCGCCGCATTGCGGCAGAAACTACCACTAAACCAGCAAACTGGTCTGTGCTGCTGGTGCTTATAGTGTGTCGTGCTTAAGGAAGGCGTAGATCGGGCAAATGCCGAAATAAACAGTCGCCAGGATGATCAGGCCGATCACCAGCCACAACTTGGAACCAAAGATTCCTACCAGCAACAATGCACCACCGGCGCCAAGGCGGACGTTTTTGTCCGTGGAGCCAATATTTTTGACCATATCCGGCAATTTCTTGCCACCAGATTCGACTTTCTTAACGTTTGAAGATTCTTCCATTGGTATGTCCTTGATTTGATTAACTTGTTACACCGGATATGGCTCGCCGGCAAACACACTATTCTATCGCGAAAATTCCAATCGCTGTGAAGTTTTGACGATTTTTTAAGGTTTGGCGCTAATTGCAACCGTTTTTCAGGATCTGCGGCGCGCGGCAATCCGCATGCGCAGGGCGTTAAGCTTGATGAAACCTTCGGCATCACGCTGATGGTAGGCGCCACCGTCATCTTCGAAAGTGGCCACCTTTTCGTCGAACAGGGAGTCGTCTGACTGTCGGCCGGTCACGCTGATCCCGCCTTTGTAAAGTTTCAGTCTTACCGTTCCATTAACATACTGCTGGGAGTTGTCGATTGCCGCCTGCAGCATCAGTCGCTCAGGACTCCACCAGTAACCGTTGTAAATAATACTCGCGTAACGCGGCATCAATTCATCTTTAAGGTGGGCAACCTCACGGTCCAGCGTCAGGGACTCCATCGCCCGGTGCGCCTTCAGCATGATTGTGCCGCCAGGAGTTTCATAGCAGCCACGCGACTTCATACCGACGTAGCGGTTTTCGACAATATCGTCGCGCCCGATGCCATGCTCGCCGCCAATGCGGTTAAGTTCGGTAAGGACTTGCGCCGGCGTCATCGATTTTCCGTCCAGAGCGATGATGTCGCCACCAGCAAACGTCAGACTAAGCTCACGGGGTTGATCCGGGGCGTCTTCAGGGGAGACTGTCCAGCGCCACATATCAGACTCTGCTTCAACCCACGGGTCTTCGAGCTGATCGCCCTCGTAGGAGATGTGCAACAGGTTGGCATCCATTGAGTACGGCGACTTGCCCTCGCGCTTACCTTCGATAGGAATCTGGCGTTCGGCAGCGTAGGCGAGCAGTTTTTCCCGCGAGTTCAAATCCCATTCACGCCACGGCGCGATGACTTTGACATCAGGAGACAACGCATAGGCGCCAAGCTCGAAACGAACCTGATCGTTGCCCTTGCCAGTCGCACCGTGGGAAATCGCATCAGCGCCGGTTTGCGCGGCAATCTCAACCAGCCGCTTGGCAATCAGCGGTCGGGCAATGGAAGTTCCAAGCAGGTACTCGCCTTCGTAAATGGTGTTGCAGCGCATCATCGGATAGACAAAATCGCGAACGAACTCCTCGCGCAGATCTTCGATAAATATTTCTGACACACCGAGCATTTGCGCTTTCTCACGCGCCGGCTCGACTTCTTCGCCCTGCCCCAGGTCAGCGGTAAAAGTCACCACTTCGCATTCATATTCGTCCTGCAGCCAACGCAGAATTACCGATGTGTCCAGACCACCGGAGTAGGCAAGCACTACCTTATTTACAGAGCTCATTAAGTTTTGTTCGATCCAGGAAAGTAACGATATTTTACTCTGCCGGGCGGGCAGAGGTCGCCAGAGTGAAAAAAGAAGTCCTTAATTTTACATGTCCTGCCGATTCAGCAATAGTGCGGCTGTTGCTGCCGTCGGACGCTATATTAAAAAAAGCAATATTGAATATATTCAATATTTAGCAATACATGGCATATACTCTGCGAATTGTACCCTTATTTTTTCGAATTATTACCGACAACTTGGGTCCAGCGCCCCGCCACCCTTGCAAGGCGTTCGCGGCGTTTTCCAATGAGACCGGAATGCTCAAATCATGACAAATAAAAAAATTACCTTAACCGACTCTGATGGCAAATCCAGTGAGTTCGACGTTCTGGAGGGTACCCACGGGCCCGGCTGTATTGCTATTTCAGATCTGTACAAAAAAACCGGCCATTTCACTTATGACCCGGGCTACGGCGCTACAGGCAGCTGCAAAAGTGCGATCACTTTCATTGATGGCGAAAAGGGTGTTCTGTTACACCGGGGTTATCCGATTGAGCAGCTGGCGGAAAAAAGCTCCTACCTGGAAGTCTGCTATTTACTGCTGAACGGCGAGCTGCCGAATAAATCTGAATTTGGCGAATTCGCTGACACCATCAAAACCCACACCATGGTGCACGAGAACATTCGCGACTTTATCAATGGGTTTCGCTACGACGCACATCCGATGGCGATGCTGGTCGGCACCGTCGGCGCGCTTTCGTCGTTTTATCACGACTCTATTGATATCAATAACCCGGAGCATCGGGTTATCTCGGCACACAGACTGATTGCCAAGCTCCCGACTATCGCCTCCTACTGCTACAAGCACCATCGCGGTCAACCATTCATGTATCCGGATAACAGCGTCGGCTATGTCGAGAATTTCATGCAAATGATGTTCGCGGTACCGGCGCAGCAGTACACGCACAATCCGGTTGCTGCCAAAGCACTCGAAGTGATGATGATCCTGCACGCAGACCACGAACAAAACGCCAGCACCTCGACTGTCAGGCTGGCCGGCAGCTCGGGTGCCAACCCTTTTGCATCGATCGCGGCGGGTATTGCCAGTCTTTGGGGGCCGGCACATGGCGGCGCTAACGAGGCGGTGATCAATATGCTGGAAAATATCTATCATTCCGGCGAAACCATTGAAACCACCATTGCCAGAGCGAAAGACAAAAACGATCCGTTCAGATTAATGGGCTTTGGCCACCGGGTTTACAAGAACTTCGATCCGCGCGCCAAGATTATTGCCGGGCTTTGTCACGAGCTGCTCGATGACCTCGATGGTGATCAGCCGATGTTCAAACTGGCACTGGAACTTGAAAAAGCCACCCTTGAAGACGACTACTTCCAGGAGCGCCGGTTGTACCCGAATGTCGATTTCTACTCCGGCATTATCATGCGCGCACTGAACATTCCGATGAACATGTTTACGGTAATGTTTGCCATGGCACGCACTGTAGGCTGGATATCGCACTGGCTCGAAATGCACAGCGACCCGGAATTCAGAATCGGACGCCCACGTCAGATCTACACCGGTCACGCCAAACGCGATTACCCGTCCTGATGATCGGTCAGGTGGTCATCGCTGTTTCGCTGCAAACGACTAACTGACATCTGATCCGGCAATGGCACCAGAAAACCAGGCAATCAGCCTGGTTTTTTTTTGCCAGAGTGACCAAAATCAATCAAATGTAAATCACTGACAACTTACAACAGAGTGCGTAACCTGAAAAATTGTGATTCTGATCTATTCTCAAGTGACAGGCCAAGGCGGCGATAAGCCTTCTATAACCACAATAAACATCCGGTAGACAGTTCCGGAGAAGACGGCACTTAAATGTCACGAAGGTCCATCGAAATAAGGAAACTGCCAGCTGCACTACTGGCTGCGCTGTTGTGCTTTTATCCGCAACTGGCCACGGCGCAGGTCTATGACAGCTTTCGACTCGTTGGAAATCACCCGGCCACCGCTTCAGGTTTTGTGACCTCGATAACCTTTAATGCCGACACAGACAGCGTCACCGTTGATTATTTGAATGTTGCCGGTGTCAGTTCGGTATTTGAAGCAGCGCTCACACCGGCAGTATCGATACCGGCAACCACCCCGGTTTTCATGCCACCTGCAGAATTTCTCGATACCCTTCCGCCCTCTCTCGATCTTGACCAAATAGATTTCTACAATGGTCGCTTTGTCAGCGCTGACGGCACTGAACCACCTGGCCACTGGTTTCGGCTAACCCGGTTCAACGATCGTTTTAGCGGGGTATTTCGAATAGACAATCGCCTGTATGCGATCAATCGCTACTCGGCGGATCCCACGGTACTGGTGCATGCGGCACAGCCAAACACCAACCGCTTTCTGCCGAATCGTCGCGTTAAAGTCAGTGCAATTATTGATGAAGAGTACTTACAGGCAGATACCCTCGACGACGGCCTGGGTATGGACAATATCGGTCATCTGTTCGCGCTCGAATCCATCAATGTAATGGATGGACTGCTGACAGACAGCATGGGCATTAGCGTGTTACTCGAGCAACTGATTTACCAGCCATCGTCAGCACTGGCAGTGAATGCACAACTGCACGATGTCATCACAGGGGCACAAAACTGGTACCGCTCCAACGCCGATGCATTCGGACTGACCGACAACCTTGCAACACTATACTTCCGCGGTACGGTAAGCGGCACTAACACCAGTCCTGACAGTCACCCGCAAACAGCACAGACCTCCGACAACATCGTGGTACAAGGTAACAGTGCCAGCTATCAGTTTGCTACCGCGCACTACTTCGGTGCTGTGCTTGGCATTATCAGTGAACCCGGCACACTACAGGACTGGCAATTCAGCGGTGCGCAGGCGTTGCCAAATGTGCATTGGAGCGAACGACAACGAAGCCTGCTGGAATTAAACCCGCCACCTGCCGAATATACCCAGACCATCAGCAACGATGAGCCGCAGGTTGCCAGCCCGCCTGATGAAACCGTCAATGAAGTAGATAGTCAACTCGTCATTGCCGAGAGCCCGGAAAGCAGCAACCCGTCAGGCAATGGATTGATTAGTGATGATTTCGGCAACGAAACCACACTGGCCGACACAACAACGAGTGGTGGCGGCAGCGTTGACTGGTTGTTTTTATGGCTACTGTTGATCCCTGGCTTGCGTATCTTCCACAACCGATGAACGATAAGATCGTCGAGCGTTCCGCCGGTGGCAATAGTGCTGCAGAGCATTGCATTGAAAATGATCACCTGCGTGTGATTATTAGCGAGCTGGGTGCAGAGCTACAATCCATTGCGTCAGTAGCAACAGCAGAAAATTACCTGTGGCATGGCGACCCATCAGTCTGGTCAGGACGTTCGCCGCTGTTGTTTCCAATCGTCGGCTCACTGAAAGACTCACTGCTAAAACACAATAATCACGAGTACCCGCTTCCCCGTCACGGCATTGCCAGACGCCAGTCGTTTACCGCAGCATCTGTCAGTAACGGTGCAGCAGAGTTTGAACTGCGCAGCAGCGCGGCAACACGGGAAGTGTTTCCGTGGGATTTTTCTCTGACCGTTGCCTACACGCTTAGCGGTAACTCTGTTTATATTGAGAATCGTGTTCAATCACTCAGTGATGACACCATGCGCTTCACCATAGGCGCTCATCCGGCATTCAGCCTCCCACTGCATAACACTTCAATCGATAATTACAGCATCAGATTTAACGACGATAACGCACTGCGCAGGTACGCCCTTGACGACTCCGGACTGTTGGCAACAAAAGGCAACCCCTACCCGCTAAACAACAACCGGATTGATCTCAGTGCATCATTGTTTGACGACGACGCACTGGTGTTTAAACAGATAAACTCAACATGTCTGACGCTTTGCCACAATGATCAGGCACGTCTTAGTGTGCATACCGGGGGGGCACCGCATCTGGGGTTATGGGCAAAGCCGGGTGCCGCATTTGTCTGCATAGAACCGTGGTTTGGCTACAGCGATGCTGAAGACGCCACCGGTCAGTGGGCAGACAAACCTGAATTGCGTAGCCTGGAAAAGAATGAAACGTTCGTCCACCAATGGCGTATTGAAATCAACGCCTGAGCTGCTGCGAACTATGAGCTGCTGCGAACTATGAGCGGCTGCGAACTAAAGCACGCTGCCCGTCAGGCTAGTTGGCTGGTGAGGTGATATTGATGGTCAGCGGTACATCACCGCCAGTGCCCGTTCCGTTACCGTTACCATCTCCACCCGATGAAGCACTGACCAGCAGACCTACCGCCAGTGCACCCAACAGCACATACAACAGCTTCGACTGTCCACCGCCGGATTCCTCTACCGATGTGCTTGTTGTGATGGTTGGTTGTACTGGCACCGGTACCTCGAGGTTGCGCACCAGAGGGAAAAAGGGAAATCCCTTGAGCACTCGATTACCGCCGGTATCTGCGGCCTCTATGTAATACTCAATTCTTGCCTGCCCCAACTCGGTTGGCACTGTAACCGTGTATCTGTCCGAATCGGAAGTCGCCGCCATCGGTGCTTTCAGGTAATCGTTGTTGGCGCTGGCACGGTAATACATATCTACGTACTCAATGCCTTTATCATCAATTATCTGTGCAGAAAACAACTGCGACTCTCCAGCTACACCGATCTCAAGCGCTTCATGATCAATGACTGGTGGATCGATATCGAGATCCGGGCTCAGATATTGCGCATGCACAACGGCAAACTGCTGCAATGCAAACAGCACAACAAAGCCCCACACCGACAGGCGTCTGGAAGATAGTGGAAATCTACCCTGTAACTGGTTGTTGTTAATCACGAGCCTCCGGGCACCCTCTACGCCACTTTTTCGTCATGACGTTATCACACAACCGCAAGCGGATCAATGCACATCAGTTATCGCTGCGAATCATCCCGCAATGCAGCGTGATAACTACCAGTTTATCGCTGACCAGCTATAGCGTTGCCGTTCAATGGCGAGCTCGGAATCGCGATAGGAGGCCGAAGGATACACAACATCGCCATTCGGCAGCGCCATTTTGTCTATCCGCAACACTGCCGTCACTCGTTTGGGATTGAGTTGCGGCTCAACATCCACAACGCGAACGGTGATTTGCGTGTAGCGATCAAACAAGGTTTCAAACAACCGCACTTTATTTGACCCGGGGGTGATCAGTTCATTGATTGCTGCGCGGTTTTTACTCTCGACGGCACGCTTCAGCGCATTAAACTGACCACTGGCATAGCTGATTTCATAGCTGGTTAACGGCTTCTCCTCCGCCTCCTCCGCTGCCTGTAAACGGGTTTCGAGCTCAGATAACGCAGCATCACTGATCTGCATTGATCTGGCACTATCCAGCCACTTGCGCGCACTGGGGATGTTGTCGTTTTGCAGCGCCCAGCGCGCACTGCTGATGTACTGCTGATAGTCCCTGCGACGCTGCCGTTGCCTTTCATTGGCCTCTTCCACGCGCCGCGCGGTATCCATCCGGCTTTGTTCTCGCTGCAGACGCTCCTGCTCGAGTTGCTTCTGACGCTGCTGCTGTTGCCTTATCTTCGCCCGTACACGACTTTCAAGTATCGCAGTACGTGACTGATCCAGACCGTCCTGTTCCATTTGAGCCAGCGCCTGCAGCGCCGAATTATGTTCTCCTGCATCAATTTGCTGCTCTACCTTAACGAAGCGCGCCTCGTCACGGCTATCCTGCTGCAGCTTTTGACGCTCGGCATCCAGCGACGCCGCGCGTTGTGGTTCAACTTCAGCATATTGGCTGGTTAATTTTTCTGCAGCGGTATAATCCGCTTTGGCCAGCTGCGCCCTGATATCTGATTCCAGTAACGCATTAATACGCTGCAGCTGCTGTTTGGCATGCGAATTCTCTGGTTCTGCCTCAAGCACCCTCAAATATAACGGCCTGGCGCTCTGCAGGTAGTTCCCTTCATCAAAGGCACTGTCTGCGTTTTCCACCAGCTGTGTGAATTCCTGCTGGTTCGACTGGTTTTCAAGATAGCCGTAGCCAATCACCGAAGCCACACCCAGCAGCACAATCCCGACACCGGCAAACAAATATCGCAGTGCAGGCGATTGTTGTGTAGCCCTGTCCTTTGCCATGAGCTTTCTGGCGGCAGCTGCTTTCGGCCTTACCGCCTGCGTTCTGCGCACCGCCAGTGAAGGCTGAATGGCCTGCCGCCACTCAGCCAGATTTTGCGGGCGATCTGCGATTTTAAACTGCAGTGCCCAGTCGATAGCTTCGAGAAACTCTTCGCTATACCTGCCGTGACCGATTTCGGTGGCTGCGACAAGGGGATCAGGGGATTTTTTTACCAGGGCTGCCAAACGACCCACCGCACTGACCGGTGTCTCGCCACTAATGGCATAGTAGAGCGTCGCGCCTAGTGAGTAGATGTCAGTCCACGGGCCGACGCTGAGGTTCTCCCCTTCCTGATATTGTTCAAGCGGCGTGTAGCCTACCGATACAAACGAAGTATGCTTGCCCCCTCCTTCGCCATCAGCAACCCTGGTAGCGCCGAAGTCGAGAAGCACCGGACTGCCGTCGTTGCGAATAATCAGATTTACCGGCTTGATGTCACGATGAATAAATCCGTGTTGATGCACTTGATCAAGGCCGTCAATCACGCTCAGTATGAGGTTCTTGAGCCTCGGCTCATCAATGCCACCCGATGCAGTCACCGATTCTTTAAAACGCTCGCCTTCTTCGTACTCCATGACCAGATAGGCGGTGTTATTGGCTTCGAACACCGCCATCACACGGACAATATTAGGGTGGCGAAACTTGACCAGTGTGCGCGCTTCGGTAAGAAAGCGCTTCAGTCCTTCCTGGTATTGCAGCTCTGATGCTTCTGAAACCGGCCACAGTGATTTGTCGGCACGCCTTTGCACCAGTGATGCAGGCAGATACTCCTTAATGGCGACGCGATGATCGAGATTGTTATCGGTTGCCAGATAGGTAATACCGAAACCGCCACGCCCGAGCACGCGGTCGACACGATACCACTGGATCGTCTGACCTTCTGTAAGTGCTTGGTGGGTGTCTGGAGCGTTCATTCTGCAGGCAGGGACTTCAACTCGTTTACGAACTCGGCCACTATAGGCAAAAAATTCTCTGACGCGGGTTTCATGAGCGCATTGTCAATGATTCGGCGCGCAAAACTTCCCAATTCGCAACAAATACAAATTGAGTCTGCCTGTAAATAACTGCAAACATCATTATACGCTTTGCCAATGATGGACCATAGTACCGCAGGAAGATATAAAATCAGCTGTGTCCGGAGTAGTGTAAGTCGACTTCATGCTCTAGACTCCACAACGCATTCCGCCATTTAATCAAACGTTTCAAAGCCTTTAGTGAGGGGCCAATGGATTTATTTACCCTGGACAACCTGATCACCCTGTTTTTACTGATCCTGCTACAGGCAGTATTGGGTTTTGACAATCTGCTGTACATATCCCTCGAATCCAAGCGTGCCCCCGAGCACAGGCAGGCGCAGGTGCGCCGATGGGGCATTGGGATCGCAGTTGGTCTGCGCCTCGTTCTGCTCGTTTTATTGGTACAACTTGTCGAAAAGTTTCAAAACTCTGTTTTTGCTGCCAAATGGGAAGGAATTCTGGAGTTCGACTTCAACCTGCACTCGATCATTGTATTGTTCGGTGGCATATTCATCATCTACACGGCAATGAAAGAAATCCTGCATATGATGTCGCTGGAAGAGCACGATGCTGCAGACAGGAGGCAAAGCTCGGCAGCCATGGTTATCACATGGATTGTACTGATGAACCTGGTGTTCTCTTTCGATTCGATACTCAGTGCGATGGCATTGACCAAGGTGGTTCCAGTGATGGCTGTTGCAATCATTATCAGCGGCATCATGATGATCTTGCTCGCAGACCGCGTATCAGATTTTTTGCAGAAAAACAGAATGTACGAAGTACTTGGATTGTTCATCCTGTTTGTCGTCGGCATCATGCTGATTTCAGAGGGCGGCCATCTGGCGCACATGAAGATACTCGGTACAGAAGTCCAGCAAATGACCAAAGCAACTTTCTACTTTGTTATTGTCGTGATGGCACTCTCAGATGTCGTGCAAAGTCGGTATCAACGCAAAATTCTGCGCGAGAAAAAAGCCATGCTCCAAAACCAGGGTCAGGAAGTCTAGCCCGGCGGATTCACCGGAACTATTTTTCTTTACCGGGCTGCTTATCCACCGGGCTACTGCGGCCCGGTTGAATAACCAAGCGTACGATCTGCGTCCGCTGCACTACGGTTAATCGCTGCGTCGGGGTAGTGATCTACCCCGATCCCGCCATACGGCGTGTTAACTGCACGAAGATAAATCCGCATATCCTGTGGATTACCCAGAAGCTGCCGCGATACAGACAGCTCACCAATATCACCGCCAACGGCAACCTCAGTCGCCCCTTCTGTCACCCAGGTCCAGTTAGTACCACTGCCGGTATAGCGATGCACGTCGTCACTTTCGATCAGGATATCTGCTCCCAGTGGATACTCGGAAGAAAAACCGCGAAAGCCGGTATTAATATTGTTGTCAGTATCGATATAAATGCCGTGCCCCCAGCTGAGTTCAAAAGCACCATCGTTGCGATACGCCATATAAATATTCGAGCTGTCATGCGCTACCCACAGCTCTCGCCAGTCGAGCGGATTATTCGGCCCGGTGACATCATCGGGGTCCAGGCCAAAAGACGCCACACCTGCCCAGTCGCTGATCACACCATCAATTGATATTCCGCTCACCGGGTTGCTTACCAGTCCGTTTGGTGCAGTACCGACATTGATCGTCACGGTTGCTACATCACTGCTCAAAGTACCGTCACTGGCGACAAACTGAAAACTGTCCAAACCTGAAAAATCCGCGTTTGGCGTATATACATAGCTTTGCCCGCTGCCGGAAAGACCACCACTAACCGGCTGCTGCACTATGATGTAAGACAACGGCTGCTGTTCAGGATCGACCGCACTAAGACTAATGCTTAACGCCTGTGCAAACGCGGTTGACAGGGTCTGCCCGTTGGCAAGTGGCGGACGGTTGCTGGGTTGCACCGGCAGTATGTTTATGACAACGCTGGCAGGCTGACTATCAACGATGCCATCATTGACCACAAAGCTGAAAACATCCGCACCACTGGCACCCTCAAAAGGCACATAGGTCAGTGCAGGTGCGGAACCCTGTAAGCTGCCTTTCAACGGATCAGCTGTTATCCGGTAGGTCAGCGTTTGACCGTCTATGTCACTGCCGCTTAATGCAATGCCCAGCGCTGTTTCATAGGCGGTAGTGACACTCTGACTGGTTGCAGATGGTGCCGTGTTAACTGGTTCGCCCTGCCCTACTTCAATGGTGACAGTCGCAATGGCACTGTCGTCTGACCCATCATTAACTTTGAAGCTAAAACTGTCGGTGCCAAGAAACCCGTCGACGGCGGCATAGGTCAGATCAGGAGGTGTTCCTGTCAGAGCACCATGCTGTGGCTCGGACACAATTGAAAAGACCAGTGCGCTGCCTTCAGCGTCGCTGCCGTTAAGTACTATAGGCAAGGCAGTTCCAGTAACTGCAGACAATGACTCAGATATTGCCTGCGGCGCACTGTTGACAGCAGGCGGTGCAACTACGTTAATCTCGATGTTTACAGCATTACTGGTCAGTGCACCGTCACTTACCGTAAAGCTCAGAGTTTCTGTTCCAACAAAGCCATCAGCCGGTTGATAAGCAATCAGCGGTGGCTGACCGGTTACCTGACCATTGGCTGCGCTATTTAGTAAAGTATAGATCAGCGCATCTCCGTTGATGTCAGTACCTGTCATCAACAACTCAACACGCGCGTTGCTGTTAATGCTTATTTGTTGCGCATTGGCAACCGGTGCAACGTTACCTATCGTGGTGTTCGGGTTGACTGAATAACTGAACTTACGCTGCTTTAGTAACGCCTGTGAATCAGTCACCTGGTCTGGAAACAGATCAACCGTACTGCCGCCGGTCGCTACACTGTCGCCGTAAAAGAACAGATCAAGGTTGACCGGATTGGCAATCAGACTGCGTGGCAGTGATATCTCAACATTCTGTGCGTTAATTCTGGACGGAACACTTTGCACGTACTCCCATGACCATTGATTCTGGGCTACCGCCGTGTACTTAAATAAGCTGTTCCCTTCGAGCACAAAATCGGCCCCGAATGGAAACTCTGCGGAAAATCCATGAAAACCGGTACTGGAATCGGTATCCGTGTCCAGATAAATCGAATGACCCCAGGTGATATTAGAAGCATTAAACTGCGTGTAGGCGATGTAGAACTGACTGGCATCATGACCCATCCATGCCTCGCCCCAATCAATCAGGTTATTCGCACCACTCACATCGTCTGCATCTGCACCAAAGCTCTGTAGCCCGGCCCACTCTGACAGGTCACCATCAATTACCACACTACCAAGCGGATTGGACAATGTTCCGCCATCAATCACCAGCTGCGGGTTGATGTTAAAAACAATGCTCTCGGCGGCACTGGTTTTGTCGCCGTCGTTTACGGTGAATTGCAATTCATCTATACCGGCATAACCACCGTTTGGCACATACTGCAAATTGGGAGCGGTTCCGACAATAGTGCCACTCGCAGGCTGCGTGACTATCTGATAGGTCAGCAATTGATTTTCATTGTCGCTGCCGCTGAGTACAAACGCGAGTGGCTGATCGACCAGTGTTTCAAGTACCTGCCGGTTTGCTACCGGAGCGGTATTAGCAGGGCGTGGCAGGGTAACGTTTATACTCACACTTGCCGCACTGCTGTCGAGCGCACCGTCACTGGCAATAAATTCAAAACTGTCGACACCGGTAAATCCGGCATCTGACAGATATTCGATCCGCGGCCCGTTGCCGGACAACGTACCATGCTGTGGTTGCGTGGTCACCTGATACTGAAGCGCATCGCCATCTGCATCTGAACCTGTGAGCATTATGACAGCGACTGATTGTGTTTCAGTACTCACCGTTTGCGGTATTGCTTCCGGTGCACTGTTTATTGGTGCGATCAACCGTAACGACACGCTATGCACACCCGCATTGTCAAATTGCAGTGTCAGTACGCCCTGCTGCTCATCAAACGATGCCGGCCCACTAACAGAGACATTATTCTGCATCGCTGTACTTAACGTAATTTCAACCTCACCTTCTCCGTCAAAGGTAAAGTCCAGCTCGTTACCATCGCCTGTTACCGCTAGCAGGCGGGCACGCATGGGTAACGCACTGATGCGGGTGACATCATCCGGTGTGTTACCCAACCGGATAGAATAACTACCACCGGCATCACTGACAAACACCTGATTGTCATCATACGCATACCAGTTCTGTACGCTGCGAATTTTTCTGTCTTTGCGTACTTCAAGCGCCAGCTGACCAACACCGCTAGCATCCAGGGTAACTTCTACGGTGTCACCTGTACCGACCACCAGATCGGCCGACTGAAAAGCACGAATCCGGTCATGCAAATTCTCAAGCGTAGTGAACTCTGTACCCTGGTTATAAGCGTGCTCAAGGGTGTCGGTAAACATCGCCTTGTTATAGCGACCAATCGCTGTCTGGGTAGTCGGTCCGTAGTCGTGCCACAACCAGTGCAATACCGGTGTTTCGGCATGTTTGAGTAAATGATCAATTTCATCACTCCAGATTTGCGTGGCCTGTTGTGGTGAATAATTAAGAAAGTCGATTAGCGTAAAATCCGGTGCCATATTAAGACTGAAATAAAGCATGTCATGTTGTGGCTCCAGAAAACCGATGGCATTCTGATACCCACTGCCTATATTCCCCGAGCGACCGCTGAAGTAACTAAACCACTGATTAAGCTCTTCAACAACGGCCAGCGATTCCGCATTGCCCGGAATCGCCCCGCCAACGACCGGCACACCAATCTCGGTGCTGATTTTGTTCTTGCTTTGATTAAACTCAAACTCGAGTTCGGTTGCAGTCAGATTGCTGGTGTAGTGCGGATGCGTCCATGAGTGCGTGCCTATCTCACTGCCCAGTGCAATATAGTCACGGTACAGCGGTGCAGAAACACCCCAGTCTGTGTATTGACCCAGTGCCGGGTTATTGCCAATGTCGATGTAATAAGAGCCGACAAAGTTATAGTCGTTTTTCCAGTCAGTGATGATATCCAGCAGCGGGATCTCGGTCTCCGTCAATGAAGCAGCAATCATCGCCTGATCCATGTCATTGCGGGCGATAAACACACTATCGTTTCTGGACAACTGCAATGAAACCGGCGCAACATCACCATATACCGCCCAACGCAACGTGCTCCACAGCAGATTGTTATCGGCCATCACCTGCTCGTTGGCAAAGTGTACTACCGGCCCTGGGCGCTCTATGATCTGGGCTCCGACAAATTGCTCACCCTCTGCAGATACAGTGGTTAATATCGTTGCCGTTTCACCTTCAACCGCACTGAAGCCTGCAAACCATATTTGTTGATACGCGACGATTTCTTCACCCGCGTTGTAGTCACTGGTTATCGGGTGCTCAGCAGTAGCAACATTGACAGTAGCTGCGACACCGGAAAGATAGTTCACCACATTTAAACCAAGTAACTGCCGCGACAGATCACCCGCATCAGGATAGGATTGCCCATTCGACCTAAATGCCATTAATTCGCCGGAAGTTATAATTGACGTGCCGGCATTCTGAGCCTGCAGCAGTGCATCTCTGATGGTATTGCGTTGAGTATTTTGGACATGGGAAAACGATGGAATTAACAACGCATCGTATTGCAGCAGTGCATCTGCCGAGAGCAGATCGTCTTCGCTGAGCAAATCAAACGGAACACCTGCCATCGTTGCCTGGTTTTGCATGGCAGCAAATAACTGGTTATAGGCAAACGGATCGTAAAAATTCTGTTTGGATGTTTCTGAGTGCACAATGCCGATGCGGCGGTCTTCGCCGGGCATGCTGACCAATGCCGAACCCACGTCAGGACCAGTAGACACGGCTTTGCCGCCGTCGCTACACCCCGCTGCGGTCAGGAGTACGCTGAGCAGAAGTGCGCACCTGATAAATAATTTCATGCCAGTCCAATAAATAGTTAACACCCTGAAGTACTAAAACGGCGAACAGCCGCACAGCTTTATCAGCGTTGCTGAAGATGGCACACAGGTCCACACATTCAGGGGCGAATCGGCGCAATATCAGAAATGCAGGCGTTAAATCAGATTTCCCTGTGAATACAGGTTTCTACCGGATGGGCTGCTCGGAATTACACTACGCCGGCCGCGGCTACTCACCACGGTATCCGGGAAGCTACGCTGCCATCCGTGTTGTGATGATATTCACATCCGGTACAGCCCGGTTAGCGCTGCTGCGAATAGTTTTAGCCGGACTCTTCAAGCTCATATTCAACCCCGGCCTGCACAATCCGCAATGTCTCCACAGAATAGGTACCACTAAATTGCTCATGCATTGATGAAACACTCGAAGCATCATCGAGATGGACAAGTAGTTCCTCTTCTATTTCGGCTATCTGCTCTTCATTCAGCTCGTTTTCGATTACTTGTAGTGCCGTGTTTTTATCGAGCTGGCCCTGACGCACCATCTGCCTGATGCTCCGGTGACAAACAGTTTCATCGGTACCAAGCTCCGCGGCCAGTGCACTTATGCCCGTCAAACCCCCATCAATCAGCTCAAGCATTTGATTGTCGTCGATGCCTTTATTGACACTGACAGGCTCACTGTTGAGTGAATTAATCGCATTTAAAAATATCTCACCGTACTTCTCAAGTTTAGCCTCACCAACGCCGGATATTCTCGCCATTGCACCAAGTGATGCAGGACGCTTTTCCATCATTTCCATTAATGTCGCATCATGAAATATAACGTAAGCCGGTATGCCTTGTTCTTTGGCTATGTCCATGCGGGTCTCGCGAAGCTTTTCCCACAATGCAGAGTCCTGACTTGAAACACTGGCAGAAGCTTTCGATTTACGGGTGCGCTTGCCTGAAGTTTTGGTTTCCTCCCTGAAAGACACCTTTTCATCGCCCTTGAGAATAGGTCTGGCTGCCTCGGCCAGTTTCAGACCACCTTTGCTATCGAGGTCTGTGGTCACCAGTGAACGGGCAATCATTTGTCTGAATACACTGCGCCAGGTGGCGGCTTCCATATCAGCACCAATACCAAATACAGATAATTTATCGTGTCCAAACCTTTTGATACGATCGTCGGTCTTGCCCTGCAGTACATCAATGACATAGTTAGTACCAAAGCGCTGCCCGGTACGATAAACCGCGGACAGTGCCTTACGGGTTACCTCGGTGGCATCCCAGGTGGCCGGAGGAGAAAAACAGTTGTCACAGTTGCCACACGGTTGTGACAGAGTTTCACCGAAGTACCCAAGTAATGTTTTACGTCGGCACACTGTCGATTCACACAAACCTGACATGGCTGTGAGCTTGTGCCTTTCCAACTGCACTACACTGGCAGATGCTTCAGACTGGTTTAACCATTGTTGAAACATAATACTGTCCTGCAGGCCATAGACCATCCATGCGGTGGCCGGTAGTCCGTCACGCCCGGCACGTCCGGTCTCCTGATAGTAGGACTCAATACTTTTAGGCATATCCAGATGAGCCACAAAGCGGACATCAGGTTTATCTATACCCATACCAAACGCCACTGTGGCTACAACAATGACATTTTCCTCAATAATAAACCGTTGCAGATTGGTCTTGCGCTGCTCGGCGGTCATGCCTGCGTGATAAGGCACTGCCGTCATTCCCTGATCACACAAATAGTCTGCAGTCTGTTCGGTTTTTTTTCGGGACAGGCAATACACAATGCCAGATGCCTGTGGATACTCGTTATGAATAAACTGCATCAGTTGTCGACGCGGGTTATCTTTAAGCTCTATCCGGTACTGGATATTCGGTCGATCAAAACTACTGATGTACTCCTGCGCCTGTGTGAGCCTGAGATGTGTTTTTATATCGTTGCGGGTGTTCTTGTCTGCTGTAGCAGTTAGCGCGATTCGCGGAACATCTGGATAATCGTCAATCAGTCTGGAAAGACCTGTGTATTCAGGCCGGAAATCGTGACCCCACTGCGACACACAGTGCGCCTCGTCAACTGCAAACAGCGCAATCTCCAGCTGCTGAATTAACGCCAGACCGGAATCAGTCAATAGCCGTTCGGGCGCGAGGTATAACAGATCGAGTTCACCGGCAATGGCCTGCTGTTGTACAGCAGCCTGTTTTGACGATGATAAAGTCGAATTCAGAAACTCGGCTCGTATACCATTTTGTTGCAGGTGCTGAACCTGATCCTGCATCAGCGCGATCAACGGTGAAATCACAACACCAACCCCAGCGCGCAAAAGCGACGGAATTTGATAACAAAGGCTCTTACCACCACCTGTCGGCATCAGCACCAATGCATTCTGATTGCTTAGCAGCGCCAGGATGATATCCAGCTGC
Source organism: uncultured Granulosicoccaceae bacterium (assembly GCA_937931165.1). Taxonomy (GTDB): domain Bacteria; phylum Pseudomonadota; class Gammaproteobacteria; order Granulosicoccales; family Granulosicoccaceae. The sequence continues at coordinate 49,883 of CALHCI010000031.1, forward strand.
TGCCCGCGAAACTCCTCGTAGCCAAAATGGCTGCGTAAACATTCCGTAACGTTTTCAACGTCTCTTTTCATCATCTTCTGACTCAAGTTACCAGGGTCTCCACCGTTAACGGGCCATCGCCGAGATGCCATTGTAGCCGTCAGGCACGACGACTTCACAATAATCCAACCATCTCAAGCGCTTACAAAAAGGCCCGTATAGATGAGCTTCACAAATCGCCTGTACAAATCAGTTGTCGTACTACTCTGCGCGTCGGTCGTTACGGCGTGCGGCGGTGGCAGCGAGGAAAAAAGGTTCTCTGCACCCGGCATCGACAGCGGCAGTGCCAGCCAGGGTTACACGGATACCCCAGCAAACACGCTACCGGAGATCGGTGCGGCGCTGGCCGGCCCGCTGGACGACGACTTCAAAGCCATCAGATTTCTGCACCGATCCACCTTCGGTCCGACTGAAGCCTCAATTGATGCGCTGACGAAAATCGGCTACTCAGCCTTCATAGAATCGCAAATGCAGATGGCACCGACATTCCTGCTGCCGGTCACACGGCAAAGAAGCGAACCGAGATGGCTTGAGCATATCAACAGCTGGATGAAAAACAGTGTTAATGCCCCGGATCAACTGCGGCAGCGGGTGGCCTATGCACTGTCGCAGTTTTTTGTGGTCTCCGGTGAGGGCGAGCTCGGCCAACACCCGAATGCACTGGCAAATTACTACGACATTCTTATTGCCAACAGTTTTGGCAATTTTCGCGATCTGCTCGAACAGGTAACACTGAGTCCGGTGATGGGCAATTACCTGAGCATGAAGGGCAACAGTAAACCCGATCCACAAAGCATGATCAGGCCGGATGAAAACTACGCACGAGAACTGCTGCAACTGTTCTCTATAGGTCTGGTTGAACTCAATCTCGACGGCTCCGTGGTGGTAGACAATAACAACATTCCGCGCCCGACCTACAACCAGGAAACAGTAGAAAACTTTGCACGCATTTTTACCGGCTGGCATTTTAAAAATGTTGATCACTGGGACTACCCGACCGAAGAAGACTGGTTCAGCCCGATGCAGGCCTACCAGGAAAGACATGACACGGATGAAAAGACACTGCTAAACGGATTGGTCGTACCCGCCGGTCAGAGCGCCGAACAGGATTTAGCCGCAGCACTCGACAACATTTTTAACCACCCGAACGTCGGGCCTTTCGTCAGCACACACCTGATCAAACAACTGGTCACCAGTAACCCGTCACCAGATTATGTCAGACGGGTAGCCGGTGTGTTTAATCGTGACCACAACGGACAGCGCGGCAACCTTGCATCGGTAGTTGCTGCAATTCTGCTCGACGAAGAAGCACTGAACGGGTTCGAGCGCAATAGCCAGCAGTTCGGCAAGCTGCGCGAGCCGATTATTCGGCTGGTGGCACTTTGGCGAGCGTTTGATGGTAACCCTGATCACCCGGACTTTGACTATTCGTGGATTGGCAACCGACTGGCGCAGGCACCGGTGCAATCTCCGTCGGTATTTAATTTCTTTTCCGCAGATTTTAGTCAGCCCGGTGCCATTAGAGATAATGGACTGATATCCCCTGAATTCCAAATACACAATGAAAGCACCATGGTATCCATTACCAGCACATTACTCGCGCACTCGGTATGGCGAAACAATGTCTCTGATACCGACCCTGAAATGGCACCGGTAAATATTACAAAACTGATGTCACTCGATGGTGATGTCAACGCGCAGTTTACTTATCTCAGCAAACTGATACTGGGTAAGCCGATGAGTGAAGCACTCAGAAAACAGGCGCTGTATCTACTCAGTGAGCGCAGCAACGCCAACGCACAGATACGTGCAGAAGAACTCCTGTTTTTGTTTTTAAGTGCTCCGGAAGCGGCGGTACAGAGATAGAACCAATGAATAAGCACAATCGTCGACAATTTTTAAAACTCGGTTGCCAGACCATTGTTGGTGCCGGGCTGCTGTCAAGTACTGCAGCCAGACTTGCAAACGCGCAAACAGGCAGCGACTATCGCGCGCTTGTCTGCATTAATCTCGACGGCGGCAACGACGGCTTTAACATGCTGGTGCCATCCAACGGCGCCGCTTATGACGAATACCAGGACAGCCGCAGACATCTGGCAGTTGGCGCTGCCGACTTGATTGGATTGTCTCCGGCAACCGCTAACACCACAGCGGTTGGCCTCAACCCTTTTATGCAAAAGCTTAAACCGCTGTTTGATCAGGGTGATGTGGCATTTCAGGCAAATGTCGGCACGATGATCGAACCAACAACGCCTGATGATGTTCGCAACGAAAGTGTCCGGCTGCCTGAGCAACTGTTCTCACACCACGATCAGGCAAGACAGTGGCAGAAGCTTGATCACTACCACCACTGGAACAGTGGCTGGGGTGCACGCGCAGCAGATATTTTTGCATCACAACAAGCCTATCCGAATCTTGCTGCAATCAGTCTGGTGGGCAGCAACGAGTGGCAGGCAGGCGGTGAGCAGGCAGCATTTACCATTAGCAGTGAAGGAGTGTCTGCTTATTCAGGCATGGAAGATATGTCACAGGATAGCTGGCAGATGCCACGACGACAGGCATTTATCGAACTGTTAAACCATCAGTACCAAAATGTATTTGAGCGTTCGTACGCCGAGCTGCAGTCAAGAGCTCTGGTACTGTCAACCAATGTCGGTGCGGCACTTACACGACTGGGTGATTTGCAAACCCCGATTCCAACAGACAACCAACTGGCTCAACAGCTGGCTATGGTCGCTAAACTGATTGCGATCAAAGACGAGTTCAGAATGACAAGGCAGCTGTTCTACGTCAATCTGAGCGGTTTTGACACACACGACGATCAGCTGCGTGTGCAGCCTTATCTATACTCCCAGGTCGCAGACGCACTGGCATTTTTTCATCAGGCACTGCAGGAAATCAACCAACTGGATAATGTGACCAGCTTTACCACCTCTGACTTTGGTCGCAGTGTCTCGGGTAATGGTGATGGGACAGATCACGGCTGGGGCAACCACCACATTGTGATGGGTGGTGCGGTTCACGGCACTGATGTCTACGGCACCATGCCACGGGTCACCGTTGATGGTCCGGATGATTATCGCAATGGTCGGATTGTACCGTCTACTGCCGTCAGTCAATACGCCGCTACCCACTTAAGATGGCTGGGTCTTGACGAATCAGACATTGACAACCTGCTGCCATCACTTAAAAACTTTGATCGCAGAGATCTTGGTTTTTACGGCTGATCTTCCGCCTCACTCTGCTGCATATCCCAGAGCTTTCTATACAGGCCCTGGCTGCGCAGCAGTGACTGGTGCGTGCCGGTCTCGACAATACGGCCTTCATCTAGAACAATAATCTGGTCAGCGTCGATTATTGTTGATAACCGGTGGGCAATCACCAATGTTGTGGCATTTTCAGATACCGCATTGAGTGCGGACAGTATGGTTTGTTCAGACCGGCTGTCGAGACTCGAGGTCGCTTCATCAAAAACAATAATACGTGGCGCTTTCAGAATCACCCTTGATATTGCCAGACGTTGTTTCTCACCACCGGACAATTTAAGGCCGCGCTCACCGACCACGGTATCCAGTCCCTCAGGCAGACGTGAAATCAGTGTTGAAAGATCAGCGCGTTCTGCTGCTGCTTCTATCTGTGCCTCTGTGGCATCAGGATGGGCATAACCGATGTTGTAGCGGATCGTATTATTAAACAATACGGTATCCTGTGGCACGATACCGATCGCCTTGCGCAGACTCTGCTGAGTGCAATCCGCTATCGACTGACCATCGATAGAAATTTCACCGGAAGTGATATCGTAAAAGCGAAAGAGTAATCGCACCAGTGTCGACTTACCGGAACCCGAAGGGCCAACCACGGCAAACTTCTGTCCAAGGTCAATAGAAAAGCTTACCTCTTTAAGTATCTGCCGGTTGTTGTCGTATTGAAAAGATACATTTTCAAACTTTACACCACCCTTTTTAACAGCAAGATCTCTGGCATCTTTTGCATCAACTATTTCGGGAGTTTTCTCAAGTAACTTAATGACCAGATCCATATCGGCTAACGAGTATTGCAATGACCGATACACCGACCCGAGAATACTTAGCGGAATAAAAAGCTGCAACATCATGGCATTAATAAGTACCAGATCACCGATTGTGATCTCACCGGCAGCGACGGACTTAGCCGCAAGAATCATAATAATCGTCACACCAACTGTCACTATGGCGCCTTGCCCGAAATTAAGCGCAGACAGACTTATCTGGGTTTTTTGTCCGGCACTGCCCCACAGCTTTAATTGTTCATTGTAATTGCTGACTTCCATGGCTTCGTTGTTGAAATACTTAACCGTTTCATAGTTAAGCAGACTGTCTACTGCGCGCCCGTTGGCGGCGCTGTCGTATTTATTCATTTCATGGCGAAAGCTCATTCGCCATTTGCTCATCGATAGCGTGAAAACCACATAGACCATCACTGTCGCGAGAATAACGACCATCAAAATAGAGTCGTAGCGATACAACAATATGCCGCCCACCAGTAGAAATTCCGTTATTGTCGGCAGAATACTGAATACCAGCAGATTAAGCACAGAGGCCAGACTGCGTGTACCACGTTCAAGATCCCGTGAAATACCGCCGGTGTTGCGTTCAAGATGAAACCGCAAAGACAATCCATGTAAATGCGTAAGTACATCAACTGCCATCTGATGCATTGCGCTATAGCGTACACGTGAAAACAGAATATCCCGCAGTTCACTAAACAAACCACTGACCAGCCGCAGTGCACCGTAGCCAATCAACAATGCCAGCGGAATGGCTAGCACCAGGTTCTCTGCGAACACGCCTTCGGCCTGATGATCCAGAGCATCAATAATTCCTTTAAGCACCAGTGGCGTACAAACCGTGGCAAACTTTCCCAACAGCAGACAACCGAGCGCAAATGCCACACGCCTGCGATAGCGCCACACATAAGGCAGCAGTTTCGTCAGATTGGCAAAGTCATCGCGATCATGATGTGGACCTTCATCGCGTGCAAAACTACGCATGGTAACGGGCAGAATCAGACAACCAGACGGGCTCTTCTTTAGGTAATGGTGAGATAACTATAGCAAGCAAGACGGTGCTTCAGTACAGTTTCCGCTACGTACACAATAAAACTAAGTGAGACAGTGAAATGGCCAATATCAGCTTCTATTCTGTAGATGATCATGCTGCACAAGCGCTGACACTGCTAAGAGAGAAACTTACCGGTCATAGTATCTGGCAATGGCCTGATATCGGTTGCGCCGCAGATGAGCTTGATTACGCAATTTGCTGGCAACCACCAAAGGATTTTTTCGACCGCGCAGACAACCTAAAAAGCATATTGTCGATGGCCGCCGGTGTTGATCACTTGCTGCAGCATCCCGGCCTTCCACAAGGTATACCGTTGATTCGACTGTGCGATGCCGGAATGGGACATAAAATAGCCGAATACGTGCACTATGGCGTTCTGCGTGCACATCGCAATTTTGACCAGTATCAGCGGTATCAGCAGGCCCGCAACTGGTGCCCCCAACCGGATATAGACGCAGCTGATTACCGTGTGGGCGTCATGGGATTCGGCGTCATTGGCAAGGTTGTCGCCAACCATCTTCACAATGCCGGCTATCAGGTAAGCGCATGGAAAAGAAGCCCGCCGGATGACACGCATCCATACGCAGTATTTAGCGGTGACCACAGCGAGTTTTTAGCATCACTGGAGGTACTGGTGTGTGTGTTGCCACTCACCGCACAGACAAAAAATATTGTCGACAAAAATCTGCTCGCACAATTACCTGCTCAAGCGCACTTCATTAATGTCGGCAGGGGAAGCCAGGTAGTAGAAGAAGACTTACTGCAGGCACTGGACAACGGCCAGTTGCAAAGCGCACTGCTCGATGTCTGTTCACAGGAGCCGCTGCCACAGGATCATCGGTTTTGGACGCACCCCGGTGTCAGCATCACTCCCCACGTTGCCGGCCCCACACAATTGCATCTGTCAGTCACACAGATTGCTCAATCGATCAAAGCCATGGAAGCCGGTCAGCCGGCACAGGGGCTGCGCGGCGCAGTCAACATTTCAGCCGGTTACTGATAATGTCCACTTTTTTATCAGACAAAAAAAACGCGACATCGAAGTGTCGCGTTTTCTGATACCACTATTTCAAGTACTACCTGGAGCAATCAGCGCCTAGTAGCGGTCATCACGGTAGTCGCGATAGTCGTCTCTGTACTCACCACGGTCGCGGTACTCAGCACGCTCACCGCGGTACTCACCACGATCACGATACTCAGGCTCACGAACTTCAACTCTTTCACGTGGCGCAGGTGCTGCTGCTTCTGCAGGTGCCGCACCTGAAACGATCAGGCGGTAGATGATTGCACCCAGAACCGCACCGACGATTGGCGCTATCCAGAAAACCGGAAGCTGGGTAACCGCAACGCTGCCAGCTTCGGCATCACCAAACAACTTGGAAACCAGAGCAGGACCAGTACTACGTGCAGGGTTAACAGAAGTGTTAGAAACCGGAATCGAAATCAGGTGGATCAAGGTTAATCCCAAACCAATCGCGATAGGTGCGAAGCCCGCTGGAGCGCGCTCATCAGTAGCACCCATGATAATGATCAGGAAGAAGGCAGTCATGATAACTTCCATCACAATCACTGCTTCCATGCTGAATTTACCTGGAGAAGCAGCATCGTAGCCGTTAGAAGCGAGTGTTGGCACAGCACCGGCGTTCAGAGACGCAGCCGCATCACCAGCATTGGTTACAAACCACTGAAGAACAAACGCTGCTGCGATCGCACCCAGTACCTGGAACACAATATAAGGAATCAGGTGACCGAAGCCGAAGCGTCCGCCAACCCACAAGCCGATAGAAACAGCCGGGTTGAAGTGGCCACCGGAAACGTGTCCCACTGCGTAAGCCATGGTCATTACAGTAAGACCGAAAGCCAAAGAAACACCGACCAGGCCGATGTTAATACCGATATCCCCTGCAAATGTAGCGGCGAAAATCGCGCTGCCGCAGCCCCCTAGCACAAGCCAGAAGGTGCCGAAAAATTCGGCCAGGTACTTATTGTGAAAATGCATATGTATTTCCTTTGTTGATTGAGTGAAGCACTATATTTTTGTTGTTATCACGAATAACCGGATAAACACGGCCCATGATTCCCTGTTCAGGCTGGGTTCCGGTATCCCTGTTGTATCTCGCAGCAGCATCATAGCCAGCGCACGCATAAACTCCAATACGGTTCCGTAAACCTTTGTAAATGCACAGAGGAACCGCGCGCTGCAACAGCACTATTGTGGCAGATTTTCAGCGAACCGAGCGTAAAATCACATCAGCAGGACACAATTGTTAAAATTTCGCAGCTGCCCGGTCGGCACTTTCGCTATACTCGCCCCGAACTAAACGGCCGTACTATCCGTAGCGTTGCTGGTAAGCGCGGTTTTATCGTTCGTACTCTATATTAAGCGTATGTCTACGCGGAGACTGATTTGTCCAGACTAGAGATCTACCAATCGCTTTGGGCCATGGATGCCGGCAGGGGAAGCCACCCGGCGGTAAGTCATGAAGAAGCATTTGCGATGGTCAGAGATGCCGGATTCGCAGGGATAGCCATCAATCTCGGTGCGGCAGATATCGAAACTGCCTACAAAACGCTGCCCTACTTCCGTCAGTATGAACTGGGATGTGTGATCAATGCTTTCCCGGCAAGTATGGAAGATATGCTGCCCGTGCTGACTATGGCGCGTGAATTCAATGCTGTTGCTGTCAATGTTATCGCCCAGGTGATTCCCAGTAGCGTCGATGAGGCCTCGCTAATGGTGCAGGACTGGATGGAAGAAGCAGAAAAAGAAGAGGTCACGATTGAGTTTGAAACACACCGCAATTCCATTACCAACGATCTCAACTACACCACGCAGTTGCTCGATGCTGTACCGGACATGCGCTTAAGTGTCGATCTGTCGCACTATGTTGTTGATCGCGAATTTTCGCTGCCAATGGTGGAAGAAGAACAGCAAATGATCGACACCATCCTGCGGCGTGCCGATGCTTTTCAGGGGCGGGTCGCATCAGCGCAGCAAATACAGCTGCAGATCGAATTTCCACAACATCAAAAATGGGTGGTGCAGTTTCTCGATTGGTGGGAAGCCGGCTTTCGCCACTGGCGTAAACGCGCCTCTGACAAAGACACACTGATATTTCAAACCGAACTGGCACCGCCGGAGTACGCCATGACTGATGCAGAAGGCATGGAAATGTCCGATCGCTGGCAGGAATCACTCATTATGAAAGGCTGGGTAGAGGACATGTGGGCACGGCTGGTCAAAGAAGAAGCAGAGCAGGCAGTACAGCGCAAAGAAACCGCCAGCGAGTCTGCCAGCTAACGGATGTCTGAAGATGCAGGTACTGCACAGAAAATACCTGTGCTGTACAGAGATAAGCGCCTGGTAGTCGTGGTAAAACCCGCCGGGCTGCTGGTGCATCGCACACCACTCGATTCTTATGAACAAGAAAACCTGGTCAAACAACTGGGTCTGCAGTTAGACCAGCCGGTCTATCCGGTGCACCGGCTCGACAAACCAACCTCCGGAGTCATGGTGCTTGCACTGGACCCTGACTGTGCAAGATCAGTGACCAGCCAGTTTGAGCAACGCACCGTCAGCAAACACTATTATGCCGTTGTACGAGGTTACACCGAGTCAGAAGGCAGTATTGACTACGCTATTGGCGACAAAGACGCCCGACATAACAGACGATCACCGGCGCTAAGCCACTATAAAACACTTGCATCTATCGAATTGCCACACCGGGTAGACCGCTATCCCACCACACGCTACAGCCTGGTGGAAGTCACGCCGGTAACCGGCCGCCGACATCAGATACGTCAGCACATGAAGCACATCAATCACCCGCTGATTGGCGATACCAGCTACGGCAAAGCAATACACAACCGGTTTTTCAGTGAACATTACCAAAGTCACCGGCTGCTGTTACATGCCACCGGTTTATCATTTGTTCATCCTGACAGCGCTGACAAATTATCGTTCAGCGCACCGTTCATGGACGAGAGTATCTCAGACAACGGACAGTTTGCCCGTGTTCTAAACGATCACCGATGGCATTGGCACCATAGTCAGATTGTGTAGTGCCTAGGCCTTGCGCCGAAACAGGCCGACAAGTGATAAACACAACAGCATCAGTAAACCCGGGTCAACCGGTCCGCTGCTTCTAAAAGAAAATACACAGCCGCCATCAAGACCGGTACGGACAATGGTGTTGGTCCTGATGTTCACCGCCGTTTCATCGGCATCAAGGTAGGCCGGAATGCCATCACCGTCGGCATCTACCACCCCTTCGGCACGATCTGCAATACCATCTGCATCGCTGTCGTTATCGAGGTAGTCAGGCACACCGTCACCATCGCTGTCTACTACACCTTCTACCGAATCCGGAATGCCATCGGCATCACTGTCAAGATCGAGAAAATTCGGCACGCCGTCAGCGTCAGCATCGGAATTGGTTTCAACGGCGTCCGGAATGCCGTCACCATCACTGTCGTCATCGAGTGAATTTACAATGCTGTCTCCGTCAATATCATCCTGTCCTTCTACAGCATCCGGAATACCATCATTGTCTGAATCAATGGCAGTATCTGTCGGTGCCGGAAGAGTCGTGTCGTTGTCTACAAAGTTCGGAATAAAATCACCATCGGCATCGGCATCTCCCTCAATCTGATCGGGTACGCCGTCACCGTCACTGTCCAGATCCAGATAGTTTGGCGTGCCGTCATTATCGGTATCACCATCCCCTTCTACGGAGTCGGAAAGTGTGTCGTTGTCGTCGTCCGGATCTGTGTAATCAGGAACACCATCGCCGTCTGAATCCAGAAAACTGCTGCCGTCTGCCGGATCTGTACCTTGTTCTGCTTCGACCGCATCCGGCACACCATCATTGTCGCCATCGGCTTGTGTGTTGGTGTCAGTGGCGTCCTGAAAGGAAGCCGTGCCGTCACCATCAGGATCAAACAACGGCTGTACAAGACCATCGGCATTTCCAATCCTGAAGTCGTAGTCGTCATCATCGAGATACGCAGGCACACCATCACAATCGCGATCAAAGTACGGGTACACGCCGGCTTCGAGAAGATTACCTATACCGTCACCGTCTGCATCACCATCAATGATATCGGGCACGCCATCAGCGTCGGTGTCGAGAAATGAGAGTGCCGATGATTCATCAGTGCCCTCGGAAATTTCAATACTATCGTGCACACCATCGCCGTCTGAATCGGCTTCATGGTCGTGCGAAGAATCCTGAAACGCCGCGGTGTTGTTATTGTCCGGATCGAAGGCGGGTTGAACCCTGCCATCGGCGTTGACTATGTTTGGATCGTTGTCATCATCATCAAGATAGGCCGGTACACCATCCATATCACTATCAACATAGGGGTTACGGCCGTACTCAAGAAGATCGGGTACATCATCGCCGTCGGAGTCTGCATCGAGATAGTCAGGTATGGTGTCACCATCACTGTCGAGAAAGTTGCTCGCCACATCCGGATCGGTACCTTCTGCAATTTCAACCTCGTCCGGAACTCCGTCGCCATCTTTGTCGGTCATGGCAAGGGCACTGCCCGCTGTCAACAGACACACTAACGTACCGGTGAGCAATAAATTTTGCTGCCGCTTTTTGGTAACGGTGTTTTCAATTTCCTGCGAGAGGAGTGTTTTTGTATAACTCATATGCTATTCCAACTAACAATTTATTTGTCTTAAACCGCGTCTTCGATATGCCAGCCCGCAAACTGCACTTACAAGTAAAAGCAGCAGGCTCCAGTCGTATCTCTGCACGTTGTTTCTGTGACCGAATATCATTGAACACCCATTGCCCAATACACCGGTTCCGGTACCCAGTACGGCGCCTGCATCCGGCACAAATTCATAGACGTCAGCGAGACTCTCGGGCGGTGGCGCACCTGCGAGGCTATCGAGAAATCCATCTCCATCAGCATCCACGTCAAAAGCATCTACTATTCCATCGGCGTCCAAATCCTCACCGGAAGTGTGGTCAACGTCATATAAATCATCAATAAAATCCTGATCAGCATCAATACCCCGGGTATAAAACTGATCTACCTGATCCGGTATGCCATTGCCGTTGCGGTCAGCGAAGTCGTCGAGTTGCCCGTCCTTATTGTTGTCTACCACCATTGACTCAACGATATCTGTGCGGCCATCGCCGTCACTGTCCAGATCGACCGTATTGGCCAGTCCGTCGGCATCGGTGTCCTGTGCAGTATCTGCAGCAAGCAGATCGTCATGCAGCCCATCAACATTCATATCAACAAATTCATCGACACGGCCATCCCGGTCAGAATCAGTCAGGAACTGCTCGATAATATCTGCAAGCCCATCCTGATCAGAATCAAGATCACGATAATCCGGAATCCGATCAAGATCGGTATCGAGCGCAAGTGGCGTGGTTTCACTACTGGCACCGGCATTTTCCAATGCATCAGTAAGCCCATCGTTATCACTATCGATATCCCGGTAGTCGTCAATAAGATCACCGTCGGTATCTCGAGGCGCTCTAACCTCACCACTGCCGGGTGATTGTTCAAACTGATCAGGAATACCGTTATCGCCTACCGGGCTTTTTGCGTTAACTGAACTAAATCCTGCCTCTATCAGATCACTGATACCGTCACCATCACTGTCAATATCGCGATAATCACGAGTACCATCATCATCGGAATCGAGCAGGCTTTCGTAGTGATCGGTAATACCGTCATTGTCACTGTCTAAATCAATGTAGTCCGGCACCCCATCCTGATCTGTGTCTGCAGTGCTTTCTATATCATCTGCAATGCCGTCACCATCACTGTCAGTTGCACTGGCAACTCTAACGGTAAACTGGATTGCGGCCTGATTATCAAGTTCATCCGCACCTGTCGCTACCAGGTTATTGTCCCCGACACTGAGCAGTTTTCGAACGCGACAACGCCATTGTCCGTCTTTAACCAACGCTTCACATAACGGACTACCCTGATCGACTGTAACCAGTACCTTGCTGTTATTGGATTGATCTGTGAAACCACGAATCATTGGTGCTGTATCAGTCGATAATCCAACATTGTCGACCACTAGCGCAGGTGGTTTGAGGTCTACAGCGAGTTCGGCCGATGTATTGTCGTTAACCGCATTGCCGGCAATATCTGTCACAGTCGCGATTACGTCGTACACACCGTGTGGCAGCGCATCGGATGCCGGTATACTAAGCTGCCACTCACCCTGTGGCATTTTTTGCAAATATCCGTCACCTGCCACATAGGTCACTCCATTCACGGCCACTGCCAGCAAATAATCATTATCTATCGGATGTAGACCATTTATAACCGGCGTTGCACTCGATGTATGTAACCCACTGACCTGTGGCAGCGGTGGCGGTGTCGTATCAATCTGCACTGAATCACTGCCGGTCTCAGAGCTATTACCTGCCTCGTCAGTGATTACGGCAGTCAGGGAAAACGACTGTCCGTCGGGGGCTGCCGGTAACACGACTCTTACCATACCCTCTGCAACATCGAGCGGGGTAAGCACAATAGTCTGCCGGTCATTATTGTTGGCGATCGTTACCTGGTCGTTGACGACAGCGGTTGCCGGCAAGTGCACAAGCACCGTCAGCTCGGATTGATATTCATCAGCTGACAAGAAACCACTGTTGTCGACATCTGCGACTATTTCTATCTGAGGCTTTTCAGTCGGCGTCAGATCCAGCTTTACAGATCTTGTCTTTTGCGTCAGCAAGTCATCATTGGCGCTGATATACAACAAGGAAAAATCCAGTGTTGCTCCGTCCGAAGGTGTTTCAAACGATACAGACACAACACCTTCACGCAAATGATCCTCATCAAGCACAACATTAACCCGTTCAAACTGCGAACTGATGATCATGCGCTGATCACTGAGCGCATCGGACGGTACTGTCACTGCTACATTGATCCGGCCACTTAGTTCTGCACGATTAATATACCCGTCATTGTTGGTATCTTCCGAGATGGTCAACACCGGATCCGTGACATTAGCGGTGGTTCTTTTCACACCACGATTTAGCGCGAGCAGAGACAACGTGCCAAAGTCGTCAGCGCCGTGTTCATCCACTAACCGATAATCAATACCCGCAATATTTCCGGTGAAATTAACTGACGGCATAAACTCGAATGCACCATCCTGACTAATAGTCAGTGTACCCTCCGAGATACTGACCGCGGTATCCGGCGGATACGTAATCTCGTTGATTTCGAAAGAGTCAATACTAATTCTGTCACCGTCGATCAGCGTGTCCGCATCCGTATCATTTGACAACAGCCCTTGTTCTGCCGGCACATCAAGGCGTTCATTGCGGTTAACGATTTCCCGGTCGTCATTGGCAATCGGTGCATCATTAATATTATAAAAAACGGGGGCAACAAACGGTACAGGTTCGAATAAAACTGATCCACTAAAGCTACCTGATTTTCTGGCAGTCACTCTTACAATCAGTTTTTTCTGTTGATTAAGCGTTACAGAGGCTGCATAAACGCTATCGGATGGACGCACACCCTGCACTGCATCGACAGAATAAAGATGCAGTGTGGCGGGTGAATCCACCATTGCGGTAACAAACGATCCTGTCTCAAGCGTGTAATCAGATGCACTATAAATAGTGGTGATATTGTTCACCAGTCCGATAACACTGGCTTGCAGATCGATGCGATGAATCTCAGGTCGCCCGGACGCTGTCAGGCTGACCGCAATTTCAACAAAGGCCCCCTCAGCATTAGCACGCATAGCCGGTTGCAACGCACGAGGCAATGCCATGTTGTTATCAATGCTTAACAAGTCACCCTGGTGGATGCGCAACACTTCGACCGTGGCATCAACAAAAGGAGCTACGTTGGGAATACGGTAAACAGCACCTGACTGTAGCGAATTACCAGAGAGCAGCGTAGGCTCAGAAGAGAAATTAAGGACTTTGCTGCTGTCCGGATACGCTGGAAACGTGGCCGCCAGCAGCAACAAGCCGACAATCGCCCTGACGCCGGGTTGTTGAATAGCCCAAGGGATTTTCCAACCGGCCAGCGTCACCATTTTTATTACTTGCTGACTAACCATCAAGGGCATTCGAGTAACACCCTCTTCATCATTTCCTGTGTGTTCGGCTACTGGACCGTTCTGAACTCAACGCGACGATTCTGCAACCGTCCTTCAGTGGTCGAGTTATCAGCAATCGGTCGACTCTCGCCATAAGCTCTGGCACGCAGCCGGTCGATTGAAATGCCTTCCGCAATCAAATACCGAACAACTGACAAGGCGCGGCGACGTGACAGATCAAGATTAGCCGCCTCTTCACCCTGGTCATCAGTGTGCGCTTCAATAGACAGGTTCACATCAGGAAATGCCTGCAATGTGCCCACAACATCATTCAGAACGCTTCTGGATACTTCAGTCAAAGTGTCTGAACCGGTCAGGAAATTAATGCCGTCAATAACGCCGTTGAACATTTCACAGCCATCAGCGTTAACCGGCGTGCCCGCCACAGTATTCGGACATTGATCGAGGTTGTTCACCACACCGTCAAAGTCGGCATCATCTGAAGAAACCCGGGCTTCTTCTATAGGTTGCGGTAACTCAGGCAGTGTCGGTAATTCTGCCGGTGGCGGTGGTGGTGGCGGCAGTGGTGATATAGGTTTTGGTGCTGGCAAAATTGGTAATTCAGGTTCTTCCTCGCCAACCGTGGGTTGCGGCGCTTTTACACCGCCAAAACGATACAGCACGGAGGCACCGGTATATTCCGCATCGGTGTCGTAGCGTACGTGTTCGAGTCTTGCTGCCAGACCGTTGCGCAGTCCGTATTCAATACCCAGCCCGGCCAGAAACTGAATGTCATTTTCGCGGGTGTAGACAACATTGCCTACCGAACCGTTATCCATCTGCCCTGCACCGGCACGTGCATAGAAAGAAAAACCGGCTCTTAAATCAAGGCCATCGTAGTCGAGGTAGTCATCATCCGAGTAGTCATTCCACAGGTAGTAGAGACCACTCAACGATGCTTCAGAATATTCGATACCGACATTTTCCAGTGTATCGGCGTTTTGCATAGCGGCCACACCCAAATCGGCAAACTGCAATTCAAAGCTCAGCCGGCGATTGAAGTCCATGCCAACAAAGACCAGACCGGCCTTATCAGTATTATCGGTGACGGTAAACACCGTACCGCCTGTGTCAGGTTCAATGCGTGCGTTGCCACCGCCAAACCCGACATAAAATCGCTTGGGAAAACTACCATCCCATCCATCCGCAGATTGTGCATAGCCAGGAGGCCCGGCAACCAGTGCAACAGCGCCCGAAATCACAAAGGCAGGGGCTATAGATTTGATTTTCATGTTGTTCGATACGTCCAGACTTGTTTATCTTATTATATTGATCGAGTTATCTTTGCTACCAAGGCGTACTGTTCAGCCTGTTTTAGCGGTCACCACAGGCGCCTGAGCTGCCTGTTTTTTTCCCGTTACCCGTTACAGTATAGTCGGGTGTCAGAGAACTGCTGCAATTGATAATTACCGTTCATTGCCGGAGTCGTTTCAGCCCTGGAGGCACCGAAATTTGAGTAATTACTTTGACGCCCGCATTAAGCCGGACGCGCCATTTACACACCGGCTCAGAGGCGACATGCCGGTTGGCAGCCAATACGCAGAGCGTGCCAGCCGTTGAGCAGCTGGATACAAAAGGCGCAAGACCTCACCGCGCACAACACACCATATGTGATCGCAACACTATGGTCTATCGACGGCGCGTCACCAGACGAGGCAGGTCATCGGGTGATATTTACTGCCGACAACCACTTCGGACAATTCAACTCATCTCACCGGCTGGACAACATCGCCAGTCATTGCCGGGCTCTGCTCACCGGTCAGACCTTCGATACGCTAAGGGAATATTCACTCGGCGATGTCGCGGGCGTGGCCAATGGCAGCTACCGCGTGGTTTACACGCTCTGGCGTGAGCCTGCAGACTGGATACCGACTGCCATCCGGCATCTGCTCAATGAAGAGCCGTTTGTGCTTTCCCATACCATTGATCCCCACAATGCACATACCGGTTCACAAATAGAGGTGCGTACGCAAGGCGGTGATACATCAGATATCGCAGTGACGACCAATCACATGCTGCGGCAACCTGATGCAACTGCCGGTACTCATCTACTGGAATCAACAACCAGCCAGACATTAATGACGCGCATCACCGAGGAACGAAAAACTATCGCGGTAGTAGGCACCAGTGCCGTCGCGACACAACTGGTAAAACAGTTACAGTTATTGCCGGTAGACATCACCTGGCTTAACGATCTTGTTCAATCGGCAGAGACCGGCACCCTGAAAACAGTAGCATTGCACGAGGTTGAGCTGGACACCCTGAGATCAGGCGCTCAGGTCGTTGTTGCCACCGGAAACCACGATCTCGATATCCGGTTTTGCAGGCTTGCGTTAGGTAACCGGCACTTATCCTATGTTGGTTGTTTAGGCAGTGCGAAAAAAGCCAAGATCATTAAAGAAAGACTGCTCGAAGAAGGCATTGCTACAGAGCTTGTGCAGGCACTTCACATTCCTATAGGCCTGCCTTCAATTATCGGTAAACAACCGGCTATTGTCGCTGCCAGCATAGTGGGTCAGTTACTTAGTGACCGCCATAAAAGCGGCTAACGGATTCTTACAAAAAAGCACCGGCAAAAAGCACCGGCTAGTTTCCACGATTATCAAAATACTGAAGTGCGAGACTTATACCGGATAGTGAAAATGCCAGGTTTGCACTGGTTTGTTCGGGTGTATTCCAGCTAATTTCAAAAGCTGCCCCGTCTCGCATGGTATTTAGCAGCTGTAACGCACGATTACCTGTCGCAAGCGTCACTGCGCTGCCAAGTAGTATTTGTTCGGAACCAGGCGGCACAGTAAACAACGACGCACCATCAACCGCTACCTGCATCTGACTGCCAATGACATGGCTATCTGTGGTTGGGGTCAGCCGCACCCGCCAATTGCCATTGGCAGACCGGTCGACCATCAACTGCCAGTTACCGGCAGAGGAAAACGTATCATCAGACTGTGCTTTACAGACCAGTTGTGAATCTGCCGCGCACATCGATGTCCATGCCCCGAAGTAACCGTACAAAAAGCCGCCATCACCCAGATCATCTATTGTCACGTTAGTTGTGTCAGCGGCGGCGTTAGCTGTGTCCGTGGCTTGCACTGACGCTTCAGTGTCGTCGTCAAATGCATCACTTGCAGGAAAATCATCAGGTGCTGACGCTGTGGTATCGGAGACAAGAGTCACTGTGGTTATCTGGCAGTCACTCTCGAGCAATGGCCTGACAAGATTCAATTCATTGATTTGCAACGCCGCTGGTACCGCTTCATTTTCAGCAGCAGCGACCACACCTCTCAATTCAACGTAAACCATTTCCAGCGCTTCGGTGGTTAACTCATCGTATCGTTCAGTCAAACGCTGCTGTATTGCTTCAACCGCCGCGACTGACCAGTCCTGCCGTTGATCACAAGACTGAAACAGACCCACTGCGTTTGCTTCGAGATAATATCCGCGATAGAAATTTCCGCTGACGCGTCGTGCGCGTCGTTCAATCAGCAGACGGCGTAAGTTACTGGTACGATCGCGATCCATCGCAATTCGACAAGCACCACTATTTGTCGACATTAAAACGTCATCCAGACCAGTAACCTGAAAGCGGCAATATTGATCGCGATATTCACGGTAGGAAACACTGGTTGACAGCAACTGATCGAGTTCTGCATCGATTGTTGTGTTATCTGTTTCAGCAGAGTTGCCCTCGCCACCCTGCAGATAGGCAATCCACTCCGATTCAATGGTCTCAAGCGATATTCCAGACTCTACTTCGAGTAACTTGATACATTCAACAAAACCTGACTGATCCAAAGACAGATTTCTGCACTGACTGATGATTGCCTTTGAATCTGCAAAAACCGGCAATACGGCTATGCTTAAGCAAACGACGACTAACCATCTGGAAAGAAATAAAAACACCACGCTACTCCGCACACTCATTGAGTCAAAAGACTGACGAACAGCGACAGTAAAATACTTTCATTGTGGTCAGGATAGTCAATCTGCACTTTTGCTAGGCTCATGGAGGTTTGTCCGGGTTCGACTACAATTACCTTACTAGAAGAACGAATCCGGATACAGTGAAAGCTGCCAGCATCCTCGAAAGCTGGCTGCGCCGATACCGCTGTCGGCGCGTGGGTGGCGACCAACTATAAGAATAAAGAGACAAGTAATGCAATCTAACCGAACCACACCATCGCGAGTGGCGGGCACCGGCACATCAATACTGCTGTTATTGCTGGGGATCTTGCTTATCCTGGCGGCGCTGTATTATTGCCTGTCGCAAATCCGCCCGAACATTGAAGCCGACCTGGACAGCCGGGTAACCGGTTCTCTGCAGGAGATAGGGTTGGCAGACGAAAATGTGCTCGTCACAGGTCAGGATGTCATGCTTGCCGGTGTGGTGCCTTCTGATGCTATTCGCAAACAGGCAGAACAACGGGCCATTGATACCTACGGTGTGGCACGAGTTTACAATAACCTCCGCATAGACGGCGAGGAAGCCACATCAACACCTGCGAATACAGAACAAACCACTGCAGCTGTGTCAACCGATACCAGCGTTGCGGCAACTCAGCCGGCAACCGAGACAACTGAGCCTGCCGGTAACGACCTTGTGGTGGATGAATCACTGTCTCCGTCCACGCTCGACATTGTCGTTACCGACGGACGCGCAACCGTGCAGGGAATTGTGCCTGACGAAGCATCAATAGAACGCATTATAGATGCGGTCTCAGGCAAGTTTGGTGTGGCCAACGTTGAAGACGACATGTCTACCTACGTCGGGTCAGCAAAGCCGAGGTGGCTAGATGGTGCTGTCGCCATGATCGATCAGATCGATGACATTGAAAACCCTTCAATAAAAATCACTCACTCCGGCGCTACGCTGGGCGGTACCGTCAGTTCCGAAACGCTTGGACAGCAGAAAGCAGAGCTCGCCACACGCCTGCTGGGTCAATACCTTGAAGTAGAAACAGACTTCCAGCAACAGTCACCGTCCAGTGATCTTCCGACACCCCAGGTTCAACCCAGAACGCCGAACAAACGCCCGGCCTCTCTCAAGATCAGCAACTCCGAAGGGGGACAAATTGTTTCCGGCACAGTAAGTTCTGATCGTGAAGCCAATGCAATTCGCAACAGTGTTGCACGACTCTTTCAGGGCAACTATCAGGACAATCTGAACGTTGATGAAACGGTCGCTGCCGCTGACTGGATAGACGAAGCAATCGCAGTGACAGACAACATTCAAACGCTGGATAATTTTTCAGTCAGCATTAACAGCGGTCAGATGCTGTTAAGCGGTGAAGTCAGCGACAGAATTTCTGGTCGATCGCTGGCCAGCGCTGCCGCAGAAATCACCAACGGGAAGCTAAGCGTCGTTAATAACTTCGCTCCAAAAGCCACTGCACCTATTGCGATCAGTGGTGAAGAACTACTTGCACAGGAACTGCAAAAGGAACTGAACGCACTCAATACGGCAGCGATTGTATTCGAAAAAGGCAGTACAACACTGACCAACGATGCCAAAACAGTTCTGAATCAGGTTGCAGATGTCATTATGAGCTACTCCGGACAAGTGGTTGAAATAGCCGGCCACACTGACAGCTCAGGCGACGCACTGGCTAACCTCGAACTCAGTCGCAGACGAGCCATCGCAGTACAGGAATATCTCGTCGACCAACAAGTACCGCAGAGCCGACTCAGCCCTATCGGCTACGGCGAAACCGATCCTATTGCAGACAACTTGAGTCCCGAAGGCCAGGCTGCAAACCGAAGAATAGAATTTAAACTCTAGTTGGAGCCACACTAAATGTCCTCTCTTTCCTCTATGAGCCCGTCTCTGATGTATCTTGTTTCCAAGATGCTGATTTGCCTTGTGCTCGCTGGACTTGCAGGCCTGATTATCGGTTGGGCGCTGGCAAAACTCGGTGGTCAACGAAGATCCCGGGCAATAGAAAACGAATGGCGCAATACCCTTGCCGACACCGAAGAAGATCACGCTCGGGTCGTTAGCCGATTCAAAAAGTCCAACCAGTCGCTGGACGATGAAAACAACAATCTGCGTACAAAAATTGCCGCGCTGAATACCAAAATTGATGCTAATCGCGAAGAAGTCGAACGCGCCAAGCTGCAGCAACGGCAACTGAATACCAAACTCGAATCAGGTCAGTCTGAAATAGATGGTGTGCAGCAGAAGCTCGATGAAGAACGCGCCAAAAACCACAAACTGCAAAACCTCACCAAAGCGTTGAAATCATCATCGGATCAAAAAGATCGCCTCAACCAGCAAATAAATCAAGAGCTGGACAACACCAGAAGCCAACTGCAGTCTTTGCAGTCAGTTGAAAACGACGACGGATATATCGCGCTGCAACGTGAAGTCGCCGAGCTGCGTTCGGCAAACAAAGAGAACGCCGATTTGCGTGAGCGCGTTGCTATAGAAAGCCGCGAACGTGAAGATGCCGTTGCCGAGCTTCATCGTCTAAAACAGCAGTATGATTCCGTTGAGCGTGAACGTGAAGACTTTCGACAGTGGTCCTTGAAGCTCGAGCAGGAACAGGCAGGATTCGACGAACGCGTTCAGGGCGCTGTTGATCAGGCGCTTCGCAGCGAAGGTGTTCAGGCAACGGATCTTGAGCTTGAAGTCACACGACTGCGGCCAATGGTCAATTCACTGAATCGCGAAATCGAACAGCTGCAACAGGAAAACCGCAACCTGCAGGTCGCGCAAACTGATAGTCGATCCGGTGGCGATCACAGAACCACCGCTCAGATGCAGGAACTTAAATCTGCTTACGATCAAATGAGTTTTGAACGTGACCAACTACGTACACAGCTGGCAGATCAGGAGCGACAGACTGCATCATTAAACGCAAGGCTGGCGTCGCCAACCGCGGCCAATGATGTGGCAGACCTGCGACGTCAGGTAGCGCAATTGTCTGCAGAGAAAGGGTTGATGGCAGCGACCATTGATGAGTTAAAACAGCACCGGTAGTACCGGTGCTTTGTTTGTAAAAGTTACTTGCAAAACAGTCGGCAGCGCTTTCTTGCACTGCCACCAGAGATTAGCCTTCGCTTTCCTGCGCAATCAACTGGTTTAACACATTAATCAGATTCGGGTAAGAACCGGCGACTGAACCGCTGGTTCTGTATTTGCCGTTGATTACTACGGTAGGTACCGCCGAAATACCAACTTCCTGTGCTTTCTGCAGTGACTGACGAATCTTCGCGTCAACCGCGAAAGATTTCATCGTTTTAGCGAATTTGTCACCATCTATGCCGAGGGACTCCGCGAGCTTTGCTATGTCCTTGGGCTTGCGCATCGCCTTTTTATCTTTATGAATGGCATTAAACATTGGCTCATGAAACTGATCGAGCACACCCAGAATTTCTGCGGCGTAAAATGCCTGAGAATGAACCTTCCACGCCGGATTTAACGGTGCAGCGACGCTTTTGAATTCGACGTTGTCGGGCTTGGTTTCAAGCCACTCTTTAATGTGTGGCTCAAACTGAAAGCAGTGTGGGCAGCCGTACCAGAAGAATTCCAGCACTTCTATTTTGTCAGGATTGTCGGTCTTTACCGGGTTAGCCAGGTTTTCATAACCTTGCTGTGCATTCGCAGATGAAGCCGCCATCACCAGCAAGGCAATCGCAAAAATACGTTTGATCAGTACCGTCGTGTGCAGTGTCATAGTCTCTATCCAGATGGGTTAAACGTGGCAAAAGAAAGGCACAGTTTTTCGCACAAGTGCTTAACCGTGCCTTTCCAGTAAATATTGCGACGACTCTGCGAGCCCAAACGGCACCGCAGACGCGTTGGCTAGTGTAGTGTTACGCGCAAACACTGCAAATGAGCGTTTGCCATTGGCTTCACAGCAAGGCAGACAAGGTTTGTTCCCATATCAAGAGCTGCAAAAAAGCTGTGGGGCCATTGGCGAGCTCCCGCGGGGGCGCCTTATTAAAATGCAATGACCTATCTTTTTCATTCGCTAAAGAGCTGTTAACTCACTCTATTTTCAGAAAAATAATAGCATTTTGATTGACGACTCCTATGTAGAGTTTGTGCGTCACACTACCCTAGTGCAGGCCCTGTACGTAGTTTGCGAGAGCCGCAATTTCTTCGTCAGACAAACGTGCTGCAACCAGGCGCATCATTCGGTTGGCATCATTAGCGCGCTCGCCCGATCGGAATTGCTTGAGAGATGAGGCAATGTATTCTGCGTGCTGGCCACCGAGGCGCGGAAATTTAGCCGCATCATTTCCGGCACCGGCCGGACCATGGCAACTGGCACAGGCAGGGACACCAATGGCTGCGATACCACCGCGATAGATGTCTCGCCCAAGCTTCAGGTTTTCCTCACTGGACACACCTTCCGCCGGCGTCTGCTCGGCGTAGTACGCAGCAAGATCGGCCATCGCCGTTTCGTCGAGTGCGGCAACCATACCCGCCATAATGGCGTTGTTGCGCACACCGGATTTGAATTCGATAAGCTGCTTCAGAATATACGGTGCACCCTGCCCGGCCAGATTGGGATTCGCAGGTATCGCTGACACCCCGTCTACCCCGTGGCACCCGGCGCAGATCGCGGAACCCGCCTTGCCTGCCGCCGCATCACCATGTGCGATAGTCGCTTGAGTTGGCATCGCTTCAGCAGAGTCGGTTTTTGCCTCACTGGCGAGTCCTGTTTTGACGTAACATACAGTCGATAGGACTGCACAAAGAGACACATAGAACAATGATTTACGCATCATCACACCTGAAATTATCCTGTGGGGAGTTCGCTTCGAAAGCTATCGAAGCGTACGAGGGAAACCTCACAATTGTATCAAAATCTCGAACTCGTTTTCGAGTCTGTTGGGCTGTGTGCTTTAAGTAGCACTCTGTCTAATGATCAATTCTGCCTATTTCAACGCCACTTTTAAAAAGAGTGCCCATACTCTCGAACAGTTACCAGACGATAGTGTTGCCGAGGTAGCGTTTGCCGGACGCTCAAACTCCGGCAAATCCAGTGCCATCAATGTCATTACAAGAAACAAGAAACTTGCCCGCACCAGTAAAACCCCTGGTCGAACGCAGCTGATCAATCACTTTGAGATCACCCCTGGACATTATCTGGTCGATCTGCCGGGTTACGGTTATGCGAAGGTTTCAAAGACACAGCTGGCGCACTGGCGCAAGACGCTCGGAGGCTATCTGCTTTCGCGGCAACCGCTGCGTTGTCTGATTATTGTTATGGATATCCGCCACCCGTTGTCAGATCACGACTGGCGGCTGATTGAATGGACGATGGAGGCCAGCGTCAATCTGCACTGCCTGCTGACAAAAAGTGACAAGCTGAGCAAGGGTGCTGCCCAGCGTGCGCTGTTAAGTACCGGCGCAACACTGGAAAGTGAAGGCATACCGTGTACGCTGCAAACTTTCTCGGCGCTCAAAAAGACCGGTATAGATGACGCGCACGAGTTGCTGGACATGTATTTGACTGACCGCGCAGCGCCAGAGACAACACCGGATCAATAGCCCGTTGCTTGTGGTGCAGGCATAGAAATGCTGCCTGCACCTGCTCATTTAAGTACCTGACGGCGGCAGCAGTAAATATCTGAAAGCCCGATACACCACAAATAGAAATATCAGTGGAAACAAAATGGTTTGCAGTAAAAACACCACAATCAGATTGACTGCGTGTTCACTGACATCTTCGGCGGACTTTTTATAGTCCTGCAACATGCCGTCAAAGTCGAACTTGCTGGTCATTGACTGATAAATATTTTTCGCCTTTTGCCGCAACGACGAAGACTCCTCGGGAGGATTCGACTGGCGCGTGCTGATTTCACGAATTCTTTCACTGGCCACTTCAAGCTGCTGTGACGATGTTTCGAACTTTGGCTGTAGAAACTGACGATATACCCAGTCATTGGCAATTGAACCAACGGGTATTAAAAATCGCAGCAGTAGCATCACCAACAGCAGACGGCTTGCAAATTTGGCAATCGATGAAGCTGCACCTGACTGCATACGGGTAAGCAGCCAGAATACCGCGGCACCGGCAAGCATAAAACTAATACCAATCCAGCTGCTGACTTCGAGCAGTATTTTTTGCACCCCGAGGGAGCTGGTTGCTACCAGCATTACCCACGAGAACCTTTCTACCAGGTCGTTTACCGGGTCGAGAATCTCCCCGGGTGAAAAATTAACCCCGACACCCGCCGGCTGCACTGCAAACTCGGTCCCCTGGGCAACAGAGATAACGCCGTTCAGCGTTCTGGCAATACCGAATCCGATCAGCGCTCTGGTCAGTGCTCTGTCTATTTGAGACTCACTGGAGTTGTCGATCGGCTTCATGAACGCGACCGCTATCATCAGCGCCATCGCGACACCCATAAACCCGTACTTTATCCACCGTGACTGGTACCATTTTGCGGACTGCTGAGCGGCTTGCGGAGCCGTGTCGAGCGGTTGCGTCTGATCAAGCTCACCGGATTGTCTTTTTGCGCGCTCGGCGATACGGTTTTTTATTCCGCTTTTGTTCCCGATTGACGCTTTTTTTTGCGGTGCCGCCTGCTCTCTGCTCGTTCGGCCGGTAGCCCTTTTCGTGGCGCTTTCGGCAGTCCGGGCAACAGGCTCGCGCGGAATATCCGCAACCGGCTGGCGTGACCGACGTGCCCTGTGACGGTCCTGATCATTCAGCGCATCTGATGCCCGATCCACCGCTTTTCTGGCATTGCTCCTTGCTGCCGGGCGCGCACGACTTGCTTCGCGATCGTGCAAACTGGCGGGTTTGGCCGCCTTGATTACTCCGGAACGCGGGCGTGAGCGCGATTCGGTGTCCTCAGGTTGCAGTTGATGTTTCATTATTTCTCGACTGGTATTAGCGGATTGGAGCTATGCCAACGGCATCGTAGAGTTCACTGAGAAAAGTTGCGCTCTGCGCCCGTGCTTTTTCAGCACCGCTGGCAAGCACACCGGCGATTTCATCAGGCCTCGCCATCAACGCTTCGTAACGCTCACGAGGTTCACTCAGTAATAAGTTTAGATGTTCAAACAGATATTGTTTCATTTCACCCCAGCCAATGCCGTC
Organism: uncultured Granulosicoccaceae bacterium; assembly: GCA_937931165.1. Classification (GTDB taxonomy): domain Bacteria; phylum Pseudomonadota; class Gammaproteobacteria; order Granulosicoccales; family Granulosicoccaceae. Next base: position 75,190 of record CALHCI010000031.1, read on the forward strand.
AGCAAATCGTTGACGCACTTCAGCAGTTTGCTCAGGGGTGGCGAAGGCACGATAGATTTCGAACAGCGTGTTACCGTCGGCTTCTTTCGGCTCGCCCGGCTCCTGCGAATTGGTTTTTATTCGCATGATTAGCTTTCGCAGCTTCTTTTCAGGCGCGAACAGCGGGATTGTATTGTTGTAGCTCTTGCTCATCTTGCGACCATCGAGGCCTGCAAGAACTGAAGCTGATTCAGCAACCTCGGCTTCCGGCAGCACAAAGTGATCGCCATAGTGATGGTTAAATCGTTGCGCAATATCGCGGGCCATTTCAATATGTTGCACCTGATCCCTGCCGACCGGAACCTTGTGCGCTTTAAACATAAGAATATCCGCTGCCATTAACACCGGATAACTGAACAAGCCCATTGTGATTCCGCGATCCGGATCCGGAGAACCTGCCTCTTCATTTTCCTGCACCACGGCCTTGTAGGCATGGGCACGGTTCATCAGTCCCTTCGCTGTTTGACAAGTCAGCAACCAGGTAAGCGCCGGAATTTCGTGGATATCGGACTGGCAGTAGAACACTGCCTTGTCTGTATCCAGACCAAGCGCAATCCAGGTTGCGGCAATTTCCAGTCTCGATTGCTGCACAGCTTTCGGGTCATGGCTTTTAATCAACGCATGCAGATCAGCCAGAAAATAGAAGTTTTCCGTGTCTTCTCGCTGGCTGGCTTCAATGGCGGGTTTAATTGCGCCGGCGTAGTTGCCCAGATGCGGGGTGCCGGTCGTTGTTATTCCAGTTAAGTAAACCTGTTTCATCCAGGCGTTTTTCTCTCTATATTGGGGTATTACCGACTGAACATATTACCAGCGGTACATACAAATAATCTTACTAAACAACCGTCTAGCACCTATTTTTATTACGAATTCTACATAACTGCTCGAATCCACCACTATTTTGCCAACAAATTCACGCTTATCGATAGGAATTGCTAATTCCGTTAAAAAATGACTCTGATCAGTGCTGATTAAGGACCACCGGCCGATACTTCTCCTGACGCAGGCGGTTTTCTGAATCGTTCAATTTTTGTTACATTCAGGCGTACCCGGACGAGGGGTAGATGTTTGTATATCAACGCATGTAACCCGTTACTGCGTGCATAAAATCCGAATTGGTAATTATCCGAATGGACAATCGCAAACTCAGAGGCACTCGCACCGAACGAGCAAAAAAAGTGGCTCTGGTACACGACTGGCTGCCTCTCGTCGGCGGTGCTGAGCGTGTCCTCGAACAACTCATGGCAGTCTACCCTCAGGCAGATTTATTTACCCTGTTTGATTTCCTGCCACGGGACCAGGCACCGTTTCTGGCCGGTCGCAACGTCTACCACAGTAAGCTGCAAAAAATTCCCTTTTCAAAGAAGCTGTACCGACACATGTTGCCAATGCTGCCGGTTGCGATCGAGCAATTTGATTTGAGCGGTTATGATCTGGTTATTTCATCGAGCTCAGCAGTGGCCAAGGGGGTAATTACTTCTCCGGATCAACTGCATGTTTGCTATTGCCATTCTCCGATGCGCTACGCCTGGGATCTGCAATCACAGTACCTGAATCAAACCGGACTCAACCGGGGGTTAAAATCAGTACTCGTCCGTTATGTTTTATATCGAATGCGGCTGTGGGACGTGGTGTCCAGTAACCGAGTCGACTCCTACATTGCAAACTCAGGCTATATCCGCAACCGGATTAACAAAACCTATCGTCGCGATGCATCTGTCATTTATCCGCCGGTGGACATCAATCGGTTTGCCGTGCGACACGACAAAAGCGATTTCTATCTGGCCGCCAGCAGGCAGGTGCCATACAAACGCATCGACCTCATCGCCAGCGCTTTCCGCTCAATGCCGGATAAAAAGCTGGTCATTATCGGCGACGGGCCAGAGCACAAAAAGATCAAGGCACTGGCCGGTCCCAACGTTGAAATACTTGGCTATCAGCCGGATGCCGTGCTGCAGGACTACGTTGCCCGGGCCAAAGCCTTTATCTTTGCCGCGCAGGAAGATTTCGGTATTCTACCGGTCGAAGCACAAGCCTGTGGGACACCGGTAATCGCGTTTGGACGCGGGGGTGCTCGTGAAACGGTGCTGGATAAAATTACCGGTCTGCTTTTTGAAGAGCAAACTGAAGAATCTCTTATTGACGCGGTGGCGCGTTTTGAGCGACTGCACCAGAACTTTCGTGCTGACGTTATCCGACAGCACGCCAGTAATTTCTCAATCGATAAATTCCGTGCAGAAATCGAACGGCATGTGAACGCTCTGCACAAAGATCAGGCAAAGACTGCGGTACAGCCGAAGCCACCGCATGGTGTCGAACACATGCGCAAGTTTCATCAATAGCAGACAGGGTCGGGTTAAGCGAATTCTTCTGCTAGTAGGCAGTAGCGACCTTCAGCATTTAATCAGCCGCAATCATCTATCCCGGTGATTGCCAGCAAACGGGATAAGAACAATTTTTAAGGCACTCGGCGCAACATTCAGTGGTGCACTTATTACGTTAGTGTGCCACTTCTTTACCCTGATGTTTCTTGCCAGAATTTTGGAAAAAGAGACGATGGGTTTGTACTTTATAGCGGTGATGGTCACTTTTCTGCTGAAGCTGCTCAGCGATCTGGGTGTCGATCTCGCCTTTGTTAAGCAATACCCGGAAGAATCTGACGAAGGCCGCAACAGTCTATTACGCAGCGCCATTGCTATCCGGCTGCTGTCCTGTACTGCAGTATCAGTACTTTACGTGCTTGTTGAAAGCAGCGGCATTGTCTCTTTCATCAATTTGATTGCCGATGTCACGCTGCTGACACTAATGCTCTACTGGATGCACAGCTTTCGTGAACTCATTCTGAGACTGCTTCAGGCAGAGCAACAATTTGGTGTCTATGCAGGTACACAGGTACTGGCAGCGTTGCTGAAAGCAGCGCTGGTGCTGTGTCTGCTGCTGGTCACTGACGTCTCTGTAAAGCACGTACTGACCATCGAGATTATTGCTTTCCTCGCATCCATTGCCTATGCCGCCAGCAGAACGCGTGATCGGCTGGGTGCTGCGCTGAGTGCGAAGTTTAATGGTGGCAAAGAAATTCTGAAATTCGGCTACCCGTTGTATTTGAACGCGCTGCTAAACCTGGGTAACGAGCGGGTTTCTCAATATATCGTGGCCGGATTCGGCGGGCCGCTGGCAATGGCTTATTTTGGTATCGCAGAAAGGCTATCAGATGCAGGTACGCGGTTGTTTGAGTCTTTCGTCAATGTCTATTACCCGACTCAGACCAGGCACTTTGCCGATCAGAACTCTGCTGAAGCGACTAAGTTTGCCGACCGCTCACTGCTATGGATCTCTTTCATTATCTGTAGCGGCATTGTGGCGTTCGCCATTCTGAGAGAGCCGGTCATCAAGATATTCTTCACCGAAAAATATATTAGTGTGGCCGATGCCGCGACGATGTTTTTTGCAGTTCTGTTGTTGCGTTCTTTGCAAACCCTGATGGGGTATTTTGGTGTGGCAGCAGGAGAAAAATTTCTGCCGGTAAAAGTGAGTCTGGTATCGAGTGTTTTTAATGTGATTATTTGCTATTTGTTTTTCACCTGGTACGGATACCAGGGTGCGATTGCGGCTCTGGTTCTAACGCAACTGCTAATGAACTTCCTGTACTACTTCTGGCTTAACCGGGCCGGGTTCAATCTTAATCTGACACCGATCGCCCTAAATGTGCTGTTATGTCTCGGTGCGACAGCCGTGGTATTTTTTCTCTCAGACCGGTTTGTACTATCAATGATCGTGTTCCCGGTATTCGTTATTGCCTGCCTGATCACTATCCCTTCGCTGCGCAGCGATTTGCAGTTCGCCACAGGCAAACTTGTAACTACATTTAACGCGCGCTTTTATCCAAAAACAAAGAAAGCGCTGTAAACTAAAAATCATGAAAATACTGTTTCTAACACCCTACCTGCCCTATCCGCTGAACAACGGTGGCTTGATTCGGGTTTTTCATCTGCTGATCAATATTGCCAGCCGCCATGAAGTGACTCTGCTGTGTCTGGAACCAGACAACGACGAACAGGCAGCCGGCATAGAGGTCATTCAGTCTCACGGCATTCAGATCCAGACTATACCGGCCTCATCAGGTCAGAAAAAAGCCAGTAAGCGTTACTTTCAATTGCTGTCGCTTTTTTCGAAGAAAACCTATCAATATCACCAGTATTACTCCGAAGAGATGCAAACTGCCATCACACAGAATCTCGCTACTAATCAATACGAGTTACTGATGGTGGAGTTTTCACAGATGGGTTATTACGACATCACATCAGATATTCCGAGTTATGTTGATCAGCATAATGTTGAATACGAAATTATGCAGCGCACCTACGAAACCGAGAAAAGCCCGTTGCGTCGGTTACTGGCAAAATCAGAATGGAAAAAGTACCGCGATCACGAAATTGAAAACTGCGAAAAATTTACCGGTTGCCTGACAACTTCAGAACGGGATGCAAGCATACTCAAAGAGCGTTCTTCAAAACTCAACTGCCATGTTATTCCCAATGGCGTTGACAGTGACTTTTTTAAACCGGGTAATCAGCTCATTGATCCAAACGTTATCCTGTTTACCGGCACCATCAGTTACTACCCCAATACAGAGGGCATCTTGTGGTTCCACAAGCATATCTGGCCGCTGATCAAACAGAAAAAGCCGGAAGCGCAGTTTTGCATTGCCGGTAAGAGCCCACCTCCAGAGGTAGAGAGCCTGGCCGCTTCCGACAGTAACATTGTCGTTACCGGACCTGTTGATGATATGCGGGATTACTACGCACGCGCGGCCGTAGTTGTCGTGCCATTACGTGTCGGTGGTGGAACGCGTCTGAAAATACTCGAAGGCATGGCAATGCAAAAGGCCATTGTCTCTACCTCACTCGGTGCTGAAGGTATTGACCACACTGATAATAAAGACATCCTGCTACGTGACTCACCGGAAGACTTTGCCAATGCCGTGGTAGAGGTGATGGAAAACCCTGAATTGCGCGAAGGCCTGGAACGCCAGGGTAGACTGCTGATTGAAGACAAATACGACTGGAAGGCGGTGAGCTCCAAGCTTTGCGATGTATTTGAGTCAGAAGTAAAAGCCGCATAATACAAGCTTTATCACTGTCCGGCTTTCGCTGGACAGTGATACAGTTTTTACTGATTCCCGTATAGCTCTACCGACTTGCCACCCACTAACGCAGTCTTGATCTTAACCAGGTTTCTTACCAGCAGCAGATACCATTTGGCATAGCGCTTTTTTCCAAAGGGCAGAAACACCGCGGTCAGGCCAGCAGCACCCACCACCTGAGCCAGCACAAACAAACCTGTCTTGACAAAAGAAACCCCCTTTTGTTTTGACCACAAATAATTCCAGTGTGTCTGACCAATCCGGACATTCTGCTTTTTCAAATAACTCATGTTCAAACGATGTGATTCCACCGTTTCCGATACCACTGCGTCATTAGTGTACACGAGCTTGCCACCGGCCTTGTATATGCGATGGAAAAAATCGGTATCTTCACCGCCTGACTTACCAAAATGCGGATCAAACTGAAATCCCTTTTGTTTCACCCATGACGCCCGCAATAGCGCGTTCGATGTAGCGCCCTTTTTTAATACTGCACCAGTAGCGTGGTCATCTTTACCAAACATATTTCCTTGTGCAATCCACTCTGGCGTCTCATCAGGGTAAATCACATTAACCATTCCAAACACCGCATCTGCCTGGTAGTGCTCTAACGCGCTATATAATGTTGTTATCCAGTCAGGCTCTGCCCACTCATCATCATCGATAAAAGCCAGCAGTTCACCGTTAGCATTTGCCATTGTGGCATTTCGCACTTCGGCAAGATTGCGTTCCGCATTTACATGGTAATTGACAGTGACTTCTCCACCGTCAATCGCTTCACAAATTGCGCGCCCCGACTCTTCGCTGTCGTTATCGACGACCACTACTTCCATCGTACAATTGTCTGGTAGTTTCTGGGCAACCAGGCTATGCAGCGTTTTTTCAAGGGTTGTGCGTTTATAAGTACACAGACAAACTGATATCAACATGGGTTAACCTGTGAGCTTGAAATTGACGACTTGCGCCAGATCGTAGTTGGTGATATCAACCGGCTCTGCAAGTAACTCTTCATCGCACAGTTGTTGATAGTTAAGTGAAGGGAATTGATCATCGGGGTACACCACGGATATTCTGCGGTTGCCAATCTCGTTGGCGATTTGCAACTGATGATCGTCAGAGAATTCTCCGTGGCTACTGACCCGCGGTACAAAAATCACTCTCTTTTTGTACTGCAACATCAGATTAAGACTGCCAATTCCACAGTGACTGATGACCAGTGCACTGCGCCGCACCAGATTTTCCATATCGGCTCTGGGTATTAGCTTTTCTACGACACCGCAAGCCGGATGAGAAGACACCTCACTGGCACCGGTCTGTACAAACCATTCACAGCGCGGGTCATGATAGAGTGGTTCGTTTTCTATCGCTTGCTGTAGTCTGGTGAAAGGATAGTCATTGGTGCCCATTGTCACCAAGATCAAAGGCTTGGCCATAATACTCTATTCCGGAATGTTGCTCGGCGACAGAACTCCACTGACATAAAAAAGAATCGTAGAGACCAAATTTTTTTATCAATTTACCAGAGTTGGAAAGTTCGGTAACTCTGGACATAGTATCGAGGAAAACGAACCTGACCCGAAACAATTTCGCCAACAGCGCAAATGGCAGACATATCGGACCACCTGTACTGAACATCGCCTCCGGTTTTTCTTTTCGCAGAATCCGGACAGCAACCAACAAATTCAGTATATGAATAAACGGATTATGCTGCGTATCACGTATGGTGTACACACGCGCAAAGTGCTTGCCATCCAGCATGTTCTTGTTACTCACAAGCACCAGTTCCTGCGCTACTGTGCTGGTGGCACACATCGCCTGAGTCAGGTGTCCGCCCGACGATGCAATAACCAGAATGACCGGATTACGCGCCATATAAAAACCTCCGCATTGCACCCATAGAGTTTAACCGGGTTGCGCGCCGGCACCGGATGGATCAACTCTGCGCTGTTCACGTATTGCGCGGAATACCGCATCGAGGTTTGGTCGCTGGGCCTGAGAATATAGAATATTCATCATCGCCATCACCATAATCACCCAGACAAAGTGCAACCCGTGAACAAACGAAGTTTCCAGGCAGTTATGCAGTAATGCATAGGCAATGATGACCGATGACAGCGGGTCAGATGAGTTTCTGGTAAAAATCAGAAACAACAGCAACATCAACAACCAGAACACAGTAGGCACTACGCCAAGTTCCATACAGAGATCAACAAATCCACTATGCGCTGTATGCAACAGCTGATAGTAACTGTATTGAATATCCAGCGCTTCCGGTACGTCTCCAACGCCCCAGTAGGCGCCGTAGGCGGTGCCGAACATCCAGTCTTTCTTCATATCGGCAAGCAAGTGGAACCATATGCCGGTACGACCTGTCAGTGCTTCCTCAGGCAGTATACTTCGATAAAAGTCGATCGGTGCTTCGCCGAGACCAATCAAAGCCATAGGGATAAAAACAATTATCATCAGCCACAGAAAAATCACACCCATAGACACATAGCGCAGTAAGTGCTGCGAAAACAGCATCAGCGGTGCCAGCAACACAACAAATCCCATAGGCGTTTTAGACCCACTCAAAATCAGCAACACCGTCCAGCCGACCCCACATAGCAAAGCGGTGCGACGCTCCGCAGCGGTCTCTGCGTAGTAACTATAGATCGCTACTGATACGAGCAGGAATGCCCCGGCAATCCCGCCGAACTCATTTTTACTGCTGTGCAGTCCGGTAAACTTATTAAATACATCAAAAGATATCCACGGCATTAACAGAAAGGCCGCCTCATAAATCAATAGAAATATCGAAAACACCTGCAAGTAACCGACAAATCGGTTCTGTGACCGCGCAATCACAACGGCACCAGCCACGGATGTAAACAACAACAGTTGCCGTATTGCTCTGCGCATGGTGTCGGAAGGGTGATCTGACCAGAAGTAAGACACGGTCAGAAAAGCACCGAATAACATGATCGGCAACAACACATTCATATAAGCGCGAAGCAGATTACGCGAGCGAATAATAAACATCAGACAGGCGATGGTAAAAATCGGAAGCAACAACTGCTTCCATAACGCCGCCCCTGAGCTTACGATTTCAAGACGCATTTCCAGATCACGGGCCATCAATCCTGATTTGGCATTCAGGTCCGGGGTAAATGCCTTGGTAGTCCAGCCCAGCAACAGAAAAAGAGGCAGGCCCTGCATAATCCGCCGCAGTTTGTCACCGGACATACGAAGGGGCCCGTTGGCGGGCCCCAGATGATTCTGACTAGTAGCCACCGGCAATTTCCGGCTACGCGTTGCCGTAGCTATAGTAGGAGTAGTAAGTACCGCCCATTTCGAGCTGATTGAGTACCACACCAACTACCGGTGCTTCAACCCGCTGAAGTGACTGCATGCAGCGACTGATGTGCTGGTACGGAGTAGACCGTGCTCTGATCGTGTAAATCACCGCATCGACATACCCTGACAACACCAGTGGATCACTGACAGGCAGAACCGGTGGCGCATCGAGGATCACATAATCATACTTTTTCGACGCTTCTTTGACGTACGACTGAAAACGAGGTGAGCTAATCAGTTTTAAAGGATTCAGCGGCGTGAAATTCGCACAAAGGAGATCAAGATTGTTATCAATACCAATAACGCATTGCTCGAGCAGCGCTTCAGCTGAAAGCACTTCACGCAATCCCATATCGGTTTTGTTTACACCGAACATGGTACTGACACCACGGGTTCTTAAATCACAATCGATCAGTAGTGTCCGACCCACATTGGCATAGCTGTACGCCAGGTGCCCGGCGATTGTCGACTTACCTTCACCGGCAATTGTTGACGTTACCATGATGGTTTTGTGCGGCTTGTCGACCCGGTCAAGCATTAGACCGGTTCGAACGGTGTTGACTGCCTCTTTGAAAATCGCGCCTTCTTTAGAACGCTCGTTGTCGTCCTGAGAATTAAGTACGATAGGACGTACAAAGCCTTTCTTAATACTTGGCAGTGAACCAAGCAGCGGCAGACCAATGCGCTGGTCAACATCTTCACCATCACGTATCCCGGTATTAAACAGTTCACGCATGATGTAATACAACATTGATAGCAACAGACTACCCAGACCGGCAAGCATAAACAGCATCGCTTTCTTTGGCTTTGAAGGCTCCAGTGGATCTTCAGCCGGAGTCAGAATTCTTGCATGGGCGCTTTGCAGATCAACCGTTTCAGTGGTTTCTTTTGCCCGCTCGTAAAACAAATCCAGCAGACGCTTGTTGGAATCAACCGTTCGTTGCAGTTCGAGATACTTGCCGCCTTTACGATTAGTAGAGAAAAACTCCTGCTCTGCTCCGTCGATCCGGCGTTTGATATCACTTTCTTCTGCCAGAGCTGCGTTATATTCAAATTCAATGGTCTCTACAATACGGTTTACCTGACCACGCAATCCGGACTGTGCGGTGCGCAAATCAGAAGTCGCAGCAAGCATGTTCGGATGCTGTGGCCCATAGCGCTTGGCAGCTTCTGCACGTTTCTGCTCTGCAAGCACAACATCGAGTTTGAGTTTTTGCGCAACACTGTCTGCCTGCACGGAAGGCAGTGCATCAAGGCTGCCATTCTGTCGGGCATTCTGCACCTGATTCCGACGGATAGTTGCCTGAGCCAGTTTGGCACTCGCCTGAACCAGCGACGTCTTAAGATCTTTGAGTTCCTGAGAGTTCAGATCCTGAATATTCTCAAGATCGATAACGCCTTCCTGCTCTATATAGTCAGCCAGCTGCTGCTCCGAGGTGGTCAGATCGCTCTTCAGCACTTCGACCTGCCCGGCCAGCCATGAGGCTGCGGTTTTGGTTCTGTCGAGTCTCGCTTCGAGATCTGCTTCAATGTAAACCGCCGCATGTTCGTTTGCCACATCACGAGCGAGTGATGGAGACGGGGCTTCAAAGCTAATATCAACCAGTTGGGTTTTACGCATTGGAACAATGTCCAGGCGCTTGCTGTAGTCTTTAATCAGTTCGCGACGACCAAGTTCCGATTCGACGTCAGCGTCCATCGCGTCGTCCGAGCCCATACCCAGTAGTCCAAGTGTCTTATCCCGGATTGATGAAAGTCCGGGTATCTTGTCTGCAAGCCCTTCTTTCTCCTGAAAAGCCTCGTGACTCGCCAGATCAAGACGTTTAACCACCTTCTCTGCCAGTGGCCGCGACTTTAAGACTTCAAACTCGGTAGACAGATACTCTTCGCTCTGTGTATCAAGCCCGTACAATGATTGCACATCGATAACCTGACTCTCTTTCTGTTCAATCTGAACAGTGGCAGTTGCTTTGTACTGCGGAGTCAGACTGTTGAGAATCAGATAAGATGCGATCAGCACGGTAAGCACAAACAGCGCAATGCGCCATTTGTTGTCGAGTACTGTTTGCACATATCTTTCAAGATTGAAGTTTACTTCGTCTTTCTTGAATTCGGTGAGTGTGCTGTCTAGCGGATGAAGTGATTTCATAAAAATCTGATCGCCTTAGAAAAAGCCTTCTGGCACTGAAATAATGTCGCCCGGATAGACAGGATCACGCATCCGGATTCTGCCCTGCTGCTGCTGCCCGTCAATGTCTCTGGATACCTTCACGCGTTTCTTCGACGCGCGTCCGGTGAAACCGCCGGCAAGTGCGATGGTCTTTTCCAGTGTTAAGCCAGACTGATATGGATAGTTACCCGGACGCTGCACTTCGCCATTAACAAAGATCTGCAGATATTCCGCCACTGAAATAATATCGCCGGGTAATACGGAATCTGTGGGGCGCATACTGAACTGTTGGGAAACCCCATTAATGACACGAGTCAGGATGATGCGTTCTTTTGATGCCTTCTCAGAGAACCCACCGGCAAGCGCTATTGTTTTGTCGAGAGTCAGACCCGGTTTGTAGGCGTAACTACCGGGGCTGTTTACCTCACCGTTAATAAATATCTCTCGATACTCGGCAACCGATACCCGCACATCGGGGTTGACCAGATAAGCACCGGTGAGTTCACGCCTGATGGTGCTTTCGAGATCGGAAACGCTCAGACCCTGCGCGTTAACCGCACCGAGTAACGGATAATTAATAATGCCCTTTTCGTCGAGCTTTACGCTAATCGACAATTCAGGCTCGCCGAATACCGTGATCGCCACTTCATCACCCGGGCTGAGTGTGTAGGCGTCTTGCGCAAACGACACACACGTCCAGAAACAAAAGACGATTGCTATTATTTTATGTATCAATGGTTTCATCTTTTTTACCCATGCAGTGAAAACGTATCGCAGTCTAGTGCTACCACTCTGACTGCCAACTGAAATCACCTTCCTAACCGGAATTTTCCTGATCGAATTGCCTAACCGACTGTCAACGCTCACAAAGAAAAGAGACGCCACGAGCACTCAGCGATGCCTGGTTTCACACAATCGCTGGATCCGGGAGCCTCTGGTGAATGCTCGGAGAGACCGATGGCACTCCACACCCACTGTTTCGGCCACAGGCCGGACATGTGTAATTCACAAATGCCTAAAAAGCACCCAGCACCGGAAGCGAGCAAGATATGCCGCACAGTTTGACGATATGACTCAGGTTGTTGCCGGGATTCCGCTGCTAAAAATGTGACTGATGTCACGATAATACTGCAATTTGCACTACTCAGGACTTACCCATCGTTAAGAAACGAAACATGTTGCAAATCCTGTGTTCTGACTAATGCCCGTGAGTCTGGGACAACGGTGCCATGGCTTTATTGATTTCAGCCAAATACAGGAAAAGCGCTTTGTGCGCTTCAGCATTGCACGATTTCAGTGCGTCACATCGCGATTTGAATGCCATCACCTCGTCGTTATGATCTTGCAGTAACGACGCGAGCATTGTTGATTCATCGGCGGAGACGTCGAGGTTGAATTTTTTCTTTTTACTGTCAAGCATCGTCAAATAGTCGAAATGACGGCGTTTGGTGGTTTCCATGGCGTTGTAACTGCGCATGGCAGACTGAAAAGCGGCTCGGTGCTCCACGACACTACCCACCGATATGGGACATTTCGACTTTCGGCCGCAGCACTGACTCGACAGTGCGTGTTTCGGAGTACCGGTCCCGACGTTTTGACCAGAGATTACCCACGCTCTCCTCAATCTCTGCATCGGTAGAACCATCACGCATTAACCGCATCAGGTTAAAACCATCGGCAGCAAAAAGGCAGGTATACACTTTGCCAACAGCCGACAATCGCGCGCGGCTGCAATCACCACAAAACGGTTTGGACACAGACGAGATAACGCCAATCTCTCCGCCACCGTCGCGGTACTTCCATCGCTCTGCCACTTCACCCGTGTAGTTGGCCTCGAGCGGTTCGATGGGGAGTTCAGCGTTGATCAGATCAATAATCTGTTGCGCTGTCATGACGGCGTTGTCATGCCACGCGTTGGTATTGCCAACATCCATAAACTCGATAAACCGTAGAATCTGTCCGGTACCGTGAAAATATCTGGCCATGGGTACGACGCTGTTTTCATTCATACCGCGCTTGACCACCATGTTAACTTTCACCGAATCAAAGCCTGCAGAAGCGGCCGCTTCAATGCCGTCCAGCACTTTCTGAACTGGCACGCCGACATCATTAATCGCTTTGAAGGTTTCATCGTCCAGTGCATCAAGACTGATATTGACCCGACCCAACCCGGCAGAGCGCAGACTTCGCGCGCGCTTTTCAGACAGCAATACCGCATTGGTGGTCAGACTGATATCTTCTATCTGATCGACAGCGGCAATTTTTTCGATCAGATTTTCAAGCTCACTGCGGACCAGTGGTTCACCACCGGTGAGTCGAATTTTGCGCACACCGAGCCGTGCAAATATCTGCACAATCCGTTCAATCTCTTCGAAGGTGAGCAGTTCTTTTTTGGCTAAAAACTGATACCCGCGGCCAAACACTTCCTTGGGCATGCAGTACACACACCGGAAGTTACAACGATCTGTTACCGATACCCTGAGATCGTGCAATTGCCTGCCCAAAGTATCGGTTGTCGCGTGCTCTGCCATGTTATATCCGCGTCACGTTAGTTAGGAACAATCTGCCATTGTGGATATTCTGCCATCAAATCATCGATAAAAATGTTAACCCGCATGAGTTCAACAACAGCGACGCAAATCAACCACCACCGCGCTGGTATCTCAGGTCGAAAAAACGCATGGTCTCTTCAACCTGAGCGTCCGTTAAGCCTTCAAATATAAACTCAATATCAAGATACGGCAGAGAAATAGAAGCTATTTTGCGGTATTTCTGCTCACTGATCACCAGTTGCATAGTACCACCGGAAACAGCTGTCTTAATGCCACTTGCGCTGTAATCAAATTCCCGATTATTCAGCGCTGCCGGCAGAATGCGGTCAAATTCTCCCCGGGTAAATCCCATTTCCCGGGAAAAGGTGATTTTTTGCATGCTAGCCGCCAGCAACCGGCGGCCAGATTGCGATCACATCGTCCTCTGAAATCAGACCCGGCTGCGATCGTTCTTCGTCACCGAAGTACACACCGTTTATCAACACAAGATGGGCACTTTCGCGTGGCACCTTGAACTGATCAATCACATCATAGAGCGACACTTTTTCATCGACTTCCACTTTAACGGCGTTATCAACGGCATCGGCAGGAAGCAGGTGTTGCAGTGTTGCGTAAAGCTTAAACGTAATCTTCATTAAACGGGGTCAGCCTGTGCTTGCGCGCAAGAAAGGTAAGCCTCCATGATACGCATCGGATCTTTTAGCAGTCGGTCCTTCCATTCACCCAACCGTGTCTGTGATTGAATTAATCCTCTGAGGACACCAACGTGTTGTGTTAACCCAAGGCTACTTGCCCCGACCAATACATCATCTTTGAACTGCAGGTTCAGATATTTGTATTCATCTTCATTTAAAAGTTCCGCAGACTCACCACCGGGCACACCCATCCACGATCCAAATGAAGCCGATATCAGACCAATCGTATCGAGAACATTCATGTTCACGTTACCTGCATGTTGCGAACGATGGCCGCGAACCATGTTACCTGCCGCCACTTTCGCATGTTCTACCGCAGTCGGCTGAATTGCCTGAACCGTATACTCACCGGTTGAAAAATCCTTGCCCTGACACACATCACCTGCAGCATAAATATCTTCATTACTGGTCTGCAGATATTCATTAACCACCACGCCCTGATCAGCCTGCAAACCGCTGTCGACCGCGAATTGCATGTTGGACCTGACCCCGGTAGCACTAATGACCAGATCAGCGTCAACCGATGTTCCACCACTGAGATTCACACGCAGCTTGCCACCTCCGGCCTGTTCGATAGATTCCGCCCGTGTAGAAGTATGTACAGCGACGCCTTTCTCTTCGCACCAGCGTTTAATCATATTGCCGGATACATCATTCATCATACGCGGCACCATGCGGTTTTCCATTTCAACAACGGTCAGTTTCACATCACGCAGCGCAAGGGATTCAAGCACAATACAACCAATGAACCCTGCCCCCATCAACACCACACTGGCACCGGGTTTGGCAAGCCGCACAATCTCGCGGGCATCTTCAAGTGTCCAGCAATTGTGCACACCAGGTGAATCTATACCGGGGATAGGCGGAGCTGACGGGCTTGCCCCTGTCGCGAGCAGTAACTTGTCGTATCGATAGTGGTCGCCATCGTCTGTGAGTACACGATTCATTTCAGTGTCAATCGACTGAACGCGCTTGTTCACCACGGCAATATTTTTCGACGAATAGTACTGATCGGTCTTGCGCAGGTAAGTGCCTTCTTCACCAATTTTATTGGTCAAAAAATAAGGAATCGCCATCCGCGAATAAGGGGGTTCCGGCTCAGCACCGATGATGGTGACATTCGACAGAGGGTCGAGCTTTCTCAGTTGCTCAGCGGCCACAACGCCCGCGGGTCCCGCACCGACTACGACATAGATCATGGTGTTCTCCAATGCCACGAAGTGGCAGACTAATTCTTAGATTAAACCCGGTTAAACATCAGCTTTAAAACGAAAAACGGCGACTATCTGTCGCCGCTTTTTCTGAATCACAAGCGCTAACCGGAGCGCTTTGCCAAGCGGTGCCCTGTTATGAAGGCAAACCGAACTTGCTGCGGGTCTCCGCAGTCAGCTGACCATCTGCTGTCCAGCCACGAAGCTGGTAGTACTCGGGCAACATATCACCAAGCTCACAGACTTTACCTTTGGCAGGGCCGGATTTCGCTGCATCTTTCAGCAAACGCTGAGGCAGTGTGTCATCAGCGGCTGTCAAACCAGCCTTTAAGTTGAAATCACGCTCGAGTTGCCAGATGCGCTCGCCCACTTCTACCAAACGCTCCGGAGACCACTCCCCGTCACATGCGGCATCAATTTGCGGAGCAATGTCATCGAGAGTCCATGCGAAAGTAGTGAATACACAAAGACCGGCAGAATCGACCGCTGCGGTTGCGTCCTGGAACGCTTTTACCAGACCGGCTTTTCCTTCAGTCTGCAACGGATCAGTTTTTTCCGGTACACCCAGAATCTCTGACGATACCGTGTAACTTCTCAGGTGACAGGCACCACGGTTAGAAGTTGCATAAGTAAGACCCATGCCTTGGATACCGCGTGGATCGTAAGCTGGAAATTCCTGACCTTTAACCGTCATTGAAAGCTCCGGACGACCGTACTTTTCACACAGACGTCTCGACCCGAGATGCAGATCCGCACCAAAGCCGGTACCCGTGGCGACTTGTTCAGCTGCCCAGCACAGTGCCTGTGCGTTACCGAACTTAAGCTCTACACCGTCGGTGTGCTGAGTAGTGATCACCCCTTCTTCGAATAACTCCATGGCCGCGGCCACAGTTGCCCCGAATGAAATGGGATCCATACCGTCTTCGTTGCACAGAAAGTTTGCATAGGTCAATGCATCGAGATCATCAACGCCAGTGTCAGAACCAAGCGCCCAGGCTGCTTCGTATTCAAGGCCACCAGAGTTACCCCAGTACTGAGGCTTTTCTTTGACAGAGAAATGCTCGCGATCAATGGTGGAAATTCGACCACAGGCAATCGTGCACGCAAAGCAACCGCCGTTGCGGGTCAGATTGGCTTTGCCATCACTGGCACGAGGCTCAAGCATTGCCTCACCGGAAATTTTTGATGCACCTTCAAATTGCGTTTCACGCATGTTGCGTGTTGGCATTGCACCTACTTCGTTGATCACATTCATTAACACCTGCGTACCCAGTGCCGGTAAACCTTCGCCAGTAACCGGGTTTTCTGCGAGCACTTTTTTACCCGCGTTAACCGCATTCATGAAACGCGCAGGATCTTGAATGTTGCCAACACCAAGCGTGCCTCTGACAGTCACTGCCTTAAGATTTTTAGATGCCATCACGGTACCAACGCCTGAACGCCCGGCCGCACGATGCAGGTCATTGATGACTGCAGAATACAAACAGCCTTTCTCTGCCGAACGCCCGACCACCGCGACGCGCATTTGCGGATCCTGATGCCTGGCATGTAGTGCCTCGTCAGTTTCCCAGCAGGACTTGCCCCACAAATCAGTCGCAGGCATCAGCCTCGCGCTGTCATTTTCAATGTGAAGATAAACCGGCTCTGCCGATTTGCCTTCGAAGATGATCATGTCCCAGCCGGCATTTTTAAGCTCGGCTCCGAAAAATCCACCGGAGTTCGAACAGGCAACTGCGCCGGTTAGCGGGCTTTTGGTAATCACTGAGTAACGTCCGCCAGTGGAAGCCATTGTGCCGGTCAGCGGGCCGGTTGCCATGATCATTTTATTGTCAGCCCCGAGTGCATCACACTGAGGGTCAATCTCTTCGACCAGATATCTGGTCGCGAGGCCGCGCTGACCAAGATACTGGTTTGCCCAATCCATGTTGAGCGGCTCGGGAATACAGCTGCCCTCGCTTAAATTGACTCGTAATATTTGTCTGGTCCAGGCCATGATTATGCTCCTGTGCTTGCCGCGTTGTCTGTCTTGCCGGCCCACTGTCTCATTTTATCAAGACCTGTAGCGTTGGCATCAACATAGGTAATAGCGTCGGTGGGACAGGCGCTGGCGCATTGCGGGTCACCGCCGCAGAGATCACATTTGACCACTTTGCCAGAATCTGCGTTGTAGTTTACGGTGCCGAAAGGACAAGCGATTGTACAAACCTTGCAGCCGACACAAAGATCACTCTTAACGTCCTTGGAGCCGGTTACCGGGTTAAGCACGATGGCATCAACCGGGCATGCATGCATACACCAGGCTTCGTCGCACTGTGTACAAGTGTAGGGAACAAAGCGCCCTTCTTCGTGGAATGTAAATACTTTTATTCTGGACTTGGCGGTATTAAACACGCCTTCGTTTTCCAGCGAACATGCCATTTCACACTGCAGGCAGCCGGTGCACTTGCCCGGATCTATGTTAAGCGATTTGAGCATGCAAGCCCCTCCGATCTTGTTTATATGTATTATTTGTCAACAGATCCGCTCCTGCGGAGCCTCCACGGACATTAAATACCACAATTTCGTGCGAGTCTAGCGTTAGTCGCTTATTCACGCAGCAATCGAAGATTAAGTTTTGTTTGTATTTACAACTGCCTGAAGCGGCAAATCAGGTACCGAAACCTTTAATGTCACCTGATGACGGCGTGTCTTGCTTAAATGATTGCTGCCGGCCCTGCAGTCGAGACCAGCGATCATTGCGCGAGAAGACCGGCTTCCTGGCGAACTGCCGGACGTAGTCTTCCTGCTCTGTTGTCTGAATAGCGCGAGGACGAAGTCTGCGCACCTCAACTATCGCCTGCTCTGCAGACATACCCATATCGACTAGCAGTCTGGCGGCTATCATACCGGTACGACCAAGCCCTGCCAGACAATGCAATATGACCCGCTCGCCAGCGGCGAGGGAGGCAATTATCTGCTGCCCTTCGACCTGCCAGTTATCTTCAAAAGGAGGCACTGGCACATTCATGTCCATGATTGGCAGATGACGCCACCAGAAGCCGGACTCGGTAATGTGGCTGCCCAGTTCGGCGAGACCCAGTCCGGCGAGTTCCTCTGTTTCATTGAGAGTCACGACGCCGGTCGCGCCCCATTCCTGCATGGCCGCAAGGTCCCGTTTCAGATTGCGTTGCAGATTGCCACGGCGGGCACTGTCGAGGCGTATTCCCGGGCAGGCCGACAGTCCTATGACGCCACTGCGCCCTGGTATTTCGAGCGTAAAAATCGGATTTGCGTTCTGACCGGAAAGTCCAAACATTCTCTGCCTACTCCATTACGGGGTGATGCAATTGCCGCGGCTATGCCACTCATTATATTTTTGTTTTTCTGTCCGCGTCCGGCCGAGGCAGCCAGTCACGCGCCAATCGTATCGACAAACTGCCGACAAAATTGAACTTAAATCCCTTCCGGTGTCGCGTAAACGAACAGAAGCATCATTTTTTCACAGCGTCTGCTAAGCCATCCATCGGTGCAAGCGCCACCTCATTACCGCTAATGTTGCGCAAAAAGCCATTGAAAACAAGTACCCTGCAATCATTCCTTACATTTATTATTGAGAATTTACCTCAGACCGGGGTAATTGTGCTGTCCACTGGCGGTCAACGGGAAGCGCGTCATCAATCTGCCATCAAGGTGTCAACATTACCGCCGATCCGGTTCTAAAACAGATCCGGTAAACCGGGCTGCACACTCTTTGGGATAATTCATGCTTTCCGGACAACAGAGCCAACCACATCACGATCATATCGGTGATGTTATTGCTCAGCTCGACCACCTGGTCGTCGGCAAAAACACGCAGATAAAGCTGTCGATCGCAACATTGCTGGCACAGGGGCATCTGTTGCTGGAGGATCTGCCCGGCGTCGGTAAAACCACCCTGGCAAGAGCACTGGCGGCGACCCTTGGCTTTACCTGGAACCGCGTTCAGTTTACCAGTGACCTGCTGCCGGCAGACATCACCGGCCTGTCGATATTTGATGTCGCACGACAAGAATTCCGCTTTCACGCCGGACCGGTGTTTACCTCGTTACTTTTGGCCGATGAAATCAACAGAGCACCGCCCAAAACACAAAGCGCTCTGCTCGAGGCTATGGAAGAATCGCAAGTCACTATCGATGGCAATAGCTACACGCTGGAGCAACCGTTCTTTGTGGTCGCCACACAAAACCCCGCCGAACAGCTTGGCGTCTATCCACTACCGGAATCACAGCTTGATCGCTTTCTGTGTTGCATTGAGCTGGGTTATCCGAACGTTGAAGCCGAACGCGTATTACTTACTGGCGGTGACCGCAGACAGATGGTTGACAACACGCCGGCAATGGCTACGTTAGACGATGTACGCAACTGGCAGACACAAACCAGTCAGGTCACTACTGCTGCACCTGTACTTGACTATACACAGGCGTTACTTCAAACCACACGTCAGATGGCAAGCGAAGGTGCGTGTGCAAACGGCCTTAGTCCACGAGCGGGACTTAGTCTTCTTGCGATGAGTCGCGCCTGGGCTTTCATACACGGCCGGAATATGGTGTTACCCGATGATGTACAGGCCGTCTTTACCAGTGTTGCCGCACACCGACTGACGGGCTCATTGAAACAGGGCGCGCCAGTGACCAGAGAGATTTTAAATCTGGTCGATGTTGCATAAACGGTTACTCACTTGGCAACATTAACCGACTCAGCGCAGCCACAAAACCCGCGTAAGCGCTTTAAACAAAGGCTATTGCGTGTCGACCCCTGCGATACCCTGCCGCTGACACTGAAGCACGAGCGGATTTACATTCTTCCCACAGGTCGGGGCATCGCTTTTGTTTTTGTCGCGCTGGTGATGATCCTTGCATCGATGAACTACGGATTGAATCTGGGCTATGCGCTAAGTTTTATTCTGGTGGGTTTGTTTGCTTCGTGTCTGTTGTCTACCTACCTCAACCTCGCCGGCCTGACAATACAATCGATCGTGTCGGAAGATACTTTCGCAGGCAGCCCGATTGAATACGCCGTGGCAGTTGTTGATCAAAAAGGTAAAAGCCGGTACTCCGTGACACTTGCAGCGTCCGGAGCAAGTGATGTGATTGATGTCAGCAGTCGTCAACACAATAATGCCATGCTACGCGTTAAATCAAATCAGCGCGGTGAACATCGCCTGGGACGCCTAACAATCTCGAGTGACTTTCCGCTGGGTCTTTGGCGAGGCTGGGGGTATCTGCATACGCCCTCTGCAAGCTACGTATACCCGGCACCGGAAAAACCTGCGGCGGCCTTTCCTGCAGGTTACATCGAAAACCAAAAAGCACAGGCTCAGTCGCAGGGCGAACGCGAGTTTCAGCAACTCAAGCGTTATCAGGAAACCGACCCGCTCAGTGCTGTCGCATGGAAAACCGTCGCCAGAGGTGGTGGCTGGTACAGCAAAGAGTTTTCATCCGGTCAGGTTGCCAACGACTTACGGTTAAGCTTGTCTGCCACCGCCAGTCTGCAGGGTACAGAGCCGAAATTATCGCGACTCTGCACATGGATCTTACGTGCTGATGCAATGGCAATTCCGTACAGCCTTGAACTGCACGGGCACACCCAACGCGCGCAACTCGGCGCCGATCATAAGCGCAGTTGCCTCAGGCAGCTTGCAAAGTTTGGATCAACCGTGTCATGACGCGTGCAGTCAGCCAATCAGGCCTGCCGGAGTCAACACGCCGCTTGCTTGGTGTTACGGTACTACTCACGCAGCTACCACTGCTGTTACACCTGCCAATGTGGATCTGTTTACCCGGCACGCTGCTGGTACTGTGGCGCATTATACCGTCGCTACACAACAGGCTAACACTACCCACTTTAATAATGACACCGCTGGTGCTGGTGGGCGCATTTGCGATTGTGATGCACTACGGCCATATCTTTAATCGCGACCCATGTGTTGCTTTTTTGTTTTTACTGGTCGGCTTTAAGTATCTCGAAAGTAATTCGCGTCACGATGCCAGTTTACTGGTGGTACTCAGTGCATTCCTTTTGATGACCCAGTTTTTCTACTGGCAATCAATTGCCGCAGCAATCTCTTCGATACCGGCAATATTTTTTATTGGATTGTCACTCTTTACGCTACAGCGTGGCTACGCCATCACCGACATCCGGTTTATGGTTAATATCACTGCAAAGCTACTGTTGCAGGCCATACCAATTGCCATGTTGTTGTTTGTCGCCGTGCCCAGAGTCACTTCACCGGGCTGGGGCGAAGGTACCTCCGGCAATGGAGGCGCAACCACCGGGTTATCATCACGTATGTCACCTGGAAGTATTTCAGAACTGTCAAAGTCAGATGCAGTTGCGTTTCGAGTAGAGTTTCAGGGTCGCACACCCACCCCGTATGACCTTTACTGGCGCGGTCCGGTGCTCAGCGGTTTCGACGGCAGGGACTGGTTTATTCTGCCACGCGCCAAACACAATACGTTTACACAAACACAAAGCTCAAACGCCACCCCTGCCAGTCGCCTCAACTACACTGTGACACTGGAGCCAACACACAATCCGTGGCTTCCGGCACTCGATGCACCGGCATCACTTCCAGTGCGAATCACGAGAAACAATACCCGCGAAACGATTGCCGCTATTACTGAAGAAAAGCAGCTGGATTCATTGATTAAACTGACCCGGCCGGTTCGCTACAGTACTGAGTCCGTTATTACTGACCGGTTCTTTGCCAACGCGATTCCCGGCGCTGAGTATCTGCTCACGACCGAGCGAAATCCTAAAGCGCGCAGACTGGCGACAGAGATGCGCAGTACCTATCCGGACGATGCCGTGCTGGCCAACCAGATACTCCGCATGTTCAATCAGGAAAATTTTTCCTACACACTTTCGCCTCCAAAACTGCAGGGTGATGCGATAGACGACTTTCTGTTCAATTCCCGCAGCGGATTTTGTGAGCACTATTCGGGCAGCTTTGTGTTTATGATGCGTGCAGCAGGCATACCAGCACGTGTAGTGACCGGCTATCAGGGGGGCGAAATTAATGATAACTATATGATCGTCAGGCAGTCCGACGCACATGCCTGGGCCGAGGTATTTATTGACGAGCAATGGCAGCGTTTTGATCCAACCGCTGCGGTGGCACCGGAGCGCATAGAACAGGGCATTGGTGAAGTGCTGCGAAGCGAAGGTCGCAATGCCATTGCACAATTGCCACTGGTCAAAGCCCTGCAACTGAAGTGGGACAAAGTTAACTACACCTGGCAAAGCATGGTGATTGGTTTTGATTCAGACAGTCAAAGTGAAATGTGGCAAAAACTGGGACTGCAAAAGCCTGGAGCACTGACACTGGTACTGCTGATACTGGCTGCGGTGCTGGTATGGATTGCACTGATTCTGGCACCGTGGAGTCTGTTGCGTCGGGACCGGTCAGATTTGTGTCAGCTGCAGTGGGAAAAGCTGTGCCGCAGCTTTGAGTCACGTGGTATTGCAAGACACAATGGCGAAACGGCAGAGGCCTACGTTGTGCGCCTGACAGAACACTGGCCAATTCACAAGAACACCCTCGGCCAACTGCTGGCGGCCTATCATGCCGGGCGATTCGGCAAAGACAGCGAAGACGCTGCCGCACAGAAACGCTACGCCGGGCTGATGCGCGACGCACGCAAACAACTTAACCAGTTCTGATTAAAAACGCCTTGTATTAAGCACGGCCGTTATGCCAACGGCCGCTGCACAGATTCTAGCGTGGACTATTCATGAGGATTCGCCATTCAGCGGCCTCGCAAAACAGATCGTATGATCCAGCGAGAAGCGTGGCCCGCCACGCGACGGGTTTGATCATGCGAGTTGTGAAGCGATATTTTGTCTGATGGCGAATATCCAGGCTAGGCTGTCGCCTCAACAAGCGTCGACGTGTGCAATTTGTCGCTTGCTTCCAACAGGTTATCTGGTCGTTGTTGCTCATTGCCGCGAAGATAATCGCGACACCGCTGCACCGCAGTCTTGCGCCACTTGCCGGCTTCTCTCATTTCCGGAAAAGTCACCCCTGCACTAACCAGCCCGCCGTTCAGCAGAAGATCGTTTTGTGCCGTCGACTGTTTGAGGAACCGCGCCTGATCAAAAATCGACCGCAACATTTCAAGTTTCCGAGTCGTGTTGAAATACGGCGAGTGATAAAACATACCGAAAGCAGGAATCCAGCTCACCCTGAGCCTGAGCGCTACCTGCTCTGAAGCCCATATGTGCGGGTCCGCCTGAGTGGTGTCGAGCGGGAAGTTATTGTTTATCCACGCAGACAACTGCAGGGCAAAGGCTTTAGCGTATCGTTCATCACCGGTGCGCTGATAAGCAAGCCCCAACAACGGCCACCAGCCATGACGGTTAATACGAAACAACCATTCGCGGTTTTGCAGAATATTTCGCTGCCAGTCAATCTCACCGACTTCATTGATCTCCGGTGGTATGCCACTGACTTCAAGATCATAGTCAAGCACCAGTTCGGCGCGCGCAATTAACTCCTCATCACTGGCAGATCGCACATCAAACGCAAGGTCCATGAGCTGCTCTGGTGGATTCAACCAGCCGTCCTGCACACGATCTCTAAAATGATTCAGCAGCGCTGCTGTCGCTTTAATATTAAACCCGTTGTCTATTCTTTCGTTGACTTCAGGAATATCGAAAAGCGAAAGAAACTCCGCATCATTTAAATCTCTTGCACTTCTGTATTTTTTTCTTAGGAAGCTACTAGCGCTGCCCAGTAAAGAACTGATACTGCATTGAGACTTGTCCTTTACAGCTTTGGTCTTTCCGCCAACACCGGTGTTTATTGTCATTGTTTATCCGAATAGCCACAAAGTTGCGTTACACCACTAAATACGCGTTTATTGAGTGTTCTTTTGTCTGTAACACGTGCCGGAGAATAACTGCTTGCCAATTGCGTTAAGCGGAAACAAGCCATGCTTTTTTTACTTTTGATTAAGCGAAATTCGGAATTGTGATCAACCACAAGGACGACGTTTTTTCTGTAACAAACCTGGTAGAAACAATTTCAAAAATGCGCCAACCACATGCCTTCAGAGTACCCCCATACCGTTCAGCATTACACGCGTACAACCCCCCGGAAAACTCTTAGTCTTTTTACGCGATCAACCCGCCAGTGCATAGACCCGAACCACGTTTGGTAATGATGTCCGTGGTGTTATAAGGGGTAGATCTGATTACGGTGGCTCAAAACTTGCGGTCCATCACAATTCATTGTCATCGAGATTTGTTGCGGTTCTCGTCATGCCATTGACGCTGCCGCAGCAGCAATCACAAATGTCAGATAAGAAGTTTATTGTCGGTGCTCAGGAGTGGTGCAGTCTGTCGAAACTGGATGTAGCCGCAGTCAAGGTTCGCGTTGATTCAGGCGCCAAAACCTCATCAATCCATGCGTTTAATATTGAACCCTTCACACGCAACTCTGCCAGTGGCAGCAGCGAGCAGTGGGTGCGTTTTGACCTTCATCCGTTGCAGAAAAGCAGGCGTGCCGTCATACGTTGCGAAGCACCCGTTGTTGATCGGCGACTGGTCCGAAGTTCAAACGGCACCAGTGAAAACCGCTTTGTTATCTGCACACCGGTCACCCTCAACGGACATACCTGGGATATTCAACTCACACTGACCAATCGCGATGCCATGGGCTTTCGTATGCTGCTCGGTCGTGAGGCGATGAGCGGCCGCATCCTGGTAGACAGCGAAGAAAGATATCTGCACGGCACCGGTGGAGAGGACCAGCTGGAACTGCTTTACGGCATGACTATGCGCAATCCCGGCACCGGACTTAAAATCGGCGTGCTTGCCAGCAACCCGAATCTGTACAGCAACCGGCGTCTGCTTGAAGCCGGCGAAATCCTCGGACACGAGATGGTGTTTCTCAACATCAGCCAGTGTTACATGAAGCTGGATGCAGACTACCCGGCAGTCCACTACCGTGATGGTCGGATTCTAAATGACCTCGACGCGGTGATCCCGCGAATCAAACCGTCGATGACATTTTATGGTTGCGCGCTAACACGGCATTTTGAGAGTCTCGGTATATTCGCGCTTAACAGAGCAGATGCAATCTCCCGTTCACGAGATAAGCTTTATTCGTTGCAGCTGTTGCAGAAACACGGGCTTGATATTCCGATCACAGGCTACGCCAACTCGCCAAACGATACTGAAAAGCTTATCGAAATGGTTGGCGGTGCACCGTTAATCGTCAAGCTGCTTGAAGGTACCCAGGGACGTGGTGTGGTTCTGGCAGAAACCACCAAAGCCGCAGAAAGCGTCATTAACGCGATGAAATCACTGCGAGCCAATCTGCTGGTTCAGGAGTATATCAAAGAGGCGGGTGGCAGCGACCTCAGGTGTTTTATGATCGACGGCAAAGTCGCCGCCGCCATTGAGCGCGAAGCTGCTCCCGGCGAATTCAGAGCCAACCTGCATCGCGGTGGCACTGCCACGCTGACTGATATCACGGCAGAAGAAGAAGCACTGGCAGTAAAGGCGGCAAAAACACTTAAACTCGATGTGGCAGGTGTGGATATTATCCGCAGCCGCCGCGGCCCGCTGTTGCTGGAAGTGAATTCATCGCCGGGGCTTGAAGGCATTGAAAGCGCCACCGGTCAGGATGTCGCGTGTATGATGGTCAGATCAATCGAGCAACAGCTCAGCGGCATCAACGAGCAGGTCAAACTGGCTGTCGGCTGATCTCAACAAAGGCACTATGGCAAGGCCGCGTCAAGATCGGCAATCAGATCATCAACGTGTTCAATGCCTACAGATAATCTAAGCAGATTTTCAGGGATGCCATTTGATTCAGGCTCTACGCTGTGACGATGCTCAATCAGTGTCTCCACTCCGCCGAGTGACGTTGCGCTGGTGATTAACTGCAATCGACCCGCCGTTTTTAATGCTTCCTGCCTGCCGTCTTTTACAGCAAATGACAACAATGCGCCAAAGCCACCCTGCATCTGACGTTTCGCAATGTCATACCCGGGATGACTGTTAAGGCCCGGATACCACACCGTTTCAACAGAGGCGTGCGCATTTAGAAATTCCGCAATCTGCATGGCATTGGCAGTCGCCTCTTTTACCCGTACATAAAGAGTGCGCATCCCACGCAACAACAACCAGGCTTCAAAACTTCCGGGCAATGCACCGGCCTGCTGTCGTTCAGTGACAATGCTCTGCCACAACGGATGTTCTTCGCGGGTCACCAGAGCTCCACACAACACATCACTGTGACCATTGAGGTACTTGGTGGCCGAATGCACCACCAGATCTGCACCGAGATCAAGCGGTCTGGTAAAAACGGGAGTCGCCACCGTGCTGTCCACACAAAGCATGGCATCACCAGTATGGGCAATATCAGCTGCCGCTTCTATATCAGTGATATGCAGGTAGGGATTGTTGGGGGTTTCTACCCACACAATGCTGGTGCTGTTCTGACTTTGCATGGCAGTTTCAATCGTCGTCACATCGCAGGGATCATATTCCGACATAAAAATATCTGATCTCTCGCAATGATTCTGTAGCCAGGCTTTCACTCCCCAGTACATGGAATCGGGTACCACAATGTGGCTGCCAGGCCTTAAGGTATAAAACACCGCGGCAATAGCTGCCATACCAGAGGAAAACAACAACGCCTCCTCACCATGCTCAAGATCCGCAAGTGTTCGTTCGGCATGCACAAACGTCGGATTGTCATCCCGTGAATAGGCGTTGGCCGCATTAATTAAATCGTACCGGTCATCGCGTGCATAGGTGGTTGAAGGCTGAATTTCAGGGGTTACCGCACCACTGTGCACATCCAGAAAATGCCCTGCCTTGGCAGCCACCGTCTGACCGTTTGCATCATCAGTCATGATTATTCTCTAACCGGCTTTGCCGGTATAAAACTTATTAATGTGCCTGTTGCCAGTTGTCACCAACACCCACTTCCACTTCCAGCGGTACGCTAAGCTCGGCCGCCTGCGACATGATTTCAGACACTTCTTTAGATACGGTCTTTACTTCAGATTCCGCCACCTCGAGCACCAGTTCATCGTGCACCTGCATTATCATACGGGCGTCAGTCTGACTCTCTCGCAACCACTGATCTACTCTGATCATAGCCACTTTTATGATGTCTGCCGCCGTCCCCTGCATGGGTGCATTAATTGCCGTGCGCTCTGCATACTGGCGCATCTGGTAGCGACTGGAATTAATATCAGGAAGGTACAAACGCCTGCCCAGCACCGTTTCCACATAACCCTGGTGCTTGGCATTAAGCCGGGTCGAATCCATATAGATCTTCACCCCCGGAAAGCGCTCAAAGTACCGGTCAATATACTGCTGCGCATCCCCGCGCGGTATGTCGAGTTGCTTGGCCAGCCCAAAAGCCGACATGCCATAGATCAACCCGAAATTCACCGCTTTGGCGGCACGTCGGTCATCGGCATCCACATCGTCAAGCGTTTTACCAAACACTTCTGCCGCCGTGGCACTGTGAATGTCCTGACCTTCGGCAAACGCATTCAACAGGCTTTCATCATTCGACAAATGCGCCATGATGCGAAGCTCTATCTGGGAGTAATCAGCAGCGAGCAATTTGTAACCTGAGGGTGCGACAAACGCCTCGCGAATACGCCGCCCCTCATGGGTCCTGACCGGAATATTCTGCAGGTTGGGATCAGCCGAAGACAATCGACCTGTCGATGCCACTGCCTGATGATAAGACGTATGCACGCGACCGGTAGCAGCATTAATTTGCAACGGCAGTTTGTCGGTATAGGTAGATTTGAGCTTACTCAGACTGCGATACTGCAAGATGAGTTTTGGCAACGCATGTTCCATGGCCAGTTGCTCCAGAACATCTTCCGCTGTTGAAGGCTGCCCTTTGGGTGTTTTTCGCGTCACCGGAATTTGTTTTACTTCATAGAGAATTTCACCAATCTGTTTGGAAGAGCCCAGATTAAATTCCTGACCGGCGTCTTCATGCGCCTTTGCCTCTATTTCTTTAATGGCAGCGGCCAGTTCATCACTCTGACTGGCAAGCATATCTGCGTTAATTTCCACACCGGTTCGCTCTACCGTCGACAACACATTGAGCAATGGCATTTCAATCTCACGGTACACTTTTAAAAGTGCGGGTTCTGCTTCAAGCATATTCCAAAGCACGTTATGCAGTTGCAACGTGACATCGGCATCTTCGGCGGCATACTCGGCAGCTTTGTCGAGCTCGATTTCATTAAACGTCAGTTGCTTTTTGCCTTTCCCGGCAATGTCTTCAAAATGGATTGTCTTTTTATCCAGATACTTGCCGGCAAGTGCATCCATATCATGGCGGTTGGCTGCCGCATCACATACATAAGACTCAAGCATTGTGTCGTGCTCAATGCCATTTAACTCAATACCATGATTCAACAACACATTGCGATCATATTTAAGGTTCTGGCCGACCTTTAAGATCTTTTCATCTTCAAGCACAGGTTTGAACTGCGCTAACACCTCATCGCGATCAAGTTGCTGCGGTGCATCCTCATAGTCGTGCGCCAGCGGCAGGTAGGCGGCCTCTCCCATATCGACTGCGAAAGACAGCCCGACTACCTCGGCATCCATATAGTTAATACTGGTCGTTTCAGTATCGATGGCCAGAATGCCGGCTTTCTTAATTTTCTTAAACCAGGCGTCCAGATCTTTCTGCGTAGTGACAGTTTGATAATCACGTTTTTCAATTTTGGGTGCGGCAGGCACCGCAGGTGAGGTGGTTTCAGTCTTGGCTTTGCCGCCTTCAAGCTCGTTCAGCCAGGCCTTGAACTCATAGCGTTTTAACAGCTTTTTAAGCTCGGGGTTGTCCGCGTCGGCTATGGTCAGCTCATCAATACCCTGCTCAAGCTCAACATCGAGTTTAATGGTGGCAAGCTCATACGATAGCGGTAGCGTCGGAATCGCTGCACGCAGGTTTTCACCAATCTTGCCTTTAACTTCATCAGCGCGATTTAACACCTCTTCAAAGCTGCCAAACTGGTTCAGCCATTTAACCGCGGTTTTGGGGCCGCACTTAACTACCCCCGGTATGTTGTCCGAGGAATCACCCATCAGCGCCAGATAGTCAACAATCCGGTCCGGCGGCACACCAAACTTTTCCACAACACCCTCAATATCGAGTGTAGTGCGGCTCATTGTATTAATGAGAGTAACGTGTTCGTTAACCAGCTGAGCCAGGTCTTTATCACTGGTAGAAATGACCACTTTCTGCTGCTTTTCTGTGGCCTGGCTGGACAATGTCCCAATGACATCGTCCGCCTCAACGCCCGGTATGCTGATCAACGGCAATCCCATCAGGCGGATAATCCGGTGCAATGGCTCAATCTGTGCTCGCAGATCATCCGGCATTGGCGGTCGGGTTGCCTTGTATTCCGAGTACAGATCGTTGCGAAAGGTTTTGCCTTTGGCATCGAAAACCACTGCCATATGCGTCGGTTTGTAGGTTTCAATCAGCCGGCGCAGCATATTAATCACGCCGAGCATAGCGCCGGTCGGCTCGCCTTCGGAATTGGTCAGTGGCGGCAGGGCATGAAAGGCCCGGAATAGATACGACGATCCATCGACCAGTATCAGGGGCGGCGATTCGGACATGGGATTACCCGGGTTGTTTGTCAGTGCAGCGAGCATATCGCGTAGTGATTTGCTTGCACAACGGATTTTCTGATCCGGCAAAGGATTGAACAGTCCTCCGTGCTGATCGTTAACGAGTGGTGAGCAAGCGTCGGGTCGAATTCGGTTACAATAGTTTGTAGCTCTTGTACCTCCCAACCGGCCCCATTTACAGACGCATCCACTATCGGTTAGTTGCGCGGCACCTATTTAACAGTTCACACAAGCCAGAATTAAATGGACAGACCAAACATAAAACGCAAACCTCAACTGCAGCATTCCGCAGATGTCGATCATGCGCTAAGCCGGGAGTCCTGGAAAATCTTCCAGATCATGGCCGAATTTGTCGAGGGTTTTCAGAAACTCGCTGCCATCAGTCCGTCAGTGAGCGTATTCGGCTCGGCACGATTTGCACCCGACCACAAATACTGCGTATTAATAGAAGAGATCTCGCGCAAGCTTTCCGATGCCGGTTTTGCCGTCGTCAGCGGTGGTGGGCCGGGCATTATGGAAGCCTCCAACAAAGGCGCATTTGCCGGTAAATCCGCTAGTGTCGGGCTGAATATCCAGTTGCCGTTTGAGCAGTCCGGCAATCCGTTTCAGGATATTGCCATCACCTTCAAATATTTTTTCGCACGTAAAGTGATGTTCGTTAAATACGCATCAGCTTACGTAGTGATGCCCGGCGGTTTTGGCACACTCGATGAGATGGCCGAAATCCTTACCCTGATTCAAACCGGCAAATCACGCAAAATCCCTGTAGTGCTGGTCGGGCACGAGTTCTGGGACGGCTTTGTCGACTGGCTGCGCGACTCCATGCTGGCCATGGGCACCATCAGTGAGACCGACCTTGACCTGTTTGTGATTGAAGACGATCCGGAAAAGGTTATCGAGAAAATTTTCGACTTTTACGAAGGTGTCGACATGGATACCGTGTTTGCTAATGACGATATTTCGATGGATATATAAAAGGCACAATCAGTCCCGCGTATGTCCGTTTACACCACTATCAGTCAGGATGACCTGCAAGACTTTCTGGCTCAGTACCCGACAGGCCGTCTCGAGAGCTATTGCGGGATCCAGTCCGGCATCACTAACACCAACTACTTTGTCGACACAGATACCGGTCGTTATGTGCTGACTATTGTCGAACACGAAACCGCCGAAGACGTCGAATGGTTTATGCAGCTGTTAAGCTTTTTAAACAGCGCTCGATTGCCCTGCGCCGAACCGCTATTGGCTGACAGCGGTAACTACACATCAACGCTGTATGGTAAGCCCGCTACCCTGGTGCGATGCCTTGCCGGCAGTGAAAAAACCGAAGTCGGGCCAAAGGATTGCCGGCTGATCGGTGAGATGCTGGCAAAAATGCACACTGCCTGCAGAGACTACCAACCACTGCGATCTGACTCCCGCGGGGTGCAATGGCGTGAGCGTACCGCACAGCAGGTATTGCCAAAGCTCAACAACCATCACCGTGCCTTATTGCTCGATGCAATGGCAACCAAAACGCTTGATATGCTGCCACGCAGTATTATTCACGCCGATCTGTTTCGCGACAACGTGCTGTTCGACAATGACGCCATCGGCGGCATCATTGATTTTTACTATGCCTGCGACGGATGCATGCTTTACGATCTGGCCATTGTCTACAACGACTGGTGTCGAGATGACACTGGCAAAGTCATCGACAGCAACGCCAATGCACTACTTGAAGGTTATCAGTTACTGCGTCCATTCGAACACAACGAACAAGTCGCCTGGCACGATGCACTAAAAACCGCCGCACTGCGGTTCTGGCTATCCCGCCTTCAGGATATGCACTTCCCTCAGGAAGGTTCGCTGACATTCATCAAAGACCCGGACACTTATCTGCGAATTGTCACTCAGTACTAGCATGTAACCCAGAAGTTCCCTGCCAATCAGGCTTCAATAGCGTTAGTCTGAAACCGACCTCAACCCGTCGAATCCGTTATCCAACAAGCGTAAAAAAATGTTACTCTCGGGCAGCAATTCGTTACCCGCCGCCGGTTTCCACTGTTGTCCGCGCGACGCGAAACGTGCCTCCATTGCTAGAAACTCTGTTCCTGGAAAATAACCTGTTGGAGATCAGCTAATAATGAAAAGACGTGACTTTATGAAAACCGGCGCGGTGGCCGGTGCCACTGCAGCGGCAAGCACCCTCGCAGCACCGGCAATCGCTCAATCTAAAACCGAGCTCACCATCGTTTCAACCTGGCCAAGAGACTTCCCGGGCCTGGGTCTGAGTGCGCAGCGCCTTGCTGCACGCATCACCGAACTGTCTGAAGGCAAAATTGAAACGCAATACTTCGCCGCCGGTGAACGTGTTGGTGCTTTCGATGTATTCGACGAAGTTGCCGGCGGTAACAGCCAGGCCTACATCGCTGCTGACTACTACTGGAAAGGCAAGCACCCGGGCTTCGCTTACTTCACTGCCGTCCCTTTCGGTATGACCAACCCTGAGTGGAATGCCTGGATCAAGTTCAAAGGCGGTCAGGCATTGTGGGATGAGCTTTCCGGAGAATTCGGTCTGAAAGCACTGACCTGTGGTGGTACCGGCACGCAGATGGGTGGCTGGTTCAACAAGGAAATTGAAACCGCTGATGACCTTAAGGGTCTGAAAATGCGTATCCCTGGTCTGGGCGGCGACGTCATGGCCAAGCTGGGCGCTTCACCGGTATCTCTGCCGGGCGGCCAGATCTACGAAAACCTGGTTTCAGGCGCCATTGACGCAACTGAGTGGGTTGGTCCATACAATGACTACTTCATGAAGTTCTACGAAGCAGCCAAGTACTACTACTCTCCGGGTATGCACGAGCCGGGTGGTGGTCTTGCTTTCGGCATGAATGCCGAGTGGTGGGGCAAGCGTAGCAGCTGGGAAAAGGCTGTCATTGAAGCCGCCTGTATGGAAGAAAACGCAGCACAGCCGGAAGAGGCCATTGCCAACAACGGTGAGTATCTGCAACGTATGGTCAACGACCACGGTGTCGAGTTGCGTACCTTCAGCGAAGAAATCTACGATAGCTTTGGTGAAGCGGCTGCAGAAGTGTTTGAAGAAACACGTGATCACAGCGCACTTGCCGCGAAGATCGACGACAGCTTCCAGGCCAATCTGCGTGAGATGGGAGCCTACCTGAAGATCGCTGAAGTCGGCTTCTCCAACGAACGCAACCGCGTGTTGGATATCTAGTACGGTAGTTCACGGGTGTAGTCAGCTACTCGCTGCTCCCGTTCCGATGCCGCGCGGAGTCTTCCGCGCGGCGTTTTGTTTTCACCCATTCTAAAAAAGAGCTAGCAGGATGGAAAACGCCTCTCCCGAAGCACTTAATGTCAGTGCGACCAAAGCAGATACGCTTAGTCGTTTGTTTAGTTGGGCAATGTTAGCCTTCCTGGTGGCTTATCTGCTAAACAACACGTTGGTACATGCGGCAAAATGGCCGGGTGTCGCAAAACTGTTTTCATCCGAAGGAGGCTGGCAAGCGTGGGCACAACTGCTGATCTATGCAGCAGCACTGGGCATTGCATGGCTTTACGTCACCAGGCGACAGCGCGGCATCAGAGAAGACGCCACCACTATTACTGCCATTAACACCTATCTGGTCAGATCATTATTCTGGGCAGTACTATTTATCGGTCTTGCCGATATGGCAATTTCATTTTTACGCGTCGAAGGTTTGTTACCACACGTGGTGAGTGAGCAAATGGCTAAAGACCTTGGCAGATCGCACTACCGCGGGCCAACGGTTCACCTACCGCTACTTTTACTCGGTTTTATATTTGGTGCATTCACCCGCACACTCGGATTTCACTGGCTGGCAATACTGATTGTTATTGCAGAACTCGCCATCGTTATCACCCGTTTTATATTCAGTTACGAACAGGCCTTTATGGGTGATCTTGTTCGCTTCTGGTACGCCGCTCTGTTTCTATTTGCCAGCGCTTATACGCTGTTGCAGGAAGGCCATGTTCGCGTCGATGTTTTCTACTCCGGCATGAAAGAACGCAGCAAAGGATTTGTTAACGCCTTCGGTGCTATCGCTTTTGGTATTACCCTGTGCTGGACCATTATCATTATCGGACTGGGCGGCAAGTCAGCCATTATCTACGGGCCGCTGGCAAACTACGAAGTCTCACAATCCGGCTTCGGTATGTATACCAAGTACTTAATGGCAGGCTTTCTGGGCGTGTTTGCCATCACTATGTTGTTGCAGTTCATTGCACAGTTTTTAGAGTCCTGTGCAGATTACCGTCGATTACCCGGTGCGAGAAAAGTCGCTACCGAAATAGCGCACTAGGCAGGAGATACTCGTGGAACTGATCTTTCTGGCGCTGTTATTAATTATTCTGGCACTCGCACTGGGTTCCGGTTATCCGGTTGCATTTGCGCTGCCGGGTGCTGCAATCCTCACTATTGCTATTGCCGCTGCCTGTGGCTTTATCTTCGCCGGCGGCGATGTTGATGCGTACTTTGCGCAAGGGGGGCCGAGTGAATGGCTCTCTGCCGGTGTCACCAATCTGCGCGGTATTTACTGGGAGGTAGAACGCGATACGCTAATTGCTATTCCGCTGTTTATTTTTATGGGCATCATGCTGCAGCGCTCAAAGATTGCCGAAGACCTGCTGATGACGATGGCGAAACTGTTTGGTCCGGTACCAGGCGGCCTGGGGATTTCCGTGGTATTTGTCGGTGCGTTACTGGCAGCCACTACCGGTATTGTCGGGGCTACCGTGGTTGCGATGGGTTTGATTTCACTGCCCGTTATGCTGCGCAACAACTATTCGCCTTCATTGGCCACCGGCACTATTGCCGCATCAGGCACGCTGGGGCAGATAATACCGCCATCAATCGTACTGATTATTCTTGCCGACCAACTTGCCAGTGCCACCGATCAGGCCAGTACTGCACGTAAAGCGTTATACAAGGTGTCTACCGGTGAAATCAGCATGCCGTCGGAATTTGACGTCAGCTCCACCAGTGCCGGTGAAATGTTCCTCGGCGCTTTTGTACCCGGTCTGGTGCTGGTAGGTTTGTACATGCTGTACATTCTGGTTTTCGCGTTAATTCGACCCAAAAGCGCACCTGCAGTACACAACGAAAGCGGCTACGACAAAGCATTTCTCGGTCAGGTATTCGCGACGCTGGTACCGCCACTGACGCTTATTTTCCTGGTACTTGGTTCAATCATCAGCGGTATTGCTACCGTGAACCAGGCGGGTGCCATCGGTGCTGCCGGTGCGTTGTTAATGGCCGGTTATCGACTTAAACGTGGTGGTCGCGGTCAGTACCTGCCTGCCATACTCGCGACCATTTCACTGATCGGTATCGGCATTATTCTGATGATGTTCGACAACAACATTAAAGACATTAAAACCGATCACGATCGCCTCGGTATTACGCTGTCAATCATCGCTGTTTCCGGACTGTTAATCTCCTTAATCTGGAGCGGTATACGCGTCATGCGTATTGACAACACGCTGTACGAAGTGATGATCGAAACCGCCAAGACCACCTCACTGGTATTTATCATTCTGTTAGGTGCAGCCGTTCTAACTGCCGCTTTCCGCGCCTTCGGTGGTGAAGAACTGGTTAGAGACTACTTAAACGCCCTGCCCGGTGGTTTCTGGACCAAGTTTATTATAGTAATGGCAGTGATTTTTGTACTTGGGTTCTTTCTCGATTTTATCGAGATTGCTGTAGTTGTGGTACCGATTGTCGCACCCATACTGCTTGCCGACCCATCTGCCAACATTACCGCAGTTTGGCTTGGTGTCATGATCGGACTGAACATTCAGACATCATTCCTGACACCACCATTTGGTTTTGCACTGTTCTACATGCGCGGCGTTGCACCGGCGGCAGTTAAAACCATTCAAATGTATAAAGGGGTGATCGCCTTTATCATGCTGCAAATTATTGCACTTGGTATTGTCGGCTACTATCCACAACTGGTTAACTACCTGCCAAAGCGATTGCAGCTCACTGCAGAAACCGCTCCGCCGCCACGTAACCCTAAGCTGCAGCACTGTGTTGAACAATACGTTACCGGGCAATTTGCCGACAACGGATCACAACTTCGTGATGCGATCAGTACAGCACGTGGTCTTGACTACAGCATTCTGCCATCCAAGCTTGCAAAGTCGGTAGAAGGTAGTTTTGACGAAGCCGAAAAGACATTCGACCTGCTGGCTCAGTCAAACGAAGCAGCCGTTAATATTGACACCGCTTCAGATGGCTTCAGGCCGCTACACGAAACCGTTCGCGACATCAGAACCGCTGCCAATCAATATGACAATGAAATCAAAGAACTCAGTACCGAGCTCAGAAGGCTGCCGGACGATGCCACCGACGCTACCCGTGACAAGCTGCAATCGCATATCGAGGAACTGACACAGGCAAAGGCCGACGTAGAAGCGACAGTACCGGATAACTGGGATCAGGCCAGAGCCGACTTCACCGCACTGCAACAGCAAGAACGCGACCTGCGAACCCGGTATCGCAGAACAGCTGATAAAGGTTACTCACCCATTGCCGAGCTTCAGGCAACCCTCGCCAGTACCGAGGCGCTGAGAGCAATGGACGGAGAAATCGCTTCGTTGATCGAGCATGTTAAAAACAATCAGCCGGAAGACTCTATTGATATCCTGACCGCCGCCAGCAAGCAGTTTGGTGATGTTGAAGGTGCCTCCGATATCAAAAGTGAAATTTCAAAAGCGCGTAAAGCTGTCAAAGCCAAAAAGCCAAGTGTTGAGAAAGCACTTAAGGCACTCGACAAGGCACAGATCGAGTACGACGAACAGATGCAATGGCGTGATGCTGCGGCAAACTCCCTGGCTGCACCAGTCGCGGAATATGAATCGACAATCCGCTCTACCATTGGCATCAGGCAGCAAACCCGCCTCAGCAAAGATCAGGCACTTTATGTTGCAGCCTGTGATGCCGATCACCGGGATATCTCACTCAACTTTTAGCAAAATCGACAGTCCATGCGGCGGCGGGCAAACCGCCGCTGCATCTTCACCGTACAATAACGAGCGAGTTACCAGCGGTGAGCAGAATGTCCTGGCTACCTGTGAAGTCTGATAAGCACTGAAACAGGTAATGCCAACATGCTTGAATAAACCGCCAATCCTGCGGAATCACGCGCATGTCTGGTAAATCGACTCGAATCTTGCACATCAACAAACACCACACGAGAACGGCGCGTCAATACAGCGTCGCCAGCCGATCAAAATGCTATTTTGCAATGCAACTATCGACGGTGTAACACCACTAAACCGTGTGCTGCCTACAATACGCAAGTCGCGCCCGGACACAGGCTGTTTTATGAAAAATAAAATCGTATCAACAATCGCAACAGCGCTGCTAGGACTGCTGGTGAGCAATAATGCAGCTGCACAACAAGGGATCTGCGTTGCTCCGCAAAGACCAGTGTGCCCGCTGGTTGTCTCAGCCGTACCACAACACGAATTTACGTTTTCACGACTGATCTTTGCTGACAATCCGATTGCCGTTCACGAACTCGGAGATTACGTCGGGTTTCCACACTGGCAGGCAGACTGTTCCGACTCGGACCCGCACTTTATTTCAGCACTAAAGCGTATGACACGCATTGAAACCAACGACACATCGCAAAGTATTTCACTGATGGACAGCGCCATTTATGATTACCCGGCGTTGTATATGGTCGAAGCAGGTTTCGCATCGTTCACCGAATTTGAAGCGATCAGGCTGCGCGAATATCTGTTACGTGGTGGCTTTCTGCTGGTTGATGATTTCCACGGCGGTTACCAGTGGGACAAATTTCTGGAATGGATGGGTAAAATCTTTCCCGACCGCGAAGTGGTAGATATCCCCAAAGACCACGAAGTCTTCCATGTACACTTTGATATCGAAAACTTCGTACAGATACCCGGGCTGCGCGCACTGTGCTTAAACAACGGCGCTACGTGGGAACGTCCAATGACAAAATCAAGCGGTGTTATCGAAAGCAACCTGTCACGACAAGAACCCGCCTGGCGCGCCATACTGGATGACGAAGGCCGGGTGATGGTGATGATTAACTGGAACGTTGATCTCGGTGATGCGTGGGAACATGCAGACATGGAAGAGTACGCTTCAGAGTACACCTCCACCGCTTACCGCCTTGGCGTTAACTATATGATTTACAGCATGACGCATTAGGCAATATAAAGATTGCGCTAAAAGCTCATAACCACTCACCCTCCGTCCGGGAGGGTCAGCTCTAAGCGCTGGGGAGGGTAATAAAATCCCGCTCGCACCCTCTAAAACTCCACTACCAACAACTATCCCCTACGTTTTTCAGTACGCTTCTCTAACAACGCCACCCGCGCTTCCTCACCCATATGCGTCTCCCCGCGTTCCCGCGCCAGCTGCATTTGCTTTTCCCGCTCAAGAAAACGCTGCCGCCGCTCATCACTGACTTTGTCAAAACACCGCGGGCAACTCGCCCCTGGAATATAATGTTCACTGTTCTTGTCCTCTTCAGTGATCGGATAGCGACAGGCATGGCACTGATCGTAACTGCCTTTTTCAAGACTATGGTTTACCGTGACACGTTCATCAAACACAAAACATTCACCACGCCACAGAGAATCGGCTTCCGGCACCTTTTCCAGGTACTTCAGAATACCGCCTTTCAGGTGGTAAACCTCTTCAAAACCCTGCTCTTTTAAATACGCGGTCGATTTCTCACATCGAATACCGCCAGTGCAGAACATCGCTACTTTTTTCTTTTTGTTGTTCTCATCAGGCAATAACGCCGACTTTACATAAGCGGGAAACTCTCTAAAACTTTCGGTATTCGGATTGAGCGCATTTTCAAACGT
Source organism: uncultured Granulosicoccaceae bacterium (assembly GCA_937931165.1). GTDB lineage: Bacteria > Pseudomonadota > Gammaproteobacteria > Granulosicoccales > Granulosicoccaceae. Next base: position 113,859 of record CALHCI010000031.1, read on the forward strand.
ACCTACTTCGCACTCATAGTCATTGCGGGTATCAACCACCAGTACATCCGGATCACTGATTAAATCATTCCATTGTTCGGGCTCAACATAAGTACCCGCCGAGAGCGTTGGGTCAATCCCTTCAACCCCCATGGTAACAATCTCTTTTTTAAGCTTTACTCGCGATCGTTTAAACGGTGATTCTTTGTGGATGGATTCTTTGCATTCGAGATCAGTGAACTCGGGTTGCCCGCGTAGCCAGTCCAGTACAACATCTGTCGCAATACGTGGCCCTGCAATGGTACCGTTAATGCCTTCACTGGCGAGAAGCAGCGTGCCGCGCACACGATTTTCAAGCATCAGATTAAGCAATGGCTCACGAAGGCGTTGAAAATTCTCGACGCGCACAAATTTGTACAGTGCGCAAACAATGACTGGTTGCATCTGTGTCTCCAACTGGCCGGAACGTAAATCCGGTGCTGAGTTAAATCACTATTGTATTTAACAAGGCCGGCAACGCAAGCAGACCAGTCAAAACATGGAACGGCTGTACACTACTGAAGCCAAACGCAGTGACCGGTCGTCAGACGGATCGCAGCTCATCAAAATTGATCATCACATGCTGCTGATAAGCAGGCATCGCGCACAGGGTTTGGTAATACCGACTGACATTGGTCAACGACCGCCGATCTATTTCCAAAGCAAAGTAGCGATACAGAATATGACCGAACTGAATGTCCGCCAGCGTCAGATCATCTCCAACCAGATAGGTATGATTTGCCAGCCGGCTGTCAGCGATAGCCAGTTTGTTTTCAAATAATGTAATCGACTTTTTAAGCTGTTCCCGGTCCAGCCCACTTGCAGGCGAACGCACCACCGGCCAGAAGATCGGGCCGTTAAAATTCGTCTGTACCGAAACCTTACCCCACTCTGCCCAGCGATCTACATTGGCTCGCCGCAGCAGATCAGAGGGCCAGAAAGGGTCTTCGCCATAAGCACTGGCCAGATACCGAACGATGGCACCTGACTCCCAGAGTGGTTCAGTGTTATCACCTGCCAGACCATCAACTATTGTCGGCACCGTACCATTCGGATTCATCGACAGATAATCATCAGTATTGTTAACACCATACATTAATCCGGCATCGAAGCGTTCAAACGGCAAATCCAGCTCCGCAAGACACCACATCACACACTGCACATTTGCCGAGCTCGCCCTGCCCCAAACTTTAATCATTTTTTCACCATATTCTGGTTAAAGAATTAACATGTCAGCCGTTCATCAAACGGACAAAGCGTGAGGTTTTCAACACCACTGTCGGTAATCAATACCTGATCTTCAAGTTTAACCCCGTCATAGCCACCCACCGCACCCACGTAAGCCTCGACACACAGCATCATACCGGGCTCAAGCACCCCATCGTAACCTCGCTCTTCATAGTCAACGGCGTACTTGATTGATGGCCACTCATCACACAAGCCCACACCGTGATACTTTGAGCCATAGCGCTGCGGCATAAACTCCTCCGGCAGCTGATGTCCGAGCGTAGTCAGCTCCTGAAAGCCTAATCCGGGTTTTAATATTTCCGTGTTCTCTCTGATGTGATCATAGGCAACCTTGTGTAACCTGCGTTGTTCTGCGGTCGGCTCACCATCACCGATAAACCACGTACGTGAAATATCCGCACACATGCCATAGCAACCAATCAGGTCCGTATCAAAGGCCAGCAGTTCGTTGTTCTGAATCACTCGCGGCCCACACTCCTGAAACCACGGGTTGGTCCTCGCACCACTGGATAGAATTCGCGTCTCAATCCACTCACCGCCACGGCGGATATTCTCTTTATGCAACTCTGCCCAAACATCGTTCTCTGTCATACCGGGTACGGTACGCTCACGCATCATTGCCACGGATTGTTCACAGGCATGCATCGCACAACGCATCGCTTTTATTTCTTCGTTACCTTTTATCGCACGTGTCCGTTCAGTGACTTCTTCACCGTCACAGACTTCAATACCACAGGCCTGCAACGCGTGCAGACCACTGATCTGAATTTTATCCACTGCCAGGCGACGATTAGAACCCACGTGCTCACGAAGCAGTTCATCAATGGTGCCTGCAAACAGCGCTGCTTTTTCTTCAGTGCGGTTACCTGTTGCAAAATAGAAGAACGAACCGCCACCACGTACCTCACTGATTAGCGGATTAAAGTGCGACATATACTCCAGCGCACCATATTCCCAAAGCACCATATGGCCATTAGCCAGCAACAGACAAGCACGACAAGGGTTATGCGCACACCACAACTGCATGTTAGTGGTATCCGTGGCATAGCGCACATTGAGCGGGTCATACATCAGCAACCCGGCCAGATCCCGCGCTACAATGGCATCCGTCAGTCGGCGCCAGCGATGCTCCCGCATCATTGGCAAGTCCGGACACTCAAGGCCCGCAGCACGCCACTCATCGAAGGCAAGCGGCGTCGGCCCGATCTCGACGCGGTCGTTATCGTCCGGTGTGTTATCCGGTCGAACTCCAGGGACTATTTTGGGTGAGAAACGGTGTGACATTAAGACCTCCGGTTCACTGCACTACATAGAAAATCGCAGATAAATGCAAGCAATAGAAGCCTGCCACCGGTTTGATCTATGGTGATTGCACCACTAATTGATCGTCTTCACATCCGCTGATATGTTCACTAATTTGCAGCGAATGAAATACTCAAAATCCGCTTATCGCAAACGTAATTCTGGGCTCCTGGATATTGCCAAATAAAACCCGGCCATCAGGGGATAAACATAGTCCGGCTATTTCCTCGCCTCTTTCGCGATTTCTGGCAACGGGCGTTAACGTGCCATCAACCGACAATCGCTGGATCAGACAATCCCCATCATTGTCTTCGGCAAAGTAGATATCACCTGACGGCGATATGGTCAGGTTATCAGGATGGCAAAGATCTGTTGATTCGTCCGATTGCGCCAACAGGGTTAACGCGGGATTCTCATCGTTATCATCCAATTTGAAGATCTGCCCCTTACCCTTCGGCCCACCTTCAGTTGCAGCAAACACCAGCATTCCGTTAACGAACCAGCAACCTTCACCTCTTACAAAAACAGCTGCACCCGAAGCCTGTGAGTCACGGCTAACATCGATACCCGCCATTGCATCAGGCACATCAATCCAGTCGATCGGCATTGGTTTATTGACCGCCAATTCAGATGCCTCAAGAGTGTCAGTCCCGACGATACGAAGCGCCTGCAGTTTTCCGTCAAACGGAGATTCAGGGTTTTTCGGCAGAAACCGATACAAACAGGCTTTGTCGATATCTTCAGTTAAATAACAACGACCCGTTGCAGGATCATACCCTGCAGCCTCATGCACGAAACGCCCATAAGCATCGATTCGTCTTGGTGTTTGCAACGAACCGGCAGACACATCGCAAAGAAATACATAACCGTGATTTTCCCCGCCATGCCGCTCAAGGGTTTCCTCACATGACAACCACCCAAACGGCGTAATGCCGCCCGCACAATTATTCCGAGTACCTGACAACACCATATTACTTTCTGTAACTGCCAGTGTGGAAGGATCAAGTACCAGTCGGGAAACGCCACCCAGATCCGTTTTTGAATACGCATTTGCCGGCACCTCCTGTAATGAATAAGCGCCGCGACCATCGTGAGAGCCATGATCGTCCAAATCAATCTCATGATTCCGCATCAGTATTACCTGGCCGGACTGGTCGGTAAAACAACCCATTCCATCCGGTCGGCCGGGACTCAAGAAACCGTCGCCCAGAGTATTTCCGTTTCGGTCAATCTCGGTATAAGTTAGCCCGGGCGCAAGGTCGAGACTATCGCCATCTTTATGAGCAAGCCGCGATAAGTTTCGGTCGGTACCGTCCTTTGCATACCCGTATAAGCTGAAAAACGGCGCTGCAAATAGCCCGGCAGCAGTCGCTTTTAGAAATCGTCGACGATCCATCTGTTGCCCCCGTTTTCGTATCATCGATAAGACTTAACCCTTTAATGGCAGGGACCTGTCATTTCTTCAAAAGTAACAACAATCCCCACCTGACTACCCTCTTACCACACCCTTCCCACACTGGAAAGATCTGAAAGACTGGTTGTACACCACAATCAAGCGCGGAATAACGCCTGAAGTCGTATAGGGCATTGCCAACGGGCACATACAAACTATTGACGCCCACCGATACCGTTTCAGCGTATCGCAGTAAACAGGCACTGCAGGTATAGCAAAATGGCGTGATCAAACCCGACTGCAGCTCACCCGAACCGAATGTTTGATCGCTGACATTCGGTTGCAAAACACGCTTAGAAGGCTGTGACTAAAACACCATAGAAGTGCGGTATATTAGGCGTAACTGAACCTTGAGATACACCATGTTATCCAACCACCTCGACACTGATTTTGTCCGGGCCAGTTTCCCGACTTTTGCCGAACCACTGGCGGCGAAAACCGCCTTCTTCGAAAACGCCGGCGGCAGTTATGTGGCAGGGGCAGTACTTGACAAACTAATGCACTTTTACCGGGTTAACAAAGTCCAGCCCTATGGCGAGTGTGAGATTCTGAAAACCGCCGGTACACAGATGGATGCCGGGCGGCAGACGATGGCTGACCTGCTCGGGGTCCCGGTTGGTAACCTCACACTCGGTGCCTCAACCACACAAAATTTCAACACGCTGGCATTTGCCTGCGCCTCACTGGTGAGCAGTGGCTCTGAAGTAATTGTCACTGATCAGGATCATGAAGCTAACATCGGTGCCTGGGAGCGGCTTTGCCAGCGACAGGGGGCCACACTCAAGACATGGTCAATTAATCCTGAAACCTGCGAGCTTGAACTGGATGACTTTGAAAAACTGCTGAGCCCGAAAACTGCAGTAGTGTGCATGACACACAGTTCCAATATTGTCGGTACGATAAACCCGGTTGAGGAAGTCATTAAAAAAGCCCGTGCTGTTGGCAGTAAAGTAATCATAGACGGGGTTTCTTTCGCACCACATCAGTGGCCGGATATTCCAACACTGCAGCCGGATGCCTACGCGTTTAGCAGTTACAAGACCTATGCAACACATCTGGGAGTCATGTACGTTGCCGATAATCTTCTAAAAGCGATTGACCCGCAGTGTCATTACTTCAACCATGGTTACCCGCAAAAATTACTGGATTCCGCCGGACCGGATCACGCTGCTATCGCTGCACTCGATGGGTTAGGTGATTATTTTACGAAAAGCTATGCGCACCACTTTGATACCGACAATCTTTCCCTCTACCAGAAAACACAAAAGGTTTCAGGACTGATGCACGCTCATGAGTCTGAACTGTGTAGCCAATTGCTGGAAGGCATTAACGATCTACCAATACGTATCTATGGCAGAAATACCGTTGACGGTCGCGAGGCGAATGTTGCGCTAACTTCTACCAAAAAGACCTCCGCGGCACTATCAAAAGCGCTGGCAGAAAAAGATATTGCTGCCGGACACGGTCACTTTTACGCGCTAAGATTGCTACAAAAAGCCGGTGTCAAAGACACTGACGACGGTGTATTGAGAATCAGCTTTAGTCACTACAACAATACCGATGACGTCGATCGCGTTATCTCTGTGTTACGTTCAATGCATTAAACCCGGAGTATTCATGAACGAGCTACAAATCAGCCTGACCGGCAAGATCACCGACACCAATTTTGCAGAGTGGAAAGAAGATCTGTTAAAGCAGATTCGAAGCAGCAAGCGGGAACTCACCACTGACGATGATTTTGCGCTGGCAGAAACTGATGTTAAAACGCTTAAAGCCGGTGAAAAATCATTAAAGGCGGCCAAACAGTCTGCGTTAGAGCAGGCCGCAGAAATCAACAAATTGTTTGACGCCATTGATGAAGTCAGTGAAGAAGCACGGCAGGCCCGCCTGACACTTGAACGACAGATCAAAAGTCGCAAAGAGGAAATTCGCGACGAAATTGTTGATGCCGGTATGCAGGAGATTGAAGACTTTATCGCAGAGCAAAGCGACAACTTTGCTGCCGTAAACAAAGAACGTTTTATGACACGCTCTGACCTTGAGTCTTTCACAAAAGGTAAACGTGGCACCAGCAGCATGCAAAAGGCTGTTGATGAAGCAGTAACCGGTGTAAAGCACCGTGTACAGGCGCGAGCCACCATGATCAAAGCAAATGAAGGCGTACTGGATAACATCGATGCGGAATTCACTTCACTTTTTCAGGATCAAAGTTCACTGCTTGGCATGGAATCCGAAGCGCTTGAAACAACCATTAAAGAACGCATTGACTACTATAAAAAAGAACAGGAAAGGCTTGCCAAAGAGAAAAAGCCAGCCCCAGCCCTAGAGCTAGAGCCAGAAGAAGTAGCAGAAGAAACCACTGAAGATGATGAAATACCTGAGCCGCAGGTAAAACCCGAATCAAAACCCGCCGGTGCACCGGTTGAAGGTCGATTTATCATCTCCATAGAAGTCTTTGCCGATGAAGCAGACGCTACCGAATTTCTCGATGAGTTGGAAGGTCGTTTTGCAGACCGGGAGATCGTTGGGGAAATTCAGTTAAGTGATGGCTGAAATCGTCAACCACCACTGCACACAAGCAACACAGATATGATTATCACACAAGAGGCACTGACGACCACACTGGCGCAGCTCGAATCATCAAGTCAACCCGAAAGAGCGCAGCTCGCAGATCTCGTTAAAGATAAACAACCTCATCTGTTTGACATGATCCTGATGCAGAAAGACATGGGAGCAACGCTTGAAACCATGGACGTGCTAATGGAGATACTGTTAGTTTCACAACTGGCCACTGAAGCGACTGGCGCCTGTGTCAATCGCGTTACAGACGAACAAATGATCACCGCCCTGAACCGCTTTGTTAGTGAAATTGGGTTTGCCTCAGACCTGACACCTGCCTTGTTGAAAGACTCAATACAACAATACCGTGAGAATCATCGTGAACCGTTGTTGTTTCGATGGGCGCTGCAACAAATGACTGAAGCCGGCCTTACCGATTTTGGTTCAGAACAACAATCCGCGTTGCTTGCCGGCTGTACACTCGTCAATTGCATCACCGCATCAACTGTTTCCAATGACAAATAATCAGACGAAACAGACACCACAGGGTTTTCAAGAGCGCATCGCCAGACATTTCCTATATGATGCTACCAACTCCTAACGGTTATCTTCAGCACGATACACAGGCATGAGCTCATTAACATGACTTCTCAGGCGGGCAGCAAAGTCCTGAAATACATTGAAATGCTTGCACAGATTTCACAGGAAGACGGCAAGCTCACGCGCTTGTCGCTGACAGAACAGCACAAGCAGGCTAATGCGCTGGTCGGTATTCTGATGGAAAGCGCAGGCATGCAGGTGCGCACTGATGCCATGGGCAATATTATCGGCAGGCTGGAGGGGTCTTCAGACAAGCGCGCCTTGTTGTTGGGCTCGCATCTCGATTCGGTAAGAGATGCCGGTAAGTTTGATGGCCCGCTGGGAGTAGTTGCACCGATTGTCTGTCTGGAGCTTTTAGCCAGGCAAGGTATTACGCTGCCATATGCCGTCGAGATTATCGGTTTCTGTGATGAGGAGGGCGTGCGATTTCCATCGACACTGCTTGGTTCCCGCGCGCTGGCTGGAACCCTAAAACCTGAAGTACTTGACGAGCGCGATGCTGACAACATCAGTATTGGCAAGGCATTGAAAGCGTTTGGACAGGACCCGTCAGAATTTGCCAGCGCACAACGCAAGCCTGAGGAGTTTCTGGGCTTTGTTGAAGTGCATATTGAACAGGGGCCGGTGCTTGAAGGCGAAAACCTGCCGGTTGGTCTGGTCACGGCCATCGCAGGTGCGGCACGCTATACGGTATCCGTTACCGGCATGGCAGGGCACGCCGGTACCGTGCCAATGGGCTTACGAAAAGATGCGCTGGTGGCCGCATCAGAATGCATTGTTGCCATTGAACAAATCTGTCTGTCACTGCCTGATGTGGTCGGCACGGTAGGCATGATTCAGTGCCAGCCCGGTGCCGGCAATGTGATTCCGGGACTGGTGGATTTTTCACTCGATTTACGTTCCAGCCAGGACAGCGTTCGTGATGACGCAGAACAACAGATTTACGCTGCCATGGATGAAATCGCCAGAAAACGCCTGGTGACTATAGATGCGCAGAAAACCTATCAGGCTGCAGGGGTTACCTGTGACAGCTGGCTGAACGGGCAGCTTGGCCATGCAATAACAAATTCGGGTTACCAGCTGCGGTCATTACCAAGCGGTGCCGGCCACGATGCCATGGCGCTGGCAGACCTCACCCGGATAGCTATGCTGTTTGTGCGTTGTACCGGCGGCATCAGTCATCATCCGGATGAAAACATCACCGTTGAAGATGCAGAGGCGACGGTACAAGTATTGATGCGATTACTGACAGACTTCAATCCCGATGCCTGAAACCCACCCTTGAGCCTGCAATTCGAATGAATAAAGACCGCATACTCATCGCTATCGGTGGCAATGCCATTCACCCGACGCGCCGCCCCGGCACGGTGGAACAGCAGATTGAGTTTGCGGTTAAAACCGGTAACGCGCTGCTGCCGATTCTTACCCGGGACAATCAGCTGGTGATTACCCACGGCAACGGTCCGGTGGTAGGCAAGATTCTGATGCGTCAGATTCTCTCGCGTGATGCAGTGCCCCCGATGAGTATGGATGTTTGTGTCGCACACAGTCAGGGCGGCATTGCCTACCTGCTTATGCAGAACCTTGAAAACGCACTGCGTAATGTCGGCAACCCGCGACACGTGGTTTGTCTGCTGACTCAGGTTGAAGTTGACCCCGACGACCCGGCATTTGCCAACCCCACCAAGCCGGTTGGTTCTTTTTACAGCGAACGCGACGCGCAGGATATTGGTCAAAAGCTCGGCTGGACAATGAAAGAAGACGCCGGTCGAGGCTGGCGTTATGTGGTGCCCTCACCGCGCCCGAAACATATTGTAGATATCTCACTGATTGAGACCATCGCCAACAGTGGTGCAGTGGTGATTGCCGGAGGTGGTGGCGGTATTCCGGTGGTGCGCAATGCCGACGGCACCCGCCATGGTGTCGAAGCGGTGATCGACAAAGACCTCAGCTCTGCCCACATGGCCAATGTGCTTGGCATTGAAACACTGATGATTCTAACCGCGGTAGATAAAGTCTATATCAACTTTGGCCAGGACAATCAGCAGGCACTGGCAGACGTCAGCCTCGATGAAGTGGTCAGCTTGTTTGACAATGGTGAGTTTGCCGATGGCAGCATGGGGCCGAAAGTCGAGGCGTGTATCAACTTTTTACGCGGTGGCGGCAAACGCGCTGTAATCGCTCACCTTGACGATGCCGAAGCAGCACTACAAGGTACGGCTGGCACACAAATCACATTGAACCGTACCTCTACATAAGCGCCATTGCACTGCGTTCGAATTTGCGCTGCGAATGCACAACAATTGATGTTTTACCAAAATAGTTTACCAAAATAGACTCGAAAATATTGATCGCATCACTGACCAACATTTACGGTCTGATCTTAATCATCAGTGAATCTCTTCGCACTTATCCACTTAAGTGGCCTAAAAACCGTCAAAAACTTACCACGGAGTACTTTAAGGCGTTTGGTTGCTGCCGCCATTCCTTGCAGTAGTTTACTTAAGCAAAAGGAGTCAGCAATGAAGTATTTTCCAGTCGCCCTCGCCTGTACCTTGGCAGGTACCCTGACACTGTCCGCATGTGGCGGTTCTGATAACTCACCAGCCCTCGCAGCCGCTGTCCCTCCACCCGGTGGTATGGACGGTACGTGGCACGCATCCACAATTTCAGATGGAAACGGCAACACCGTCAACCTCCCGACCGGTGATTTTTATCTGGTGCTCAGCAACAGCAACGAAAATCCTATGCGTTCAACGATGTACATGATGAGCGACACACAGAACTGTCTCGACAAGATTACCAGTAACATGACTCACATCGGCAATGATCGATACCGGGACGAAGCGGGTGATGTGGGCCGAATCGCCGCCAGCAGCAACACACTGGCAATGTCTTTCACTGAAGACGGTCTGACACTTACGATCAATATGAGCATTGACACCACTATTGTCGAAGCGGATTTACCGGTGTGCGGCGTACAGAATGACGATGGCGGATTGCTGCAGAACGATCAGCCAGAGGTCAGACCAATGCAATCCATGTTTGATTTCGCAAACGGCCAGTAATACCAGGCGACTGGCTTGCACAATCCAGGGCGTCGCGGCTCACTGAAGAGCCGGCGTCGCTCCAGGCAACACACCACAAATACACCCGCCACAGGTTTCAACTCTCAAAAACCTGCTGTACCGCTAAATGTCACACAGCCATATTGGTTTCTGCTTACATATTAGGTTCATTCACGCCGTACTTCATATTATGATGTATGAAATTAGCCTTTGGCACGGTGTGACATGCAAGAATTCTTCGACGATTTAAACCCGCCTGTCAGGCGCCTGATGGGCCCGGGCCCGGTAGAGGTAGACCCGCGCGTGTTAAACGCGATGTCAATGCCGATGCTGGGGCAGTTTGACCCGCACTTTACCGAGAACATGAATGAAATCATGTCTCTGTATCGCGGTATTTTCTGCACCCAAAACGAATGGACACTGCTGGTAGACGGCACAGCACGCGCCGGTATTGAAGCGCTGATGGTATCAGTGCTTTCTCCAGGCGATAAAATTCTGGTACCGGTATTCGGACGTTTCGGGCATCTGCTCAGTGAAATCGCCACCCGCTGCCGCGCCGAGGTTGTCACCATCCATACGGAATGGGGCACGGTGTTCGAACCGCAACAAATCGAAGACGCCATCAAAAAGCATCAGCCTAAAGTACTTGCCTGTGTGCAGGGAGATACCTCCACCACCATGGCGCAACCGCTGAATGAGATCGGTAAAATCTGTCGCGCCCATGATGTATTGATCTGTGTCGATGCCACCGCCTCGATTACCGGCATGCCGCTGCTCACTGACGACTGGCAGATTGACGGTGTCACTGCAGGTTTGCAGAAATGCCTGTCCGGCCCGCCGGGTATCGCCCCCATAACAATCAATGATCGCATCGCTTCACTGGTACGTTCACGCAAGCACATTGAAGAGGGCATTCGACCCGACGACTACGAAGCCGCCGATGGTGAAATGATTCAGTCCAACTACTTTGATCTCTCGATGATTATGGATTACTGGAGTCCGGCACGCCTCAATCATCACACAGAAGCGACCTCCATGTTGTATGCTGCACGTGAGTGCGCACGCATCGTATTAAAGGAAGGCTGGGACAAACGTTTTGCCAGACACAGCCAGACCAGTGAAGCACTGGTCAACGGGCTGAGTGCCATGGATCTAAAAGTGTTTGGTGATCTTAACAACAAAATGCCTAACGTCACCGGTGTGTATATTCCATCAACTGTTGAAGGTGATAAGGTTCGCGGCGAAATGCTCAGCGACTACGGCATAGAGATCGGTACCTCGTTCGGTCCGTTGCACGGCAAGATTTGGCGTATCGGTACCATGGGCTTCGGCTGTCGTAAAGATAACGTACTGGCGTGTCTGGCGGCACTTGAAATGACACTGCGTCGCAATGGTCACAGTGCAGCTCCCGGGGCAGGCGTTGATGCGGCACTGGCGGTGTACAACAACGAACGGCACGCTACCAAAATGGCCAGTTGAATATGACTGCACGGGATTTACTGGACACCGGACCAAAAGTCATTGGTGTTGGCTTACAGGGTTTTGTTGACGACCTTCAGTCTCAGGGTTTTTCCGCCTCTGCACTGGACTGGCGGCCGCCGGCTTCAAAAAATATTCAGGCGCTTGCCGCAGCAGAGCAACTGAGTAACGGCAGTATTGCCGAACTGGTAAACAACGCCAACGCACAGGCAATGGAGCGCATGCACAGCGCCGATCCGGTACTAACGGATGTGCAGCTTGCAGCAGACTGTATTGAAGAGCTTGGTGATCACATCATTCTGCATGCAGGGCCACCGATCGAATGGCAGGACATGTGCGGCCCGATGCAGGGCGCAATTGCAGGGGCCATTGTGTTGGAAGGCTGGGCGAAAAATCTCGATGCAGCCTTTAAACTTGCGGCAAGCGATAAAATCACCTTTGAACCCAATCATCACCATGATGCCGTCGGTCCAATGACCGGCATTGTTACCCAGTCTATGCCGCTCATGGTGGTAGAAAACAAAACCTTCGGTAACAAAAGTTATTGCGCCATCAATGAAGGGCTTGGCAAAGTCATGCGCTTTGGCGGTAACGATGAATCTGTACTGGAACGCCTCAGATGGCTTGAATCAACACTCGGACCACTAATGGCAGATACGCTGCTGGCGTGTGACGGAATCGGTTTAAAAAATATCATTTCACGCGGGCTTTCCATGGGTGATGAAATGCACCAGCGCAATGTCGCGTGCACCAGTTTACTACTGCGTGAGATTGCACCCACCATGGCACGAGTCGGTGATCCGGACACGGTCAGTGAAGCGTTGGCTTTTATCGCAGGCAATGATCAGTTCTTCCTGAACGTTGCCATGGCAATGGGTAAAGCCATCATGGATCCGGTACGTGACATCGGCGGCGCTTCGGTCGTCACGGCTATGTGCCGCAACGGTACCGAATTCGGTATTCGCGTCAGTGGTTGCGGTGATCAATGGTTTACGGCACCGGTTGAAATGCCGCGCGGTCTGTATTTCCCGGGCTTTACTGAAAACGATGCCAACCCGGATATGGGTGATTCAACCATTGTTGAAACCATCGGACTGGGCGGTTTTGCGATGGCCGCATCACCGGCCGTTGCAGGGTTTGTCGGGGCCGGTGGCGCTGCAGATGCGGTAACCTACACCAACCAGATGGCAGAAATTACCTGTGCACGTAATCCTGAGTGGACCATACCTGCGCTCGACTTTGCCGGTGTTCCTTCAGGTATCGATATCTGCAAAGTGATTAATTCAGGGATCACACCCACCATTAATACCGGCATCGCACACAAGGAACCCGGTATTGGTCAGGTGGGTGCCGGAGTGGTTAACGCACCACTCGGCTGTTTTGAACAAGCCTGTATTGCACTCTCTGAAAGGCTGGCTGCATCGTGAGCACTATTGTTAATGAAGTACGCAAAGGGTTTTACCTCGACTCTGTAGCGCTGATGCGATTGTCCGCAGAGATTGCGGCCATGGGTGGTATTGAAGAGGCGGTGCTAATGATCGGCACACCGTCAAACCTGCAAATAATGCAGGACGCCGGTGTACTCAATGCCACCGGTGAAAACGCCAGCCCTAATGACCTTGTCATTGCACTGCGGGCTGACGGTAAAGGCAGCGCTAACCGGGCACTGGCCCATGCCAATAAGTCACTTGAAGGAGGTGCACTGACCTCTGCAAAAAGTGAAGCAAAGGCACGCACGCTGCGTGGTGGACTCAGCCTGCACCCGGACGCTAACCTGGCATTGATTTCAACACCGGGAAGCTATGCTGCGCGTGAAGCTCGCAACGCATTGAATGCCGGGCTGAACGTAATGATCTTCAGTGACAATGTCAGCCTTAAAGATGAAACCTCACTTAAAAAGCAGGCACGCGCCAGCGATTTGATTGTGATGGGGCCGGACTGCGGCACCGCTTATCTAAACGGTACGCCACTGGCCTTTGCAAACTCTCTTAGCCACCTCAGTGCGCCGGCCACTACTGCTGCAATTGCAGCATCCGGTACCGGGCTACAGGAGTTTGCCGTACTGCTGGGCCGTTTAGGTGGCAATCTTAAACACGGTATTGGCGTTGGCGGCCGTGATCTGAGTGATGCGGTGGGTGCTATCTCTACGCTGCAGGCCATTGATCTGCTGGCCAAAGACGACAGTGTTGAACAGATTGTATTAATCAGCAAACCACCCGGAGCAGATACTGCAGCCCAGGTGTTTGAAAAGCTTGGTTCGTGCGGAAAGAAAGTTATTGCCTGTGTATTCGGCTACAGTGAAACTGATGTACCAGAAGGTATTCAATATGCAGCAAACCTTCGCCACGCAGCGGAGCTTGCCAGTAACAGCTCACTGCCCGAACATGATATCCAGTCTCTCGCTACAACTATGGCTTCATCTGTGGGCCAGGGACGCAACAAAATATGCGGCCTTTACAGCGGTGGTACGCTTTGCACAGAAACACAACTGGCGCTACAGAATGCCGGACTCGCAACCGCATCAAACGCACCGGCGGGTACATCAGATATCGCTGACAATGCTGCCGGTAAACATTGTATTCTCGACCTTGGCGCAGATGAATATACCGTCGGCAGACCTCACCCGATGATGGAACCCGTGGTCAGAGTTGATGCACTTAACAACGCGCTGAATGACCAGACCGTTGCAGTGATATTGCTGGATATTGTGCTTGGCTACGGTGCGCACGAAAACCCGTCACAGGCCATTGTTGAAACACTGGTACAACACAGAGCAGCAAACAACAGCACATCGGCAGACACACCAGCGGTAATTGCCTCTGTCTGTGGCACCGACTCAGACCCGCAGGGCCTGCAGTCTCAACGCAACGCACTCACAGACGCCGGTGTGACTATTTGCAGCAGCAACAGTGGTGCCGCTGAACTGGCAGCGGCAATAATTCAGCACGCTGCCTGATCAGCATCGGACAGTCTTCTTTCATCAGCACTGTTGCTCAAATGACTTCACTGGGTGAGTTTGCAGCGCAAGTATTGGATGCAGAGGGCGGCGATATTATTGCGGTGTTTAGCAGTTCGCTTTATTTGCAAGGTAACAATGGACTGTGCTGTATAGGTAACGACACCATTCCGAATGGTCCGGTTAACGCAGTCACCACGCTTGATCACTTTAATACAAAGATATCTGCAGGCAGCCATTGGCACTACAGCGATCAATGCCTGACGCTTGCAGATACGCTGCAAATTGATACCACGCACGCTGCTCACTGGTGTGCAGAAACCCCATCGATCACCGACATCGACCATAATCGCATCAATGAAATAGCCACTCAGATCGAGCGGGTACTTTTTACCCAACCACCGTTGTCAGGGTCAACCGTAGCGGCAGAGATTAACAACAAAATTAATCACGGCGAAAAACAGCTGGCTAACTGGGTGTCTTCACAGGAAAGTACAACGCCCGATTTTATTGACGAGTTGCTGGGGTGTGGTGATGGTCTGACGCCGGGTGGAGATGATTTGTTACTCGGTGCGGTCGTCACGTTAAAACACTTCGGCACAGAGCCGGCTGCTTCAAGGCTTGCAGATTCGATCAGACAGCGAGCCCCGGCTCGCACCAACGTGATTAGTCTTGCGCATTTAACTGCTGCCTGTGATGGCCAGGCGAATGAACTGTTAACTGACCTGTTGTGTGCCTGCACCAGTGGCCGCGAAACGAATCCTTTGCCACTAATTAGCCGGTTATTAAACTTCGGACAAAGTTCCGGTCGATACACCCTGCGAGGCATTAATACTGTACTTACGCAGATCTGAAAAACGGGTGCACCGGCAGCAATTCTGAAATATCGTAAATTCGTTAGTAATAACCCGGCTTTTTTGACTTGCCGCCTATTCCCGCACGCGCTTACTGATAACATATACGGCTATTCGGAAGCACCATGAAAATTCAAACCAATCAATTAACCGGTTTTGCGATCGCCCTGTTTTCCCTGACTGCCTG
>CALHCI010000032.1 GCA_937931165.1 uncultured Granulosicoccaceae bacterium
TTTTTTCATAAATAGCTTTTTTAAATGGCTCGTTACCAACACGATTACAAGTTGCCTGAAACGTCTCTGAGCTGTCTGTGCGTGTATCGAGGTATACCTTAATGACTCTCTCAAGCGCCGGTACTACTTCATCTGCATCGACACCCGGGCCGGCACGCTCTCCCAGTTGCATCGCTTCGGACGGGTCTCCACCGAGCGTAAACTGATAGTTTTCCCGGCCACGCTTATCAAGACCCAATATGCCGATATTACCGACATGGTGATGACCACAGGCATTAATGCAGCCAGAGATTTTAATCGACATTTTACCAATAGTTTCGGCATAAGCCGGGTTCGCAAAGTGCGTCGATATCTCCTGAGCTACGGGAATGGATCTTGCCGTTGCCAACGCACAATAATCCATGCCAGGGCACGCAATAATGTCACTGATCAAGCCCGCATTAGGTGTGGCCAGATCAATCTGTACCAGCTCATCATACACCTGCGGTAACAAAGCCGTACTTACATGCGGCAGCACCAGATTCTGTTCGTGGCTTACACGGATTTCATTATGTGAAAAACGTTCTGCGATGCCTGCTACGGCACGCATTTGATCAGAACTGGCATCACCCGGAATCTCACCCGCGCCTTTCAAAGACACAGTAACGATATGGTGATCTGCCGCTTTGTGTTGTGCCAGATTGTTGTTGCACCAGCGTGCATACGCGGCATCTGATTTCAACCGGCTTTGATGCACACTGTCCGCACCGGTTTCCTTTAATTCCGGAACGTTAAAATAATTTTCTATCTGTTCCAGTGCAACAGCTGATACCGGTCCGCCGTTTTGCTCAAAGTGCACTTTAATAGACTGATATTCGTGCGCTACCTGGGCACGGAATTTTTCTATACCGGTGTCATTCACTAATATTTTTATTCGCGCTTTGTATTTATTATCGCGCCGACCTGCCAGGTTATACACTCTTAATATTGCTTCAAGGTATGGCAATAGCTCAGCGACAGGTAACTCGCTGTTGAGTACCTTACCCACTACCGGTGTTCTGCCGAGCCCGCCGCCGACAATTATCTCGCATATCCCCTTCCCTACAATCCGCACACCAATATCATGCGCTCGCGTAACGGCACGATCATTGGGTGATCCGGTCACCGCAAATTTAAACTTACGCGGCAGATGTGCGAACTCGGGGTGATCGGTAGACCACTGGCGAATCAGTTCGGCCAGAGGTCGCGGATCTTCAATTTCATCATGACTGGCACCGGCAAAATGATCGGCAGTCACGTTGCGAATGCAATTACCCGAAGTCTGCATTGCATGCATGCCAACTTCGGCCAGTGCATCGAGGATGTCAGGTACTGATTCAAGCGTTGGCCAGTTAAACTGAATATTCTGCCGCGTTGTAAAATGACCGTAGCCTTTATCCCACCGGTCGGCAATCATGGCGAGCTGGCGCATCTGCGCACTGTTCATTGAGCCATAAGGTACGGCAACACGTAACATGTAGGCATGTAGTTGCAGGTATAGCCCGTTGCGTAACCTCAACGGTTTAAATTCATCTTCGGTTAACGCACCGCTAAGTCTGCGCTCAACCTGGCCTCGAAACTCCGCTACCCGGCTCTTTACGAAAGACGCATCAAACTCATCGTAGCGATACATTGGCATTCTCTCCGGCAGCAGGGTTGGGTCGCGTAACAGCTTTCGTGTAATCGATGCTCGGGCCGCTTTGACGCAATTTCTCTCTCAGGGTTTGCGGGCTGATGGCACCGCTTGCAGGTGTCATCGCGATCACATCGATACCAACAACACTTTTACTTTGTCGCCTTAATTGATTTGCCAGGTCTTCAGCCGGTTCACGTTGCTCAAGCAGCATTGCCTCCTGCAAATGGCGGGTCCAGACTGTCTGCGGGTTGAGATAAACCACATCGCCCAGCAACAGGTCATTGGCTGTCACCACCCATTGTGCGTTTTTGTTTTTAGCCGACATCGCCATGCCCCCGATTGTCGGCAAGGCAGACCTGCCACAGGTTATTCGGGGGTAGAATTTCTAATAGTGCGTCCATGTGATCAGCCTTGTTGTCAGGCGATCAGTGTAGAATATTGTTCTGCCTTTCCACTATATGCGAAACAAAATAAGCATTTTTTTGGCATTGCTGTCCAAGATGCAGAATTTCTTTCCGGCCAGACGCCAGCCGGATTCGTCCTGTTCTGGCAGATGGGTTAAAAGCCAGAATTTGTCCGCTGGAAATAGCTCTGAAACTGCCGCAGATCGCACTACCAAACGACGTGTAACGATTCCAGGCCATGAAAATGATAGCTGTCACGGTATTGCGGTGGGTGCTTGAATCGAATATTCGGCAGACGCTCAAACAGAGTGCTCAAAGCAATGCGCAGTTCGAGCCTCGCCAGTGGCGCTCCAACGCAAAAATGTACACCGGCGCCCAGCGTTACGTTTTGATTGCCAGACCTGCCTGTATCAAACACATCCGGTTGATCAAAGCGATGCGGGCATCGATTAGCAGCACCAAGCAACAGCGCAACCTGATCCCCAGCCTCAACCATCACATTATCAGCGAGCTGCACATTCTCTTGTGCATACCGGGTAAACAGATGTAGCGGTGCATCGTATCGCATGCATTCTTCGACCACTTTACCTGAGACATCAGAATTCCTGTACCACATCGGGTCAGCCGGCGGGTGTGACAGAATGCTGCTGATGCTATTACCCATTTGATGCACGGTAGCCTCATGGCCGGCATTCAACAGCAGTATGCAAATAGAAGTAATTTCATCATCGGTGGGTCCGTCTGCATCTGCCTGCAAACGGATCAGGTGCGACAACAAATCATCACGCGGTTGTTTGCGGCACCGGTGTATTTGCTGCTGCAAAAATTCGATAAACGCTTCACTGGCGTGGTTGGCAGCCAGCTCATCTTCATACGTTTGAATTAACGTGTATACCTTCACCATGGCATGCGACCACTCCAGCAGCTGATCTGTCGATGATTCAGGAATGCCAAGCAAACGTGCAATAACCGTTACCGGGATTGGCGTGGCATATTGCGATAACAATTCAGCTTCACCTTCTGCTTCAAAGCGATCGATACAGCAGTGCGATAACGCTGCAATATCATCTGCCATCGCTTCTACGTGCCGCGAAATAAACGCACGGTTTACCAGGCGGCGTAAACGCGTGTGCTCAGGCGGCTCCAGCGCCAGCAATGAGAACTTTTCAGTGGCGGCAAAAGCATTCAGGTGTGCCGGATAACGCGATTTCTCACGCCCTGTAGGCGGCAGGCGTGCAAAGCGTTTATCCCGCAAACACGCATTAACTTCATCAAACCCGGTAAGACACCACATGCCATACTGCTCCCAGAATACCGGACCCGCTCTGTTGCGCATTTCGTGGTAAAACGCGTAGGGCTCGGTGAAAAACGCCGGAGCTTTTGGATCGAGACTAAAGCGACGTGGCCCGGTCCAGGTCAGTTTCATGCAGGGTACCTTTTTATTAATGACACGACATGGAGTAGCGGAGGATGTCTGAGCGCTATTATTCCTCGATAAAATCGAGGTTGGGTGTAAAGTCGGCTACAGTTGATGAGTTACCCATATTACCGGCACGTATGACCAGCCCGCTGCCAAACTTGTCAGTGATAGCATCGACAGTCTTTTCCAGATTTTGCGACTTGCGGGCGGTATTGCGGGAGTCGAAGTCGAGATCATACTGCTCCGGTGCAGAGTTGTTCTGGATATCATAAACCGCCATACCCACCAACCGGTATGGACCGTGGTTACCGAACTGATCAATCAGGGAAACACCGGCATCGAAAATTTCCTGCGCGTGATCCGTCGGTTTAGCAAGCAACACCTGACGACTGAAACTCTTGAATGCATGGTTTTTAAGCTTGACCCTGACGCCTTTGGCACGAAAGCCCTTACGCCGTAATCGCTCGCCTATGCGATCGGCGGAGCGCCTTAAGTGAAAGCAGATGTCTTCAGTGCTGGTGATGTCGTGGGTTAGTGTTCGATCTGAGCCCATACTGCGCGCTACCCGACGCCGCGCTACACCACGCTTGTCTTGTGCATTCGCAAGCCGCTGGAAGTGCTCACCGGCAGACCCCAAATGTTTTTTGAGCCAAATGCGATCTGCTCGCCGCACATCACCAATAGTGTACAGCCCGATCTTCTCAAGCCTTGGCACTGTTTTGGGCCCGGCGCCCCACAGTCTGGAAACGGGCATCGGGTCGAGCCATGCCACTGCCTCTCCCGGACCGACAACCGTTACTGCGTTGGGTTTATCAAAATCACTGGCTACTTTGGCCACGTATTTGGTACTGGCGACACCCACTGAGGCGGTGAGTCCGCCGGTCACGGCGTAGACTGCCTCACGGATTTGCTCACCCATCTGTTGCGGGGAACCGAAAAGCCCGGAGGCACCGGTCATTTCAATAAAAGCCTCATCTAACGACAACGCTTCAACCACCGGTGAAAAATCACCGAACGCCTGCATAATGCTCGCAGAGAGCTCCTGATATCGTTCAAAACGGGGCGGTACAAAAATACCCTGTGGACACAACTTTGCCGCCTGCACAGCCGGCATCGCACTTTTGACCCCAAACTTACGCGCCTCATAACTTGCCGT
>CALHCI010000033.1 GCA_937931165.1 uncultured Granulosicoccaceae bacterium
CAACGATACTGATGCGCAGAAGTCGAACAACCGGCAGAGGGGCAGCAAGCCACGCAATCAGAATCGCAACAACCGTTCTGCATCTGACACCCGTTCCGATAACAAAGAACAATCAACCGACAACAATAACAACTCGCGTCATCGCAATCAGAACAACGGCAGAGGCCGGACTGATTCGCGTCAGCAACCCCAAAAGAGCGATCACCAGAAGAGCGATCACCAGCAGAACGATCAGAAGGCTCCAGTGTCTGCGCAAAATTCTGCAGAAGCGTCTGATAATACGCCGGTCAATAAATCGCGCCAGGCGAGTGACAAGAGCAACGATCAAAACGCTAACCAAAGTAATGGCCAGAGCAACGGCCAGAGCAACGGCCAAAGCAACGGCCAAAGCAACGGCCAGAACAATGGCCAGACCAGCCAGCAACGAAGCGGACCAAGAAACAACCAGAGTGCCAGACGCAATAACAACAACACTGCAAAAGCAGAGTCCAGGGTTCAGTCTGACGCCCCGGTTCAATCTGAGGTAAGGGACAGCAGTCCTCAGCAAGGTAATCAGGATAGTAATCGATCACCGGCAGCACCTGATTCGCCAAAGCGCGAGCAGGCTTCACGAAGTGACGCTCGCAACACTCGTCAAACAGAATCGACTGAGGCTACCAGCAATACGCAAAGTGCCGCCAACCGCGCTCCGTCTGCACCCGCCGCCGAGAAAACGGCAATAGCACGCCAAAGCGAAGCGAAAGACGCCAGTAGCACTGGCGATAAATCACCGGCACCAGAGGCATCCACAAGCAATACTGCAACTTCAGGTAACGCAAATGCTGCATCGGTGACAGCTGCTGACAACGCTCCTCGCCACACCAGCAATAAATCTTCAACTGATGCTGGTAACACACCAGCCACAGCGACAGCCAAAGCATCAGAGGGTACGACAGAGGCAACCACAACTTCACCACCATCTGCAGCTGGTGAAACCGAAGAAAACACTAAAACGCAAAAAGGTGGAAACCGCGGTCCGCGCGGCAGAAACCGTCGGCGTCGCAAGCCGGCTCGTAACAACGACGAGCATAGCCAGTCAGCAACCGAAGCACCAAAGACTGCCGACAATCAACAGTCTGAAAAACCTGCCAACAAACCTGCAGGCACGACAGCAACAGCAGCCAGCACCGGTAGCAACGGCCATAGTACAGACAAGAGTGCAGACAATCGCGCAGATAAGCCCGCCCCTGCCACTAATTCGTCAGCACCAGTGAATATTGCTACAGCGAGTCGCAGCAGCAGTGCAAACGCCAAACCGAACCAGCAAAGCAATGGGCAAAGATCTGAGTCAAACGGCCGGAGTAGTAGCAACCAGAGTAATAGCGACCAAAGCAGTAACAGTGGCAATGCAACGCCGCCTGCCGCCGCAAACACGGCTCAATCACGACCGGCACAGGCCACCTCAAAGCCGACTCACCTGCCGGTCAGCCAAACCAAAGACCACCAGACCAAGGACTACAAGAAAAGCTCATCGGCTGCCGGTTTGCAGCAGGTTGAAACCGCAGCCAGCGCTGTTACAAAAAGAGAAACGCAGGCAGCAAAGGTTTCTGCAATGCAGCCAAGCCAGCTGAAAAGCACGGTACGTTCCCTTGCTGGTAGTAGCGCAGCGGGAAGTGCCAGCGGCAACGCAGGCAACTCACAGCCGCAGAAGCCGGCTCCTAAGCTGCAGAAGGTTGAAACGAAAAAACCGGTGGATAAAGGTATCGATCAACCAAACTAGTAAAACCTGCAAGTCAGTGTGAAAAAGGCGACCGTTGGTCGCCTTTTTTATGTGCCGGTTTTTTTGTATGCCAACAAAAGCAGACAATCAACCGGCTTTGTTATAAGCCGCCTCACCCATCAGATAAGTTGCCTCGGTACACCGGTCATCGCCGAGCACAATCAACGCAAACAGCTTTTCCTCAATACTATTAGCAACGCTGATACGCCTTTCCAGCAACGGTGTGGCTGAGTAGTCGAGCACCACAAAATCCGCTTCCTTGCCCACGGCAAAATTACCAACATGCTGCTGCATCGATAACGCGCTTGCCCCACCGAGCGTCATTTCATAGAAAAGTTGCAGAGGGGTCACCGGGTTGCCAGACATTTGAGCAACCTTATAGGCTTCGTCTGCAGTGCGTAACATACTAAAGCTTGTGCCACCACCAACATCGGTTGCCAACCCTGTGCGCACTCCAAGCTCGCGTGCACGACTCAGGTTAAACAGACCACTGCCAAGAAATAGATTGGAAGTCGGGCAGAAAGCCGCTACAGCACCGGTTTCACGCATACGGTCGAGATCTGATTCATTCAGATAAATACAGTGCCCGTAGATAGCGCGCTCACCCAGTAACCCGTAATGATCATAGACATCAAGGTAACTGCGCGACCACGGAAACAAGTCGGCAACCCACGCTACTTCAGCTTTGTTCTCTGCGACATGGCTTTGCAAGTAAACACCAGGGTTCTCAGTAAATAGTCTGCCAGCCAGTTGCAGCTGTTCGTCAGTCGAGGTTGGCGCAAATCGCGGTGTAACCGCGTAACTCAACCTGCCGACACCATGCCATCGATCAATAAGCCGCTGACTGTCTTCATAGCCTTGTGATGGCGTATCCTGCAGAAACTCAGGGCAATTGCGATCCATCATTACCTTGCCGGTACCGATACGCAAATTAGTTTTCTCGGCAACCGCAAACAAAGCATCTACCGATTGTGGATGCACTGTTGCGAAAATCATCGCGGATGTGGTGCCGTTTCGCAGCAGTTCGTTAATAAAAAATGATGCACCTTCTAACGCATGCGCCTCATCTTCAAAGCATTTTTCAGCTGGAAAGGTATATTTCTCGAGCCACTCAAGCAGTTGTGACCCATGACTGGCAATAACATCCGTTTGTGGATAATGCAGGTGAGAATCGACAAAGCCCGGCACAATCAGATGGCCCGTGTAATCGACTACTTCTGATTGTTCAAAGCGCGGCTCTGCAAGTAACGCTTGCGCATCTCCCAGTGCGACTACCTTGCCATTCTCAATGACCAGCAATGCATCCTCAATGTATTCCAGCGCATCGCCACCAACGTTGAAAGGATCGTCCACACAGTGCGCAACAGAGGCACGAAAGGCTTTTTTTTCTGCCATTAATTACTCGATGAAAAACCACTTTCCCAGTGATGCACTAATTGGGCTGCGACACCAAGTGCGATGGCTGAAGGCTGGTCTGATTGAATAGCGTCAATGCCAATCGGACATCGGAGTTTTGCGATCGTCGATTCGCTAAAACCGCGACGTTTTAATCGGTGTTCAAAGTTACGGCGCTTGGTTTGCGACCCGATCAGACCGACAAAAGAACTGTTTCCTGACAAAATCTCTCTGCACAACTCATAGTCTACTGCATGGCTGTGCGTCATGATAATAAAGCTGGTGTCTGCCGGTGCGTTGCAAATTTCGCCAACAACGTCATCGGTGACGACTGTTGTAATCCCGCCTGGTCCAACGCCACCATGGCCACTATTTAAGTACTGCTCACGCTCATCCAGCCAGACAACATCACACGGCAACAGCGACAGTTGTGCCACCAGCGCAGTACCAACATGGCCTGCGCCAAATACCCACACCTGCGGCAGACGCAGTGATGATTGCTCTTCCAGAATCTCCATATCATTGCTGGCAGGGTCTCTATTGGACGAATCACCACCGGAAACAATTGTGAACGCAGCAGACTCAGGCTTGCCAGTCTCCACTAGCTCAAACTCCGTACGCTCCACCCCGCTAATCGCTCTTCTGAGAATCCCGCAAAATTCAGCGTTGCCACCAAATAAGCGATGAGGCGCATTGGCATGCGTAATCATTTCAAACAATATCTCCACAGTGCCGCCGCAGCACTGCCCCAGAGTCGGTCCCAGCGGCATCAACTGCGTATACGGCGCAGCAGCGTTCGCTTCAAGTCTTGAGCGTGCAATATTAATGGTCTGGTATTCAAGATTACCACCACCAACGGTACCCCACTGCCGTTCACTGGTAATAATCATTCTGGCACCGGGTTCGCGAGGTACTGATCCCTTTACCCGCAATACCGTTGCCACAATCAGCGCCGGAGCATTCGTCAACGCTTTTTCAGTTTGTGCGACCCATTCAGACATGGATCAAGGATACCCAATTGCATCAATGTACAGAACACCACAAGCGACTCCTGCATGAAATACCTGTGCGCTTTGTTCGCAAAGTATTGACGCACCGTCTATACGCGAGATGAACGCCAACGCAATGACATACGGCAAACAACCGCTTCCAAATCGAGGGTATCCAGTTGTATGGAACGTTTTATGCTCCCATTACGGCCGGTTTATGTGACACAGCGAACAACCCCGGCACGCGCTATTGCACAGAACGGAGTTGAGTTGACCGATCCATTGATCGCGTCACTGACTGGTTGCTTCATTAAAAACAAATCGGAATTTTAACATGCGACTAAAACTTTTCACTGGTGTGCTGATGATTGCCACCACCCTACTAACCGCATGCGAAACAATGACAACATCGCGTCAGGTAGCAGTCAGTTCGAATGAGAACTGGGTAATACTGCCGGTGGAAAACCTGTCAAAAACCCCGCTTGCAGGCAGTCGCGCACAGTCGCTGGTTGAAACCCATTTGCGGGCCCAGGGTGTTCGCAATGTAGATAAATACAAACCCGATGCAGAAGCAAACATTCTGTCCCTGCTTGATGAGGCAGGTCAGATAGAAACCGCGAAGCAGTGGGCAAAGGACAACGGTTATATCTACGGCATCACCGGCACAGTGCAGGAATGGCAATACAAAAACGGTTTAGACAACGAACCGTCCGTCGCCCTGACACTGAAGTTCGTTCACCTACAGCGTGATGAAGTGATGTGGGTTGCCTCTGCAGCACGCACTGGCTGGGGTTACAACAACATTGCCGGTGTCGCCAGTAAAACGATTGCCGAGTTAATGGACGAAATTCATTTTAAAGAACCTCGCCGAGTGACTCGTATTGTCAGTACACAGCCGGCTCCACAGCCAATAACAGAACCGGCAGCCGCAACAACCATCGCAGCGCCGCAGCCAGCACCACTGGCACCGGCAGCAACACAAACGGCTGAGCCGGTAGCAGCGGCGGCAAAGCCACTGCCGGAAGCAGACGCCACCCTTCAATCCATCAACGACGAAGAATTGCTGCCGACGCCGTACCAAACCAATCTTAAGGAAACAACCAACCGATGATCAGTTTTAATCTGCCGTCGTCGGCGGTCAGCAAGCATAAGAAGGGATTCGCCTGGACCGGTAAGGGACGTAGTGCACACTGGAGCTACAAGATTATCGAAATGATAGTCTTTGCCGCCATTGTCCCGACTATCGGCTATCTGTTCTTTGCGAATGATCCGGTTGGCATGAATGCAGGATTTCCATGGTTCATCATTCCTCCCGTGGTATTTGCGGCACGCTATGGTGGTATCTGGGGATTCTGCTGCGCTGCACTTTCTGTGGCTGTACTCGCCTACCCTTTTGCCGCCTATGCCGCACAACAGACACAACTGATCGCACTGGCGGTTGGCACCGTTATTCTGAGCATTATTGTGGGTGATTATGCGACCAAAGGTAATAAACAGAGTGCTCAGGAGTCTGCTGAAAATCACTACCTTAGACACCGTATTAAAGAATTCTCGAAGGACTACCACATTCTGAAAGTGTCCCACGGACAGCTCGAAGAATTTATGGCCGGTCGCCGCATGAGTGTTCGACAGGCACTGCAACAGCTCAAGCCTCTGATGTCAGATGAAAGTGGCGATGAAATCAGCGCAGGCAATGAATTGATGGCAATCTTTGCCCAATTCGGCGCAGTGCAGGTTGCAGGGCTCTACGGCGTAAAGAGCCGCGATCGCATTAATCCACAACCCATCGCAACCCACGGCAACATGCCGGAGCTGCCACTGTTTGATCCATTGTTGAAGCTTGCGGTGGACAGCCATCAACTGGTCAGCGTCAAGCTGCAGGCACAGGCAGATGAAACAGTCGAAAGCCAGTTGCTGGCGGTGGTGCCAATTGTTGACTCACATGATCATTTGCACGGTGTGTTAGCGATCAAAGATATGCACTTCATGGCTTTTCAACAGGAAAACCTGAATGTGCTGTCGCTGCTGGGCAGTTACATCGGCGATATGCTGACGCGCTCACGCAGCGTCGGTGAATCACGCAGCGGTTGGTTCCTTGCCGAACTTGATAACGCATTGCGCTTTGCCAATACCAACAAAGTGCAATCGACACTGCTTGCAGTGAAGCTGAAAGCTACCGATCAAACACAGTTGGTAGCGGATTTTCTTGGCTCAAATATCCGAAGCCTGGACAGCTCATGGCAGCCACACTCACCTGCCGGTGACAGCACAGTGCTTATCCTGATGCCATTAATGAATGAAATACAAGGCAAGGCCTACTTGCAGCGTGTGGCGAAAAAGCTGTTTGATGAACATCAGATCGAGCTGAACAACGTGACCGAAGAAGCACGAATGAAGCAGATCAAAAAGCGCGACACCAGAGAAACCTGCATGGCGTTTATCAATCAGATGACCGGCGTGAAGGAGACCGAAGAGAAACCGAAAACCAGCAGGTGGCGTAAACGTGTTGCGTAACTTATTCGGAATACCGGCGCTGTGTGTTGCACTGATTGCAGAATTTGCACTGGTCATGCAGTTGGTTGCAGAAACCGGCATTACGCTGACCACCAACATGTGGCTGATCGCTCATCTGTTGGCCAGCGTGCTGGCAGCGATTGCCACTGCATCGCTGTTAACCACGCTGGTACCGGGTAAACGCCCGCCACTGATATTGCTGTTTGCATCACTTGGCTTCTTTATGCCGTTTATTGGCGCAGTCGGTACCTGGCTCGCAGTCACCTTTGGCGCTATTCTCGCCAACGGTCGACATCAGGAAAACGTTTTCTGGGAATACACAAGCAACGCAGATCTGCCGTTTGCTGCACCCATCGATCGTCCGCTGCCCAAGCTCGATAGCCGCGGTTTTATCGAACAGTTAATGTTCGATAAAGAAACTGATCAGCTTTACAACAAAGTCGCAGCCACCAGACACATCAGAGACAGCCAGTCTGCGCCGCTGTTAAAGTCTGCTATCGGCCATGAGAACGAACGCATTCGTCTGGTCGCCTACCAGATGCTTGATAAAAAAATCAATCGTCTGAATCGCGAAATCCAGCGCCTCGAAGCTGACGCAAAACTTTCAACCGGTGCCGGCAAGTCAAACATACAATTGCAGATTGCCAATAACTACTGGGAACTGCTGACCATAGAAGAAGACGAGCCGGTCGCACGCGAAGAACTGCTATCCAAAGCAGAGTCACACGCAGCGCTCGCGCTGGCAACCGAGCCATCAAACGTTAATGCACAGTTTCTACTCGGTCAGATCTACCTGAAACAGGAAGAAACCGAGAAAGCCAACCGTGCATTTATGCGTTCTATTGAGCTTGGCATTTCAAAGGATAAAGCACTGCCCTATATAGCCGAGGCTGCCTACGCAACGCGCAACTTCAAGTTACTCCGCTCGACAATAAAAGCCATTGATCCCGCTTACCGTGCGTATCCGCCATTCTCCAATGTGATTGAGTTCTGGGCATGAATATCTCGCCGAAATATCATCCCGAAGGCCATGCCAACGTTTGTCTGATTCTGGAGGGCACCTACCCGTATATTCGAGGCGGCGTATCAAGCTGGGTTAAACAGTTAATCGAAGGTATGCCGGAGTTAACGTTTTCCATTATTTTTCTTGGTGGACAACCAGACGACTACGACAAACCCGCCTACGACATACCAGACAACATCGTGCACATTGAAGTGCACTTTCTGTTGAATGAAGAAGAAGCAAAACCTGAGAAAAAGAAATTCTGGCAACGCAAGGCAGATAAATCTGCGCTGTTCACACGCAGTCACGAATTACATGATCAGTTAGCGAATACACAGTCCCCCCCTGGCAACGAAGTAGTACGTGATTTCACCAGCCTGCTGACCGGACCGGATGCACTGAACAGAAGCGATCTTTACCACGGGGAAGATGCCTGGGAGACGATTCGCAGCAAGTACATCGACGCACCTGAAGGGCTGGACTTTAACCATTACTTCTGGACCGTGCGCACCATGCACGGACCGCTTTTTACGCTCGGTGAAATAGCCGGCAACCCGCCTTCGGCAGACTTATATCATTCGGTCTCTACCGGTTATGCAGGGTACCTCGGTGCCATGCTGAAAAACAAAACCAACAAGCCCTACTTCGTTACCGAACACGGCATCTACACCAAAGAACGGGAAATCGATCTGGCGCACGTTGACTGGATACCCGATGAGCTCGACCCTTATCGAGTCGGTCTCGATGACAGTATGGGCTTTTTAAGACAAACCTGGATCCGCTTTTTTCAATCACTGGGGCAAATGACTTATAGCTCTGCCGACCATGTTTATACCTTGTTTGAAGGCAACCGCCTGAGGCAGATAGAAGATGGTGCAGATGAAAACCGACTAACAATCATTCCAAACGGAGTGAATGTTGAAAAGCTCAGCCAGGTTCGACGACCAGACAACGCAGATATTCCACCGGTACTGGCGCTGATCGGTCGAATTGTACCGATCAAAGACATAAAGACTTTCATACGCGGAATGCGCATTGTCTGTGCAAAAGTGCCGCAAGCAGAGGGCTGGCTGGTTGGACCGGAAGATGAAGATCCGGATTACGTTAACGAGTGTCGCGCCATGCTGCAGAGCTTCGGACTGGAAGACTCAGTCAAATTTCTGGGCTTTCAAAAGCTCGACGAAATCTTCCCGCAAATCGGCTTAACCGTGCTGACATCAATCTCCGAGGGTCAGCCATTAACAACGCTTGAAGGTTTTGCCGCAGGCATACCCGCTATCACCACAGATGTGGGTAGTTGCAAAGAGCTGATTTACGGTGGTGATGATGAAGACCGGAAACTCGGATCGGCTGGTGCTGTAGTGCCCATTGCCAACCCGGCACTGTTTGCCGAAGCGTCTATAGCGCTCTTAACTGACGATCAGGCCTGGCGTGATGCCAGTGCTGTCGCCCGCAAGAGAGTCGAAACTTACTACGACGACAAAGATATGCTGCAGCGTTACCACACCATCTATCAGGATGGCATTGCAATTGGCTCACGACTTGACTCGTACAAAAAGGCAGAGGGCTTCTAATGGCTGGTATTGGATTTGAGCTGCGAAAGTACCTGGACGAGGACTCGTTTACAGGCACGCTGAAAGCCTACGGATTTGCCGGCCTTATTAGCGCCGGCCCATGGGTATTATCCATACTCGGCGTCATGCTGATTGGTATTGTGGCGATCTCACAGAAAGTCGGCGGTCAGCAGGTGGAACAGTTTACCACCTCGGTCACCTGGATTATGGGAACGTCTCTTATACTGTCCGGTGTACTGCAACTGGTCTTTACGCGATTTATTGCAGACAGACTCTTTGAAGGTAAAGATCACTTAATCAACCCCAACCTTTTTGGTGCGTTATTACTCACTACTCTGGTCAGCGGTTTGATAGCGGTAGGCGTTATGTTCATGTGGTTTGAAGAATCACTGGCCTATGAAATCCTGATGGTGGCCAACTTCGTCACGTTATCCAACATCTGGATACTGGTGATATTTGTCGCAGGCCTGAAAAAATTCAAAGTCATTCTGTATTCTTTCTTCTTCGGCTACACCACGACCGTTGCGCTTTCCATTTTGCTTATGCCCTATGGTATCAGCGGGTTGCTCAGCGGGTTGCTTGCCGGTCACGCCCTGCTCTTCTTCCTGATGCTGGCCGTTATTATTCCGGAGTATCCGGTTAAAGACACCGTGCGCATGGATTTTCTGCAGCGCAAGCAGATTTTTCCGGTGTTGATCTTTGTCGGTATCTTTTACAACCTTGGCATCTGGATTGATAAGCTGATCTTCTGGACTAACCCCGGTACTTCCGAGGCAGTGATAGGGCCGCTGCGAGCGTCACTGATTTACGATCTGCCTATCTTTATGGCATATCTGTCAATTATTCCCGGTATGGCGGTATTTCTGTTACGCATTGAAACAGACTTTGCCGAAGCCTATGACGGTTTCTTTAACGCCGTTAGAGGCAACGCCAGCCTTCAGGAAATTGAAACGCTCGGCAACGAAATGATACTGGCAGTACGCGAAGGTATTTTTCAAATCATTAAGGTACAGGGAATTACGGTACTTATCCTTTATATGCTCGGTCCGAAAATCGTTGCATGGCTGGGTATTTCCGACAAGTTTATCCATCTGTACTACATCGATCTGGTCGGCGTTGCGGCGCAGGTATTGATGCTTGCCGTACTCAATGTACTGTTCTATCTGGACCGCTTGCGAGATGCGTTCTGGCTAACGCTGACACTGCTGGTGACTAACGGCAGCTTCACCTGGATTACGCTTGAACTCGGCCCGGTCTACTACGGATACGGCTTTGGGCTCTCCATGACACTGACGGCGTTTGTCGGTATCTATCTGTTGTCCAGTGAACTGGAAAGCATAGAGTTTCGCACGTTTATGCGACCACGAGAAATATCTGCCTGAATGGGCATTCACCGTTGCGGATTGCTTAACCATGCATAACCTGAGAAACCTGTTTGTTGCCCTGATGGTGATTCTGACACCATTGGCAGCCCATGCCAATGGCAGCGAGATTGCCTTCTTCTATGGTGCTAACCCACCGGTTAAAGCGCTTTCGCAATTCGACAGAATTGTGGTTGAACCGGACAATATAAAACGCGCTGAGCACGAAGCGCTGCGCCAACATGGTGCGACCACTTTTGCATATCTGAGTATTGGTGAAATCGGCCCCACAAGGCCGTGGTTCGATGCGCTTCCTGCGTCAGCCACTTTCGGCACCAACGAAAGCTGGAACAGTAAAGTCATGGACCTGTCCAGCAATGAGTGGCAACGTTTTGTTCTCCAGCGCGTTAATGAACTCATTACGCGCGGATACAACGGACTGTTCCTCGACACCATGGACAGCTACCAGCTATTTGCAAAAACACCTGAGCAAAAACAGCAACAGGAAAAAGGCCTCAGCAATCTGCTGTATCGCATAAAAAGACAACATCCCAACCTCAGACTCATAGCCAACCGTGGCTTTGAGATAATCGATCAGATTGCCCCCTACCTTGAAGGCATCGCTGCAGAATCCCTGTACTCGGGATGGAACAACGAATCACAAGCCTATGTAGAGGTTCCTGCAAATGACAGGCAATGGCTAAACACCACGCTTGCGCGAATCAAGCAACAACATCAACTCGATGTGATTGTGATTGACTACGTACCACCTGCCGATCGCGGGAAAGCCCGGGAGGTCGCCGCCCGAATCACCAGTGACGGGTTTATTCCGTGGGTTGCGAATCCATCACTGGATTACGTTGGTATCAGTACTCTCGAAGTGATACCGCGTGATGTGCTAATGATCTTTGACAGCCGCGAGACTGAGTCGCTTGCACTTTCACAGGTTCATACTCTAGTAGCCATGCCCCTTGAATACATGGGCTATGTCCCTGTATACCTTGATCTGGCCAAAGAAAATCTGCCCACCGGTATTTTGCAGGGCAGCTACGCCGGCGCTGTGATCTGGAATCGCAGCTATGTCAATAAGCCAGGCTACCGGGAGTGGCTGGTCAAAAATCTTAAAGACAAAACACCCTTCGCGTTCTTCGGCAGTCTCGGCACGCGTAATGACAGCGAATTGAATCAGCTGCTTGGCATTAACGATGTCCCGGACATACATCAGGACTCGTTGAAGCTAAAAAGCACCGATGCGATGTCAGATTTTGAACTCGATATTCCACCGCGACTCCAAGCTTTGTCGATGGTGATCAAAAGCCAAAACCCGGCCAACACATCACACATGCGTTTCAGCGACAGAAATGGCAACGAAGCAGATACGGTTATTACCGGTCCCTGGGGCGGACTGGCACTCCATCCCACCACTATAGAGATTGATATTGATCGCAAGGTGGACTGGATAATCAATCCATTCAGCTTCCTGCGAAAAGCGTTGCATCTGACTAATGCGCCCATGCCGGACGTCACCAGTGAAAACGGCTATCGGTTGTGGCTGGCACACATTGATGGCGATGCGCTGCCATCGTGGGCAGAACTCCCTGGCAGACGTCTCGGCGCAGAGGTTCTTTATGATGAAATTCTGTCTAAATACGACCTACCGCATACCGTATCTATTGTAGAAGCTGAAATGACCGCACTTGGTCAATACTTCGATCGCGGGCCACGTATGGTGAACATCGCTCGAAAGACGTTTGCACTCGACAATGTTGAGCTCGCTACACACACCTTCAGCCATCCGTTCAAATGGCAACTGATCAACAACGGCGATGCCAGTGGCAAAGCAAATCTGGCGGTAGATAACTACCGGTTTAATACCGAACGTGAAATCCTGGGCTCCCTTGATTATATCAACCGCAACCTTGCACCGCCGAACAAGCGCGCCAATATTGTGCTGTGGACAGGTAACGCGTTACCTACCGAAGAGGCGCTAAGGATTGTTCAAGACAATGGTTTGCTAAATATGAACGGTGGCAGCACACGCATTTCAAAAACCAATCCATCTGTCGCGTCCATTGGTCCTAACGCCCGAGTCATCAACGATATGGTACAGGTGTACGCACCTATGCTTAACGAAAACGTTTACACCAACGACTGGACCGGACCTTTCGATGGGTTCCGTGATGTGTTGCAAACGTTCGCAATGACAGAGTATCCACGCAGGGTTAAACCGGTCAATGTCTACTACCACAACTACATTGGCACCAAAGCGGCCTCATTGCGATCACTGCGGGAAGTCTATGACTGGTCTGTGCGACAACAGATATTCCCTGTATTTGCCAGTGAATACATGGTCAAAGTACCGGACTACCGCAACGCCGGCGTATCAAGATACCTTGATGGCAAGTGGAAAGTAAGCGGGCTCGGGTCGATCCGATCACTGCGAATACTCAGTAAGTCTGTCTGGCCTGACCTTTCATCGACAAATACAGTCATCGGTGCCAGACCGCTGCACGATGGTATCTACCTGCACACCAACGGCGCTGACACAGTCAGCTTTTACACCGGTAAAGAAAAGCCCCAACGGCCCTACCTGGTCGCATCAAACGCTGCGGTTCAAAACTGGCGTACATCCAGCAGTGGTCGTGTCAGTTTCCGGCTCAAAGGGCACACCCCGGTGACGATTGAACTCAGTGGCGACAAACGCTTCTGCGATCTACGACAACAAGACAATGTTATTAGTGGCGAGCTGACACCTGAAGGTAATACCCGCTACCAGTTTTCAACAAAGGATACCGGTAATGCAGTTATCGACTGTCAAACGTGAACGACTGATACCCCCAGTCTATCTGATCAGTATTGCGCTGTTACTGACGGTTGCGTTTATCGTACTGCTGCCGTCACGGGAGACTTTTACGCGCATACCGGAGGCAACACCGGAACTGGGCCAGATCAAAATAGACGATCTTGATGTCGCTTACATTCGTGCCAACGATGCCGCCGGCACCTTATCCAATATTGAGATGGGTAATATTATCAGCGCACTTATCCGCAGTAAGCGCTGGCAGGATGCAAGGTCTCTTATGGCAGACCGACCGGAAGCACCGGTAAGTCAGAATGATCTGTTTCTGCTCGACCTGGAAACCGCCAGAGAGGGCTATGTTGCCAACAAGAATGAAGCTGGCAACACTTCTTATGCCGCCAGACTGATTTCCCTGCTCACCGATTTTCTGGACATGGAGTCACTGCATGATGTCGGTACGCTAACACGCGCCGCACAAATCAGTGAAGAGCTCAAGCAGCCGGAGCTATCGGCTTCCTATCACATGGTAATGGCCACTGCCGACCCGAAAAATGCAGTCACCCACTTTCAAAACTGTGCACATACACTGGCACGTAACCGTCTGCCGGGACAAGCTGAATCCTGTTACCGATCTGCGATTGCGAAGGCCGACCCGATGCAACGTTTTGAACTCAGCTACCAGTTGATCAATCTGTTAAACAGTTATGGTGATAGCTTCGCCGCCACCAACGAGCTTGAGCAACTGGTTCAAGTTGCGCCACAACAGACACAGGTAATGAGCCGACTGGCAGGTCTTGCGCTGTCGCTGGAACGGCCTGACCTCGCCTACCCGCTCTATGCGCACCTTTCAAGCATCAACGAAGAGCGCGCGGTCTACTGGCTTGAAAAAGCGGCTACCTGGTCAGAGGCTTCAAACCTGCCCGGTCTCTCAGCGGAGTATGTTGCGTCGATCATTGATCTTAGTGATGCGCAATACCACAGCGGTTTAAACAAACGACGACAGGCCCTGTTACTCGCCGCCGGCCGCAATGAAGAGGCTCTGCAAACCGTACACGCTCGAATGATCGCCGATCCCGACAGCGCAGAACTGCTTCTGGAAGGCATTAATCTGGCTTCCGGCATGGGACTGACAGCACAGGCCATGACCTGGAACGAACGCCTGTTGGAAATCCGTCCGTACGACCTCGAAGGTATGCAGCGGCAGATTGATTTTTCTCTGGCAACTAGTCAACTGGGCAGCGCCCTTCAGTGGGCCAGAAAAGGTGTCGAGCTCGACCCGTTTGACAAAGAGGCACGTGTAAAACTGGCGCAACTCGAAGAATGGAACGGCAATGTTCAGGACGCACAACAGCAACGCGTCTGGCTGGCCAGCAACTATCCATCTACCGCAAACGACATTGAACTGATACGCCTCAGTGAACTGAACTGGGACTCAGCCACTGCTGCAAAAACACTGCAAAGAATGGCAAAGCGCCAGCCAATCAGTCATGAAAACATATTGAAGCTGGTGGCGTTGCACGAGGCCGACGGACGACCCGATCTGGCCGCACAAGCGCTGGTTGATCTGCAGAACGGCGGTGCCATGGATGCCATGCTGATCAGAGAACTCGCAACACTTAACAAACGCCATGGCAAGTGGAAAGAGTCACTGCAGGCCTGGCAGACTTTTGCAGCAAGATATGGCCGTTCAAGTGAGGAGTCGGTCAACCGTATGGAACTGCACTGGCGACTCGACCAGCCGGAACTCGCACTCGACGCGGCAGGTATGGTTTCAGAGACTTACCTGGCTAGCGCTTCAACCTATCAGTTAGAGCTGATGTCGAAACTCGGCTGGCGTTACCGTAAACCACAACTGGTGCTGGCCAGTGCGCCTTATCTTGAGCGCCTGAACATCGACGACGACAAACAGATCGTACTGGCGAGACGCGTTATTCGAAGTTATCTCGATCAGGGTAACCCGGAACTGGCAATCGGCTACGCAGAGCATCAATGGCGCAGTTCAGAAACCAATGATAACGAATTCCTGATGACCGCACTGGACATTGCACTAAAGGAAAACGTCTACCCTCACCTGGAGCGATATCTGGATGCCAACGGCGAACTCCTGCCACTGCGGGATATGCCGAGCTACTGGCTAACCGTTGCTGCCTACTACAACCGCCAGTCAGACACACTGGCAGCGCTCGAAACTTATGAAAATACTCTGCTCGTTCAACCGGACAGTGTACCCGCAATGACCGGTATTCTGTGGACGCTAATGGGTGATCAACACTACGATGAAAAGCGTCTCGCAGACACTCTGGAAAAGTTCGAAACAGCGGCCATAGACAAACCCGAACTCTGGAGTCCGTTTGCTGTGGGCCACATGCGTTTGAAACAGCCTGAAGCCAGCTTACGATGGTTTAGCAAAATAATGCTGAAGGATGATCATGACTACAACATCCTGTTAAGCTTTGCAGACGCACTTGAGCAAACAGGTAACACGCCACATGCGTTCAAAGTAAGACAATACACCCTGTCCAAACTGAGACCTCTGGTACTTGCAGAAACCAGTGGTAAAACCGATGCGCTTGCACGCGACTATATCAGTTTGTTGCGTCGCTATGGCAGTAGTGGAGAAAACGAAGCCTGGACTCAACGCCTGCTGGCTGAAGCCGAAGATGCGACTGGCAACGAAGCGGCATGGCGTCAGGAAATGGCCGCCGCGTGGTATCTTTCAACCCAACGCCACGACTATGCTCGTCTGATTCTTACCAAAATGCACGAGAAGCGTCTCGAGTCGCCAGCATGGCAACAACTGGCACTTGCAGTGGCTGATAATGATCGCATCACCATTGAAGAAATACTGGCCAGTGGAGAGCCATTGTCAACCGGTGATCGTATTTTGGCACTACGTACAGTTGGTAAAGAAAAAGAAGCCTTTGCACTCGCTCAACACACGATGGAAGAAGGCCTGACCGATGCTGAAAGACGCAACGCGACAGATCAGGTTATCTCCATGCGCTACCAGCGACCGGGTTACTATGCAGGTGGTCTGACACGCACAGAAGTGCAGAACCTGAATATCACCGAGACCGGTTTATCCTTAAGGCATACCCTGGCCGCTGCCGATCTGGGCTTTTCGGTTGACTATCATCGTCGTCAACTGGAGCTTGCCAGAGCGACCATTCAAAATGATACCGAAGATGATCTGGCAGTCACCGCCCACTTTGGCAATTCAAGGCGCGGCGGATCGTTTACCGCTGGTCTGAACAGCCGCAACGACGGTGAACTGAATTATTCAGGTGGGCAACTCTATCTTAGAGATAGTCGCGGTAAAAAAGAGTTAAGCACCGAGGTCTATATCAATGAGATAACCGGCGCAAACCAAGACTACCGCATCGCCGCCAAACGGGATCG
This sequence comes from uncultured Granulosicoccaceae bacterium, assembly GCA_937931165.1. GTDB lineage: Bacteria > Pseudomonadota > Gammaproteobacteria > Granulosicoccales > Granulosicoccaceae. The sequence continues at coordinate 16,795 of CALHCI010000033.1, forward strand.
CGCCGAACTGGCCTACTCCCACAAAATCGGTAAAAACGAATTTGTTAAAGTCAGCGGATCGATCAATGAGATCAGCACCCGCCTGACCGACGACAAAGTTTCGACTGATGTTGGCGCCAGTATTGAGCTACGTACCATCGGCACTATCGGCAGCAATAGCTGGTCGATGGGTGTCGCGGCCAGCCAGACCAACAGTACTTCAGCAGGCGTGCTCGGCACCACATCCAATGGCACCGCGCAATTCAGCGCTTACACTGGTGAATTCAAGAGCGAGTCACAGGAACTGTCACTGAACGCTGCCTTATTCAGAGGCGGAATACAGTCGGCTTATCCGCAGGCAGCATCACCACGCTATCACGTCAGTGCACGGCTTGGCCACAACTGGCAGGCGGAGTCTACTGCGTTTAACGTTGCTGCCGGTGCCGGCTTTCGAGTGCTTGGCAACGATGAACTCAGCTTTAACGTCGAACACGACACCAGCTTCGATGAATCGTTAAACGGTATTTCCAACTCTATCGTCGGGGTTCAGTACAGAAACCACTTCTGATCACCAACTCGCCCTGGATTGACAAGACACCAGCCCGGTAATTTGCCGGGCTTTTTTTTATGCAGGAGCGCCTTAACCGCCCCTAAGAAGGTAAACTGTTATCGGTCTGCGAGCGTAACTACTGCTGACATATCTGATCAAAGGCATCCTGCCTGCATACCGTACCCATCCACCTCATGAGAGCTCTTCCCCTGGTGACCGCAACTGCTGTGAACCAACAAATCCCTGCTGACAGCGATAACTTTGGCACATCCAATGCCGCCAGCGCGCGTGCCATCGCTGACGATGACACGGTGGCTATATCCGAGGACAGCAAGGCTCTGGCATTCTCACTGGGACTCACCACGCCTCAGCGTGCAATCAACGTCAAGGGCACATCGGCACGCGGTTATTCAGATGCAATCGCACTGGTCGCAGCACACCACAATCACGATTTGCACAAAACGATGCAACCGCAGGGTGTGCTCCAACAACAAATTTTCAATGAGATGGAGCGCGCTCGCTGCGAATCGCTGGGAGGCAGAAAGTTAGCCGGCTCGGCCTTTAACATCGCAACGCTATGGAATCAGCAACACGATGAAAGACTGGGCACCTGCCGCACTGAAGCTGATCGGTTATTACTGGCAATCACAACGCTTACCCGGGAGATTCTATCAATTTCCCTGGCTTCACAACAAAGCCCGCCAGCAATCAGCGCGATCAGTCAGTCACTGTTTGACCAACACGCCGCCCTTTGGCAGCAACTGTCGGTAAGCACAATCAGTCAGCAGAGATTCGCAGAAACAGCGATTCGCATCATCAGCAGCATTGAGTCTTTTTCTGCGAAAGAAACACCGGCGGCACCCAGCGACGGTCCGATCAGCGACAACGATCAGGAAGAACCCGCAACGGAATCAGAGGATAGCGAAGAAACCAACGAAGACGATGACACGCTGAGTGTCAGCCTTCGTGAAGAAGACGAGCAGTCAAGTGGTGATCTTGTCTCGGTGGAATCTGCAGACAATGAAAACGCAGATGCCTCTGCCAACCGGGACGCACCGGTGACTACCGAGTCCGAAGGCGGATCTGCCGGTATACAAAATAGCAGCGGTGGTTACCGGGTGTTCAGCACGGCTAATGATGAGGTCGTTCGAGCGGTTGACCTTTGCCAGCCTGATGAACTGGTGATCCTCAGGGATCTGCTTGATCAGCACATCCACCGACACGCCAGAGTGATAGGCAAACTCTCTGGCAAGTTACAACGTGTGTTAATGGCGCAACAAACCAGACAATGGGAGTTTAATCTACCGGAAGGAACGCTGGATACCGCACGGCTAACCCGGGTTGTCACGCAACCACTTGCGTCATTGTCTTTTAAACAGGAAAGTGACAGCAACTTTAAAGATACTTCTATCACGCTATTGGTAGACAACTCCAAGTCAATGCTCGGTAAACCTGTGGCCATCGCTGCCGCTTGCGCAGATATATTGTCGCAAACGCTCGAGCGCTGTGGTGTCACTGTAGAGATACTCGGTTTCACCACCACTGAACTTCACCGTGGGCCAGCCTATGATCGCTGGCAGGAACAAGGTGCTGGCAAACAACCGGGGCGGCTTAACGGGTTGCGCCATATTATCTACAAAGCTGCCGACGCCCCATACCGGCGCAGCCGCATGAATTTCGGCGTTATGCTGATGAAAGATTTGCTAAAACAGAATATCGATGGTGAATCTCTGCTGTGGGCGCACAACCGTCTGACACGCCGCCCCGAAAAACGCAAGATTCTTATTGTTATTTCAGATGGTGCGCCTATCGATACCAGCACCATGGCCGCCAATCCGCAAAACTACCTGGTCGATCATCTGCACCAGGTCATTGCTAACATAGAATCAAACAGTGAGGTCGAACTACTGGCTATCGGTATCGGTCACGACGTCACGAAGTTCTATCAACGCGCAATGAAAATTATGGACGTTAAAGATCTCAGCTCATCGCTGCTATCACACATGAGTGAACTGTTTAGCCACGGAAGGTAACTTACTGCGGTTGCCGGTGCGCTACTTTTATACCCAAAACACAATGAGTGAGAGATACTTATATATGGCACCCGTGCGACTGGTCTGCCGCATGTAAAACCGCTCTGGCTCGCCGTTGCAACGAGCCAGAGCCTGCTTAACTACTCGTCCAGTGCTGTGACATTCTGGATCTCTGCATTAGACGGGTATAACACCACCTCTACCCGCCGGTTCTGCTGGCGTCCTTCCTCAGTGCTGTTGTCAGCAACCGGCTTAAACTCCCCATACCCGGCGGCAGACATACTTTGCGGATCAATATCGGTTTCCTTCTGCATATGTCGCACAGCCGCTGCTGCACGCGCGACAGAAAGCTCCCAGTTACTTGCGTAACGATACTGCAGCCCCGGGCCAATAGGCACGGAATCCGTGTGGCCTTCAACAACAATTCTTCGGTTGTGGTACGTGCGAATGATCTCGGCGAGCTTGGTCAGATTTTTACCGCCCTCTTTGGTCAGACGTGCACTGCCTGTCTCAAAAAAGTCCGCAGCACCAAGCATCAGTGGAATCGAATTATCCGCACGTGCGTTTTGCACCACAATGTTTTCAAGCATTGCATCATTGAGTTCTTCGGTCAAAGACACTCGCAGCGTTTCCGCTTCGGCCGCAATACGGTCTCTTTCCGCCTCTGCCTGTTGCTGTGCGTTCATCAGATCACGCAGCTTCTGGTTAGCAATATTAAGCTCGGCTTCAAAGACGCCAATCTCGGTATTTGCCGAGCCCAGATCTGCCTCTGCCCGCGCAAACTGTCCGCGTGCTTTATCGAGTTCGGCCGTCAGCTCCTGGTTGTTGTTCACGAGTTCCTGTAGCTTGTCTGCCGCTTCAAGCGCGTTAGACTTGTACAGTGATTCCCGCGATTGAAAGCGCGCAAGCGTTGCATTCATCAGATCAAGCTTCTCACCACTCTCTGCGGTAACCAGCGCCAGCTTCTCACGGTTGAGCTTAAGCTTGTCTGCCAGCTCCTGATTCATAGACTCAAGCTGTGCAATCTTTGCCGCGTAATTGTCACGGGTATTAGATAAATCGCGAATTTCACCTTTGAGTCTGGCCAGCTGATCTGCACCATCTGCCTTCAATGCTTCCATCGCGTTGGTCGAGCTGATCACACCGGCCTGAAGCTCTTCATTCATCAGATTCAACTGATCAATCTTCTCTATTGACGACGCTCTGTTTTCGGTAAGTTCGTCAATATCACCAAGCAGCTTTGCAATCTCCTCAGCGTTATTTTGCTTGGTGAGTCGAAGCTGATCCCTTGAGGTTTCAAGTTCGACAACCTGATCTTTGAGCGTTGCAATCATCTGATCGCGCGCCGCCATCTCATCAGCGGCCTGAGCAGTTGTGCCTTCAAACTCAGTGTTTACGGTTGCCAGTTGATCCTTAAGCAACTCGATATTCTGATCACGTGTCGCAACCTCTGATTCAAGCGCACGGGTTTGATCAAGAAATTGCTGGCGGCTGCTGGCAAGTTCATTGGCGTAGTCATTTTCTGACGCACTCATCGAATCCTTCAGCGCGACGACCTCAGCACCAAGCTGATCAGTCTGTACCAACAAACCGTCCCGCTCACTGGTCAGGTCAGCAATAGTTTTATTAAGATTGGCAATAGAGCTCAACGCCGCCTGCAACTCTTTCTGGCGGGTAGACATCTCGTCTTTCATTGCCAGTAACTGACCGTTTAACCCGGCGCGAGTGGCCTTTAGTTGAGTAGTGTCTTTTTGCAGCGCATCGTGCTCGCTGGTCAGTCGATCAAGCGCTCTTCGCATGTCGTCAGCTTCACGCTGTAGCGCAAACAGATTGGTTTTAGTTTGTGTATGTGCCTGCTGCTCGGCAACAAATGAATTACCAACATCTGCCGCTTTATTTTCAAACAAACTCAGTTCACCGGCAAGATTGTCTCTCTCACTGAGAAAACTGTTTGCCCTGGAAGTAGTCTCGGCCAACTGGGACTGTAACTCGTTGATCTGCACTACTGCGTTGTCTCGCTCATCACCGAGTTGATTCAACTGGTCTTCGAGTGCCGCAAGCTCATCGGCTTTCTCTTCGAGCATTCGCTCAACATCCTGCACTTCTGCTTTGGCAACATCTCGTTCACGGGCCAGGGTATTCACCTGCCCTTTGAGATCATCTATCGCTCTCTGGTTGTTTCCAAGTTGCTGTTCGAACAGGCCAAGAGAGCCTTGCTTTTCGGCGACCAGACCATTCAGCTGATCAAGCGCCCCCTCCTTCTCATCCAGCATTGCGCGGCTTTGCACCAATTCGTCTTCTGTGCGTGCGAGAGATTCACGCGTAACTGCCAGTGCATTCTGGTTATCTTCTAATGCCTGCTTGCTGTCAGCCAGGGCCTGCTGATGTACTTCAAGATCTTTTTGACTTTCTGCCAGGGCCTGCTGATGTGCTTCAAGATCTTTTTGACCTTCTGCCAGCGCCTGCTGACTCACCTCAAGTGCCTGACGGGTATTTGAGAGATCGTCACTGACACCGTTTTTTTCTGCAACTACATCAGCCAGTTGCGACTCAAGCTCTGCAAGATTATTGGTCAGTCCGTCCTGCGCATTAGCACTATCAGCTAACGCTGCTGCCTTCTCATCTGCAAGTTGCTGGATTTGCGCGTTCAGATCAGCAATCTGCTGTTCTTTCTCTGCCAATACCTGACCGGCAGTTTCTGTTTCAGACTGGAGTGCCTGCACCGAGCCGAGTTGTTGCTGGATCTGGCTATCCAGCGCACCCAGATTATCCAGTGCACTGTCGCGTTCATTAACAACCAGACTCAACTTTTCTTCAAGTGCCGCTTTATCAGCGTTCAGTTGCGAGTGACGATCGTCAGCCTGCTGCAGCAACGCTTCAAACTCTGCAATCTGGCGGCGAAGCTCATCAATGGTTGCCATGGATTGTGTATTGAGCTGATCGGCTTCATAACGCGCTCTGATAATCTCCTTCAGTCGCGCCGCTACCTCATCAACTTCGCGGTTATCTACATCCATGAGTTCGCGGGTTCGCGCCAACAGCATTTCATCGTCGTACACACTACTTGTGCTTGTTTCGATGACAGTGGCCTGCGCGAGTTGCAGCGACTGAAGCGTTGTTGCTTCATCAAGGCTATCACCCACCGCACGGGCAACAACAGTCGGGACGGTATTGAATTCAGCTTGTACAGCTTGCGAATTTGCTGCTGCATCTGCCTCAGCAGAAACCAGCGCTCTGACTACCGCAGCACTGGCAAACAAGGTAATTGCGAATGTTGGCAGACGACGAAACAACTTGTTTTTCGCCGTACCGCTGTTGGAGAGGTTACTTCTTGAATCGGTTTGAAACATTAACGAGTGTCCGCTATTGACGAATATGAAACCACGACAAAGTTAGTGTAGGCACTAATCTGTAAGTCGCCAGAAACAGCGGGGAAATCAACGTATTTTTTTAAAAATCACGCATACAGGTCGGAGTTTTGTCACTCCGCGGGCGCCAGGATGCTACAACGTGAATAAATTGACCAAAAAGTGAGCCGCTTGCCAGCTCACTTGACAACTTTTTGGCATCGCTGCGATACAGGCAGCCTGGATGGCTGCCGTAAACAGACGACCGATACAGGTTGGCTGACTAGCCCGGGTTAATGCCCAGTTTGTTCAATACTTCCAGCGTTAATCCACCAGTCGCCATATCATGGGCTTGTTGAAATTGCTCGATAGCCGATTGTGTGTCCCTGGTTAGCACCCCGTTAACGTCACCCACATGATAACCGGACTCTGAAAGCGCCTGTTGCAGGCGGGTGATTGTCCGTTGAGTTGTGTTGGTTTCACACAGGACCGGCCGCCATTCCAGACGCGCGTCAGAGGTTTTCACCCGCTTGTTTACGTCACGGGTAACCGCTGGTATCGCGATCTTTGACTGAACCGCCGCAGCTAGCAATCGCTTAACACGCTTGGTCTGATACTTGGCAGGCACCTCAACCTGTTTGACACTGGCTGGTGTCGCAACGACAGATCTACTGACTGTGGTGGTCTTAGCTGGTATGTCTCGTTTGCAAATGGTGTTGCCGGTCTTACGCAGACCGTCTGTTGTCGCGTAACCGGATTGCTCAAGCCACACGTGCTCACCATCAGATACTTTTTTCTTTACTACGACATCACGGTAACGGGCAGGAATTTCAGTCCGGACCTGCTGCGCTGGCTCTTTAAGCTTACGCACGCGCAGGCTTTCGAATTTAGCCGGCACTTCAATTATTTTTGAAACTGGCGCTGCCTTCATGACTTTCTTTTCTATGGTCTTGTAGACCGCCGGTATTTCCACAAGACACATGATTTCACCGGAAGCATTGTCAAGTTTCTCTACAGCACCACGGCCTTTTTTCCATACCACTTTGGCGTCTTCAACCATCACACGCTCTGTGACCGTTTCAAAAGAGGCTGGCACCTCAACCATTTTTTGCGATGCGGACGAGATCATCTGCTTCTGTTCAACCCACTCAAAACGAGCCGGCTTGACCTTTATAGATTCAGACGCCTCGGAAACCAATACCCGCTCAGTCACGTTTTCATAAATTGGTGCTCTGAAATACTCGGCAAAACACTGTCCTGACTCTGCGGTACTGACCGGAACACCCGCGAGCTCTGCCAATGACAGGACCCCCGGGTTAACCTCTACCGAGCTATACTCCGACCCGGTTACCCATTTGGTTTCAGCCGGTGAAGTTTCAAGCACTTCGGTTTCAGTTTTGAAGGTAGCAGGCACGACCTCGAGGTTCACGCCCGCCTCGCTTACCAGCACGCGTTCTGTGTCCCATTTAAATTTTGCAGGCACGATCGACAGACGCTCACTGGCCTCGCGCACTACTACGGTTGATTTTTCGTTGCGATATTGTGCAGGGATCATCACCCGCGCATAACACTCACCGGGCTTTGCATCCGGCAAAACACTGTTCATGTCCGCGGCAATCCCTGCACTGCTGAATACAAACAGTGCAGAAACACTTGAAAGTAACTTCATTTTTGGTGACTCCGATAGAGAAATATAAGGCAGGTGCCACGCAAAGAGCTGATCCGGATGTCTTACATCACCTTGCGTCGTGTCGCAGAGATTCTGCTCAAACGTTTAACTGCAGCTGTTAGAGCTACCGCGTTCATCACACTGCATCAAACAATGTGAGTTCCACCCTGGGTGACAATCCGGGCCATCGCCCACCTGGCAAACATCCGGTCATCCGATTGTTTGCGCAACGCCCGGTTACCAACTCAGCACGGTCCATGCCGTAGTAGCTAAATTCAAAAACACCAGTTACCGCAAACAGGTTGGAAAACTTGTAATCTTCCCGGCTGTGTTACTTGCTTTACATCAGCAGGTTGATTTACCAACCCGGAACACGTGCCCATCAGGATGGCGGATGTGCATTTCCCGGACATTCCACGGCATATCCGTCGGCGGCCATGTGACTTCAATGCCATTGTTTAGACACTGCCGATACGCTTCATCAACATCTTCTACCCACCACGACATCCAGACACCACTATCTTGCGTTTCGGCCTCACTTGCACCGAAGGTTTGAGCGTTTTCTCCCTTGCCCTGACCACCCTGCCCGTTATGACAAAGAAAGATCTCACACTCGCCATTGCAAACACCGCCAAAGCCGACGGGGTCGCCCCACTCCCAGCCTTTTTCCCAACCAATTGATTGAAACCACTCAAAAGACGCATGCATATCGGATACGTTCAGAATGGGTGTGGTACGCGTAACCTTCATAACAATTGTCACTCCGGGACAGTAGAAATCTTACGAAGACATATTCGATGAAATTTTTTCATTTACCGTGTAGGCTCGATCGGCCGTGTAAAGCACCCCGGTCAAGATTCCAGACAACATGATAATAAAAAACACTGCGGTCACCTTGATTACCATTTTGTTGTGTTGCTCGTGTGCAAGCAGGCCTGTTGTCCCGCCGGTCTCAGATGAACTGGCACAGTTTGTTGAACAAACCAACAGCCATCGGGAACTGGCAGATCTGCAATATTTTCTAAAACGGCATGGCGTACAAGACGTTATTCCGTTAAATCAGATTTTAAAACAAGGCACCGACTGGAAATCAAAACAGCAACCACAATACGCGATACCAGACAGAACGCTATGGCCAAAAATGGTACGCACTCTCAAGCTGATGCAGCGTTTCATTATTCCGTCGGTTGGGCCGGTTGAAGTTGTCTCGGGGTTTCGAACGCAAAAGTACAATTTACTTGCGGGTGGCGCTCGTCGCAGCAAACACCTGGAATTCGCCGCACTTGATGTCATACCCAGAAGCTCAACAGATCGCGAAGCGCTGCATAAAACTCTGTTGGCACTGTGGCGATTACATGGAAAAAATCTTGAAATGGGACTGGGACTATACGGCAGCAACAGGTTCCATATCGACACCGGCGGCCACCGGATTTGGCGTGGTTAGCTGACAGACTATGGATAACAAAAAGCGCTTTCTGCAAACTGTTAGTCAAGACGGTGTCGATCTTGCCAACGGTGCACTTTTGATTGCCCGTCACTTCCGCCCGCGGCTTGATATAGACTATCAGCTTGGCTTAATTGACAGCCTCGCTGCTGATGCGATGTTGTCACAAGTTTCAAACCCCGCCACGCTGGTTGAATTCTTTTCGGCGAAAGGCTTCCACGGTAACAACGACGACTACTATCACAAAGACAACAGCTTGCTCGATCAGGTATTAGTGAATAAAAAAGGCATACCGATCACCCTCGCTATTGTTTATCTGTCAGTCATTGAGCGGCTTACAGCAACAGACATGACGGCGAACGGTGTGAGTTTTCCGGGACACTTTTTACTATCTATTAATCAACAAAACAATCAGTACCTCATTGATGTTTTCGAAGCCCGGCAAGTCACGCAGCAAGCATGCTATGACCGCGCTGCCGCCCATGGACTACAGCCTGACCCGGCTTACTTTCAACCGGCCACCAATCAGGACATTCTCTGCCGCCTGATAGAGAACCTGAAGGTCATTCACTGGAAAGCCAGCGACTTTACAACCGTACTGGATTGTCTGGACTACCAGCTTATGATATTTCCACAGCGCACCCGGCTACTGGAACAACAGCACGAACTGCGCTTAATGATCAATAACAGCAACTCCGATCATTCCGACACCACGCAGCTACACTAATGCAAAAAAGCTAAGCGGCCCGATCAAAACGCTGTGAAGAAAGCAGCTTTTCAGTAATGACTGCTGCAGGCACCGGTCGTGAGAAATAGAAACCCTGCGCCTGGTTACAACCCACAGCTTTTACAAACTCCAGTTGTTCCTGCGTTTCAACACCTTCGGCAATCAACCCGAAGTCCATGCTCTTACCCAGTGCTACCACAGATTTCACAATCGCCGCATCAGTACCGTCTATTGAGTTCTCTGCATTAATATCGAGAATAAATGTGCGGTCTACCTTAAGGTTATTGACTGGCAGCTTTTTAAGATAATTTAACGACGAATACCCCGTCCCGAAATCATCAATAGAAATACCGACTCCAAATTCCCGCAACCGGCCTAGCTTCTCAACGTTGGACTGCACATTTTTCATTGCAGCACTTTCAGTAATTTCAAGCTCAATCAGTGCAGGGTCTACCTGATGCTTTTGAACAATGTCGATGAATGATTCTACAAATTTATCCTGTTGCAGCATCAGTACCGACAGGTTAATGGAAATGCTGAGCGGCACACCGGCGAGCGTCCACTCTCTGCACTGCGCACAACAGGTTTCAAGTGCAAAGGTGTCTATATGACTGATAAACCCGCTCTTCTCGGCAACCGGAATAAAAACATCCGGCGTAGCCCTTACCTGCTCACCGCTATCTGTTTTAACAATCCAGCGCATCAGTGCTTCAACGGCACACATATGACCGGTCTCAAGATCGATTCTTGGCTGAAAATGCATTTGCAACTCACCGTTGCTTAACGCTTCCCGCAGTGCCTGATCCAGTTCGTGCTGTGAACCGGTTTCCTTACTCATGTCAGTGTTGTATCTGGCAATTCGATTTTTTCCCAGCTCCTTGGCACGATACATTGCCAGATCAGCAGATTTCAAAAGCTCTCTGGCAGTCGAACCATGTTGCGGGAAAAACGCATAGCCAATACTCGCAGAAACATTCACCACACTGTCACCCAGGGAATACGGCTGACTAACGGTGTGAAGCAACTCGTTCGCAAGTCGTTCGACAGCTGAGCTACTGTTTATGGCATTGAGGATAACGGTAAACTCATCGCCTCCCAGTCGCGATATAAACCCGCCCCCGGCAGAGCAACGCTCAACCACATTGTCCAGTCGCTTCGCCACAATACGCAGCAACAGATCGCCAGCACCATGCCCGAGCGAATCATTAATCAGTTTAAAGCCATCCAGATCTATAAACAGCAAACACATCTTTTGCTTACGCAGAATCGTGTTATTACAACTATCTTGCAGGTACTGCTGAAAGTGCAGGCGATTCGGTAGTTTTGTCAGCGCATCATAATTGGCAATCTGCACCAGATCTTTATTCACCTTTTGCAGATTATCTGTTTGCATCTCGAGCTTGTTAATAAGGTACTGGTTGCGCATCGCATTGCCTAAAGAATAGGCAGTGGCGGCAATGTTGAGCCGGTCGAGCCCTGCCGGATCAAGCAGCAGGTAACCAAACAAATCATTGCCCGCAAATACCGGATTCAGTATCAATAACCCCTTGCGTAACTCAGCCGACATTGATGTCGGCAGCATAAGTCGGGTTCGAAACGGCTGTTGCGAAGAAAACTCCACCTCCCCATTGCGATACACCTGTATTACCGTAGAAAACTCATGCAGTTCAGGGGATGGCTGATCAAATTTGACTAAAAAGCAACGACGCGCACCGGTAGTTTCAAGCCAACGAGCCATCGTTGAGAGTATCTGTGTAAACTCCGTGCACGCACTCATCTGCAACTGAATTTCGCTCTGTACATTTTCCAGTCGCCGGACTTCAAACTCGCGGTCCATATTCACCGACCAGATCTTTTCACTGATACCGGCAAGGCTGGCAGTAATCAATGGCAGCTCTTTTATGCGATTGTTCTGGTTAAGGTGGGCAGCCGCCAGTGTTTCTATCTGATGACAAAGATTCGTCCACCAGTGTACTTCTGATGGTTCAATCGGTGACTGCATAAGCTCTTTACAATACATTGCAAACGCATCACTGCCATTAGCCAGCGTGTCCCATAGCGCGGCAGAAATACTGTCAGTATCTACACCGGCAGGTTGTGCAAGCCCCGACATTAACGCCTGCAATAAACCCCGCAAACGATCAAGATCAAGCATCGAGTCTCGTGGCAGATTGTGTTCGGCAACCAAAGTCGAACCACGCACCACTAATTCGCTGTTAGCATAGTACTGTTTTGGTGACAGGTCCTTACCCATCCGTCTGGCTTCTATTTGTACAATCAATTCCTTTGCGCACTTTTCAGCCATCTGTGTCAGCGGCTGCCTGACGCTGGTAAGCGCCGGTGCGTTTTTGGTGGTTTCCGGCGTATCGTCAAAGCCTGAGACAAGGATATCCTGTGGTATACGCAACCCCAGTGCATTTACTGCTCTCGCAGCACCAAGCGCCATGGAGTCATTGGCCGCCACAATGACATCAATGTCGCTGTCATTTTGTAACAGATCACGCACCACCTGATACGCTTCAAAAGAATCATAATTACCGGAAACAAAACGCGACTCATTAATAAAATAACCGCGCTGCGCCAGCATGTTGCGAAAGACATCTTCGCGCTCGAGTGAATATCTGTCGTTATCTTTACCCCGAACAAAGGCAAAGTTCCGGCGTTGGGGATCGACAAGCAAGTGCTTCATCAGATCTTCCATGCCGGTTACATCGTTAAACAGAACCGAAGACTTTCCCGGGGTTTCCAGGCCAAGGGTGACGAGCGGTGTTGAATAGCTCTGAACAAGTCTGGTCAGTAAAGAAACATCATCACTGGCGAGCGCACCGGCAAGGCACACAATGCCATCGAACTGCGCCTGCTTTGCCAGAGAGTAAATCCGGTTGCAGACGTCATAACTCTGGTGATATTCGCTTTGCGAAGACAGCTCACGCCCGGCGATACAGACAGTTCCGTAGCCGGCTTCGCGAATGACGCAGCTAATACGATCGACCAGAATCTTGCGATAGTCGATGTACTCATCTGTAAGAATGGCAACGACGCCATTGTGTACTTGCATTGGCCTTCCGTTCACACGACACGCATCGCTGAGCGGCTGCAGGACCTGACGTGGGCAGCGTTACCGAAGTCAGTCACAACCGTTGTATCAGAACAGCGAAATGCTGAACCTCACACCACACAACCGTTAGTCCCGGCTCGTTTTCAACAGCAGGCTGAAGTCAGACTTGCTCATCAACTATGCGACTCGCATGCCAGATCAACATTCCTCTACAGACTGCAAGGTGGTGCGCTTTTTCTGTGCGCATTTACGCACATCTCCACGCGATTCTGAGAACTATCGGCCTGCCCGGCCGGCACTTTACCCGGATACTACCTGGCGTGGCTATGTGGCCACGCTGCCTGTCACCCGCCAAACCACATTCCCGACATCATCCGCCACTAACAGGCACGGACCGGGACCGATAGTCACGCCAACAGGCCTTCCGTACGAGTGTTTTTCATCAGGAGCAAGAAAACCACTCAGAATATCCCGATGTGCCCCGGCAGGCTGTCCATTCTTGAAGGGCACAAAAATGACCTTGTAGCCGCTTAAATTGCTGCGATTCCACGAGCCGTGCTGGCCAATCACCATGCCATCGACATCAAATCCCGGCAGCGTACCCGCTGGCATCCAGCAAAGCCCCAGCGATGCCGTGTGGCCACCCAACGCATAGTCTGGCTTGATGGCCGTTGCCACCGCCTGCGGATCCTGCTCTACACGGTCGTCGACAGTCTGCCCCCAGTAACAATAAGGCCAGCCATAAAAACCCCCGTCTTTTACCGAAGTCAGGTAATCAGGCGGGACTTCATCGCCCAGGCCATCGCGCTCGTTGACCACTGTCCACAGAGCGCCTGTGTTCGGCTCCCAGGCCATCCCTACCGGATTGCGCAAACCACCGGCAAAAATCCGGCTGTTGCCGGAAATCAGATCGAGTTCATAGATTGCCGCCCTGCCTTCTTCTGCCTCAAACCCGTGATCGGCGATATTGCTCAGCGAACCAACACCTGCATACAGCCTTGACTGATCTTCACTGACAATCAGGCTGCGGGTCCAGTGCCCGCCAGGCTTAAATTCTACGAGCTGTCGACCAGGCCCGGTGATTTTGTCCGCACCACGCTCGTAGTTAAAAGCCACCACGCCGTCGGTATTGCCCACATAAAAAGTTTGCTCAACCAGGGCCATGCCAAACGGCTGATTCTGCTTATCGAGAAAGATCTCATGTGTTTCGGCCACACCATCGCCGTCCGTGTCACGAAAAAGAGAAATACGGTTAGCCGAGACCCCGACTGCCGCTGCACGTTTCATGGTGCTGTAGATTGCGTAGTCAAACGCTGTCTTGACCGGTCCGGCTTGCTGCAGCGCTTCGGCCACCAGTACATCATTGTTGGGCAACACATAGATCCAGCGCGGGTGCAGAAGATCGCTGGCAAAAGCGTTCACCGACAACCCTTCAGCTGCATCCGGTACATGCCCGGGCGCCCAACCTTTAGCCGTTGGCATTTTTAACGTCGGAATGTTTTGTGGTTGCGCCTCGGGAATAGTGGGTTGCATACCGACCGCCGGCGTTTCGGTGTCTTTACCCCACCGGCGCATCAGGATGGCAGCCGCACCAATCATGGCTACAATACGCGCAAAAATACTGGTAATACTGATGAGAGATCCCCCGCCTGAACATTGTGGAAACGCTGCTAACTAAATACCAGCGATGCATCGCTCAATTGAAACACAGATCGGGATTACAGCAAAACTTACAGAACAACACGCTCAGCGCGTGAGAGTAATTACAACGCGCCCTTACCGGTCAGAATAACGTAGACAGTGCGCCACAGAATTTTAAAATCGTTGCCTACACTGCAATTGCGCAGGTACTGCAAATCGTAGGAGATTTTACGACGAATGCTCTCGGTGTCACTATCGTAGCCATTCTCGATTTGTGCAATGCCGGTCAGGCCGGGCTGCAAACCAAGTCGATTCAGGTAACCGGGAATTTCATTAGACAGCTTATCGACAAATTCGGGCCTTTCAGGTCGTGGTCCGACCAGGCTCATTTCGCCACGCAGTACATTAATGAGTTGCGGTATTTCATCGATGCGGGTCATTCGCATAAAACGGCCGATTCGAGTTACCCGGGCGTCATTTTTTTGAGCAAACTGAGCACCGTTTTTCTCGGCCTCATTAATCATCGTGCGGAATTTGTAGATCGTAAAATGCTTACCGTGAGCAAACCTTGAGCGGCGATCTTCACCAGACCAGGTCATCGATTCATTGGCAGCACTAACACGGTTGTTCAGCCCGACACGGGTCTGGGTAAAGATAACCGGCCCGGGACCTGCGGTCAGTTTGACCAACAACGGGAAAATCAACCAGACAGGCATCAATACAATGCCAAGCACAATCGACCCGACCACATCAATAATGCGCTTGCTGATCCGATAATAGCGCGGCAGTGAATTCACATTCACTCGCGACTTTTCCAGCGCTAAACGTCGTAACCACGGCGTTTCAGGCTCTTCGAAATCAACAATATAATGCTGCATGATTTCGGAGAACGACTGCGCTGTTCTGGTGGTATCTCCAGCTGGTTTGGGTGATATTGACAAAAAAGTGCCTTCACGCGGTGTCTAAACAGGGTAAGGATCCGGCAGTAAAACTCGCATCAGATCACAATACCTCTTCGCACTTACTGTGCCAGAGATATGGCCAGAGATAAGGCCAGAATTATGGCTGGACACATGGCCAGTCGCATCGCTAAACGCCATCACCGCTTTATCACTCCATTCAGCGGCACATGTTGTTTTCACCCGGCGTTAGCGCTGGTTTTTTGCTGTTACAATCGTCGCCAGTCAATCCCCGATTTTTCTTTTATCCGTTGGCAACACAATTGAAAATTCTCTCTCCGGTCGCCAACAAATCCATCATGTTCAGCGTGCCGGACAGAACCTTTGCCTCCACACCGACATCACGCACCGACCACCCCGCTGTCACACTCCTCGCCGTGTTTTTCGCTACGGCCTTTTCGGGCACAGCAAAGGCACATACCGCCGAGCAAGGTTTTGTTCTGCTGTTACCAACAGATGCCTATATTTTTTCCGGCGTTTGCGTGGTTGTCATTACGATACTAGCCACAGTGTTCTCTCCGGTTACACTGATTAAACGGTTGTTCACACCGGTGTCGTTGTTTTCTATTTCGCTGCCAGAAAAAGTTATACGTGCCTTTACGCATGCATGCAGCCTGCTGTCACTCGCCGTGTTAGGCACGTTGATCATTATCGGATTTACCGGCACGCATGATCCGTTGCGCAACTTGTTACCACTCACGATCTGGACAATTTGGTGGATAGGCATTGTCTGCCTCCACGGTGTGATCGGAAATTTCTGGCAGCTCATCAATCCATGGGCAGGCGTTACGCGCTTTGCCAATGGTAAAGTCAAATGGCCGGCAGCATTCGGCAGCTGGACAGGTGTTGTATTGTTTCTGCTGTTCAGTGTGTTTGCATTGGCAGACACCGCCCCCGAAGACCCGACACGCCTTGCCGCATTTACTGCTGGTTACTGGCTGTTTATTTTTTGTGGCGCACTGTTATTCGGTGCTTCCGTATGGTTTGCGCGAGTGGAATTTATCTCCATGCTGATGTGGCGTATCGCTCAACTTGCCCCGGCTGCCATGCATAAAGGCAAAGTGGCAATCGGATTTCCAGGCTGGAGATTGGTTGCCAATAGCGCTAGCGACATACAGACCGGCAATAGCATACAGGCAAGCCATACCGTCAGTGGTGCCGTATTCACACTGGCGCTGTTAGCCACCGGCAGCTTTGACGGCTTAAATGAAACATTCTGGTGGCTCAATCAAATCGGTATCAATCCGCTTGAGTTTCCCGGCAGGTCAGCGGTCGTCACAGAAACAGTGGGCGGACTGTTATTAGCGGTGGTTGCGCTGACTTTGAGTTTTGCCATCTGCGTTAAAACCGGTCAGTGGCTCGCCAATCGCAATGCAGAAAATAAGGTCGGTTTTACCAGGGCCTTTACAGAACTGTCAGTTGCCATACTGCCAATTGCGCTGGTTTATCACTTCGCACACTTTCTGACCAGCTTTATGGTCAACTTTCAGTACACAATGGCTGCCGCCACAGACCCGCTGCAAAACGGCCGTGATCTGCTCGGTCTTGGGCGCTTTTATGTCACCACCGGGTTCTTCAACACTGAATCTTCAGTAAAACGAATCTGGCTGACACAGGCATCCGCGGTGGTGATCGGCCATGTGGTATCGCTGCTGCTGTCCCACCGGATAGCCCTGAAACTATGGCCCGCCCCCCGGGCGGCGGTGTTGAGTCAGTTACCGCTGGCGGTTTTTATGGTGCTGTACACGCTGCTGGGCCTGTGGCTGCTGGCCGCTCCGCGCGGTGCCTGAGGCTACACACCACGCTAGCTACTCACAAAGCTGACCACCCGCTGAACTGCGCTGCTTCTATTCACTCTGACACTGACTTTGATGCGGCGTCCCTGAACTCTAAGCGTAAGTATCGTAAACTATTGGACAAATCCTGCGAAGCCAGACACCATCCCATTCTCTGATCTTCGATCCAGCCTACGAGGAGACACCATGTCCGACCAGAAAAAATCACCGCTGAACGTCACCCGACGAACTGCCCTGAAAACACTCGCTGCAGGTGCAGGCGGGGTTGCAGCAGCAGGACTACTCCCGGGGCTTGGCGGTTACTCGCAGCTCCACAGCGCCGAGCCGATTAAAATCGGTTTTCAGGTCCACCGTACTGGTATCGGAGCGGCCTACGGTCGCTGGTACGATCGCACCACGCAGGCCTGTGTTGAGAAGATTAATGCCGCTGGCGGTATTAATGGTCGCATGATCGAAATTGTTGCCGAAGACGACGGCACCGACCCGAAGCGTGGCGCCGAAGTGGTAGAAAAATTCGCCAGTCAGCACAACTGCGATGTGTCTTTTGGCACCCTGTTCAGTCATGTGGTGTATGGGTCTGCACCCCGGGCCGGTGAACTCAAGATGCCATACTTTGTGGTATCCGAAGGCCACCATGTTGCCAGCGGTGCGCTCAACCGCTACACGCTGCAGCCCGGCATCACAGACGTAAAGAGCCAGGTAGAAGCGATGGCACCGTTCATTGCCGAAAACCTCGGCAAGAAAGTCACCATGATTTTCCCCGACTTTGCATTCGGTCATGATCACCGCGACTATTTTTCAGCGGCATTCGAAGCCAAAGGCGGCACCATTCTCGAAAAAATTGCCATACCGCCCACTGAAACTTCATTTACCAAGTACTTTCCAAAAATCCCTCGTGACACTGAAGTTATCTATCACGTGATGGTCGGTCCTGCGGTACTGACATTTGTTAAAGAAATGGGTGAATTCTTTGGCCCGAGCAAACCGGAGATCTTCGGTTTTATCGACAGTCTCGAAGCCGTAGACATCGCGAGCCCCGGTCTTGAGTTCCTCGAAGGCACCTACTTCTGGGAAGGCAACCCGCGCTATGTGCAGGAAGAACAATCAGAGTTCGACAAAGCCTATCGCGAGGCAGTAGGTGTCGATGAAAACGGCGCATCAGTTTCTGACGCAAAGGACGTTTCAACCTATGCACATATGTTCGGCTGCTGGGAAACGCTGCATATAATCAAACGGGGGATGGAAGCTGCCGACTACAAAGGCCCCGACGACAGAACCAAACTGATCGAAGCCGTAGAGGCCATGTCGGATATGCCGCACTCCATGGAGCACCCGCAAGGCGCCAAACGCTTCAACGGTAAAACCCACCAGACTTTCGGTCACCAGTACATCTCTAAAGTTACCGACGGCAAGTTGGTGCTGGCACACACCACGTCAATCGAAGATACCCTCTACGAAGACGAAGTTGACTACACGCAGCAATCCTTCTAATTAGCTGCTATTAGTGTATTGCTGCAACAGCTTCTGCTGTTGCAGCACATGCCGCGGGAAAAGCTAACTTTCCCGCCCGCCTCACGATAAGTTTCATACTATCTATCGAAAACCCTGATGGAATTTGGCCCGCACTTTTTTCTGGCGTCTTTGGAAGGCGCGGTCAATGCAGCTGTTCTGGCCCTGATGGCTGTCGGCTTGAGCATTGTGTTCGGCATCATGCGCGTGGTCAACGTAGCACATGGTGAGTTCTTTATGCTCGGCGCGGTTATCGCCTGGTGGATAAGCACGCTTGCAGGCGGCCATCCGGCAGTTGGTTTTCTGTTTGCACTGATTGCAGCCCCGTTGATTGTCGGTGCGATTGCAGCCGCCGCTGATCACTTTGTGTTAAGGCGCATCAACTACGATCCCGAACGCACCATTGTGGCAACCATAGGATTGCTTTACGTATTGCAGCAAACCACACTGATGACATTTGGTCCTGAAGCGCGTCCGGTCGAAGCACCATTTAATAAGCGTCTTGCATTGCCGTGGTTCGAAAAAACCGCCGATGGCTTCAGCATGTACTGGCCATGGGGGCTCAGCACTACCAGCTATAAGCTCGCGGTCATTGCCGCCGCCGTTATTATATTGATTGGACTATGGCTGTTTATGACGCGAAGCCGTATTGGACTGATTATGCGGGCCACTCAACTCGACCGCGAGATGGCGCTGGCCCACGGCATACCGGTAGACAAAGTCTACGCACTGGTCTTCGGACTCGGTGCCGGCATCGCAGCACTCGCAGCCGTCCTTATCGTACCCATACAACAAGCCCATTATCTGATGGGTCATGATCCATTGTTACTGTCATTTATCGTCGTGATTATCGGCGGACTCGGCAGTATACCCGGCACTATTGTCGCGGCGATTTTTATCGGCATGAGTGACGGGATCATTTCGGTGTTCTTTTCACCCACTGTCGCCAAAATCATCGCCACACTGCTGGTCGCCTTTGTACTGATCTTCAGACCACAGGGTCTGTTTGGTAAGCGCAGCGCATGAAAGATCAGCTACTGACCGGTGTATTTCACCTGTTGATTATCGCCCTGATGGCCGGGTTGTATTTTATCCTGCCTGAGTACCACAGCGGTGTCCTGGCTCGTGTAATGGTACTCGCGGTCTATGCGATGGGTTACAACATTCTGTTTGGTTACACCGGTCTGCTAAGCCTCGGTCACGCGTTATTTTTTGCCACCGGTATGTACGGACTCGGGCTTGCCATGCAACATCTCGATGTGACGCCTTCTATTGGCATATTGTGCGGACTAGGGGCGGCTGTTGTTGTTTCGGCTGTTATCGGTTTTCTTGCGCTTCGCACCACTGGTGTTGCGTTTATGATCGTCACACTCATGTTTGCTCAAGCCGGCTATCTGATAATTCTATGGCTTGGTGAATACACCCGTGGCGATGAAGGCTTTGTGATTCAGCAGAGCCAAAGAGTCCTAAACGGCGTAGATTTAAGCCAACCTGACAACCGCTACTTTGCAGCACTGATACTGTTTGCCATCAGTTTGCTGCTAATTGGCTGGGTAGTACGCAGCGGCTTTGGCAAAACACTGGTAGCGATAAGAGAAAACGAAGAGCGTGCCAGAATGCTCGGTTACAACGTGCATCGACACAAGTGGCTTGCGGTAATCATATCTGGTGTACTGGCGGGTGCCGCAGGTGCCGCCTATGCGCTGCTGTTTGGCTATGTAGGTGCTACCTTCGCAACCGTACAATACTCAATCTTTCCGCTGTTATACGTTTTACTCGGTGGCGCCGGCACCACAATCGGTCCGCTTATTGGCACAGTCTTCATGTACTACCTGATCGATCTTTCAAGCCAGATAACCAGCGCCTATCTGCTTATTGCAGGGGTTGCACTCATTCTGCTAACGCTGTTTGCTCCGCAGGGGCTTGCAGGTGAATTACGCAAACGGGTATTCCGATGGCTGCCGTAACACTGCTTTCGACCAGCGGCCTAACCAAACAGTATGCCGGCCTCACTGCAGTTAACCAGGTTGACTTCGAATTACCTGCGGGCCAGATACGCGCGCTAATCGGTCCCAATGGTGCCGGCAAGTCCACTTTTGTCGGCATGTTAAGCGGCCGCATTGAATCAAGCACCGGACAAGTGACTTTTGACGGAAAAGACATCACCAAACTGCCTGCGCACCGTCGTATTTCACTTGGCATGGCCTATACGTTTCAAATCACTTCTATATTTGCATCACTAACCGTGCACGAAAACGTCGCTCTTGCCGCGCGCAGAGCATCGGGTCGCAAAGTACCAGAACGCGTCAAAGACGCACTGACAAGAGTCAACATGGCAGACCGGCGAACACATATCGCCAGTGACTTGAGCTACGGTCATCAGCGGTTACTGGAAATCGCCATGGGCCTGGTACAGTCACCAAAGCTGTTTATCCTCGATGAACCCACCCAGGGGCTATCTTCAAGCGAAATAGACGCCTTTGTAACACTGATTAAATCCATTGCGGGTGCTACCACCGTGTTATTGATAGAACACAATATGGATGTGGTCATGGCCACCGCAGACTACATTACCGTACTGAACTTTGGAGAAGTTCTGGCCGAAGGTACACCACAGGAAATTCGCGACAGCGCTGAAGTCCAGGCGGCTTATCTTGGTACTTCACATGCTTGAACTAAACAACATCGAATCAGGCTACGGTGATGTACAGGTATTGTTTGGCGTATCGCTGAACGTACAACCTGGTGAAATTCTTTGCCTGCTCGGCAGAAACGGTGCCGGTAAAACCACACTGTTAAAATCGATCATGGGCTTGCTGCCGTTAAAGTCCGGTGCAATCCACTTTAACGGAACCGCTCTGCACACACTGCCTGCACACAATATTGCCAAACAAGGCATTGCCTATGTGCCTCAGGGGCGACGACTGTTTTCAGAGCTCACCGTGGCACAAAATATAGAAGTGGGATTAATGGTTCAGGGCCGCAGCAATCAAACAAGAGAGCGTGTGCTTGATCTCTTTCCAAGGCTGCGCGAACGACTTAAGCAACGTGCTGAAACACTCTCTGGCGGTGAACAACAAATGCTTGCGATGGCACGTGCACTGAGCACAGAACCACGTGTATTACTGTTAGACGAACCCACCGAGGGATTGCAGCCCTCAATGGTTGCACTAATCGATGAAGTGACGTTAAAAATGCGCAGCGAAGGCGTTGCTATTGTTCTTGTTGAGCACCACCTTGATACTGTGCTCAACATAGCCGATCGCGTGGCCTTTATAGAAAACGGCAGAAACCCTGAAACGGTTAGCGCCTATGACTTATCCCGCACTCCGGAAAAAGTCATGCAATATCTCGGCGTTAACTAGCCGCGTCAGAACGTGCTTTCAAACGGCCGCCTGCAACGACAACTGGCAACATCAGTAATAACAAAAGTAATGGATTAACCACACCACCACCGCTTTTCCCACCAGACTCAACATTGGCTGCATCATCGTTGAGCGGCAAGTTGTTTAACGCCACTGCCTGACCGATCACCGGCTCTTCTGACGAGTCCGTGGATATTCGAAAGTTATCAAAGAATACAAACTGATCTTCGGTAGGCGCCCATGACGCATCGTTACCACCGTAAAACGTGCTGAAGTAAAACAGGTTAATGCCTATATCTGCGGTCTTTCGAAACATAAAAGTATCGTCACTCAACACCTTTTGACCATCAAGCCACGCTTCAAGAATACCGTTAGCCACACCCGGTGTATTCAACACTACCCGATGTTGTACCCGGTGCCATTTACCCGGCTGAGCATCGACACTCCAGTATTCATCATCACCGTAGTAGTTGGTTTGTCCTGCGTGGTATACGTAGTTTTCAAGCTTGCCGTTCTCTCGCCACATACCGCGTGCGCTCCAGCCGTCATAGCCGTCTGGAAAACCACCGCCGGTATTGCAACCACTGACCGGTGACTCGGTGTTATCGTAACCACACAACCCAGGAAGCTTGCCACCTCTGACAAAATCGAAGCCTTCGGCAAACTTTACGTCATAAGAGACGTATAGCTCTTCATAACTTGCAGGCAGATCGACACCAAACTTCACATCAGACAAAAATGCCGCAGCACCGGACGATCCAAACTCGTTGGCAGGATAAGTCACGCGCAGTGCGTTGCCGCGTTCGGTGTCTGCCACAACATCTACCCTGCCCTGTACAAACCCAAGGTGCCACAGTGGCGTGTCCCAGTCAGCATTTAACTGATCCGATCCATAAGACCCGACCGCTGTGGATTCAAAATCCTGCTCAAAGACAACGCCTGTATATACCTTAACCTTTCTAAACTGGCAGCTGCTGTTGTTTTCATAGCCCCAGCCGTCGTTGTCAGTATCGGTCAGGGAAGCAGAGCACACGGGGTACGCTGAACTTGAAGTCACCCGGCAACTCTGACCTTTCTCGTAACCCCAGCCATCGTTGTTGTCATCGGATGCCCGGTACTCACAGTCTGGATAGGGGTTTTCAGTTGTGGTCACAGAAACTTTGCAGGAAGCATTATTTTCCCAACCCCAGCCATCTCCATCCGGATCACTGTTGCTGTTTGCACACGCCGGATAACCCGAAACAGTCACCACACGACAACTGGCATTGTTCTCCCAGCCCCAGCCATCGCCGTCACTGTCGAACACCGCGCTGGTACAGTCCGGATAACCGGATGCTGCTGCTCCGCTGTCATCGGAAAGTAACAAACCACTGCCATCTTTGGCTGCACCTATTGACGGCTCCTGGACCTGACATACCTTACCAACCGGCTGTGGCCACTCTTCGTTGCTGTCGTACTCACAGTTCACAACCGTCGCGCCCGACTGTGTTGCCATCATCCCTAAGACTATGGTGCCAAGGCTTAAGCTAGGCCATTTCCGTTTTAATATTTTCATTTCGTCTCTCTGATCTACTAAACAAGCACATGAGCTGAATGTGAATTGCTTAGGAAGCAAGCCAGTGATTTGTTTCAATAGTTAACGGTCAATTTCGCCGGGAATGAATGCCTGATTTCTAAAAATCAGCGAAACACAACATTGCAAATCGGAAAGATTTCTTAATAAACAAGACCTTGCTACTCTTTCAACAAAGTACAAGAACAAAGCCTCTCGCTTGCGGGAGGGTCAGCGTCCAGGTGCTGGGGAGGGGTGCCTTGGCGTGGCTTGTACTGGTTTCACAGTGACTTCAACCGTTGCCGATACTCGATTAAAAACACGTCCGGGAGATTTTCACAAAAAGGCCGACGGATTTTTTTTGAGTGTAGTTTTTAAACGAGCACGGATCACGGCGAAGCGCCTGGACGCCGACGCCCCCGCAAGTGGGTGCAAGCGGAGGGTGGTAATCGTGTCTTTTACTCTAGTCCCGGCGCGGCAGGGCCTGGCAATCGTGGGCACTACGACAATCTGCTACTGCGACAAACTACCTGTCTTTGCGATCTATACTGTCCGCCAGCGCTCTCAGACTCTCGGCAAGCTGCACACGGTCTTCATCCTGTGACTGGATAATCGCTGTGCGCAGTTGATTAGTGCTTTCCAGCGACTCCTGCTGAATAAACTCAAGACGACGATCGAAGCCGGCTTTGTCTTCAACAAAAGACTGGTGACTATCCTCATATTTTTCTGAAATATCAGCCATCACCTTGTAATTACCGTCAAACAGATCTTTCAGGTTCGCCACTGCAGACTGACTTAGCCGGCGTTCAGAATCGAGCGTACTTTGCAAACTTTGAATCTGCTGTTCCTGACTGCTTACTCTGGCACTTAGCTCGGCAACAGCATCATTTACCCGACGCTCCAGGTACTGAAACTGCTCCTCGCGTTCGCGATTGTGGTAGTCCTCAAACAGACCTCGCAGCTGCTCGCGCCCTTGCGGACTCGCTGGTGAAGGTTCATGCTGTTCAGCGGCATGACTGCCAACTCGCTGTGCAGCACGCGCACGCAGATCACCGCCTCTCTGATCAGAGACGATACGACGATCATCGGAAACCACCCGACTTCGATGCGCAACTCGACCGGGCGCTGTTCCAACCGGACGGAGTGCTCTGTTGATGGGGCTGACTTTTTTCATAAAAGGCGCAAGAATGCTTGTACTTTCTCTGGTCTACAACGTACTAATGGCAGGCCGAACAAACTCTTTATAATCAAAGTGTGAATCCTGTCTATTAAGCTCAATTCCAGCGACAAATCGCAATGTACATCTAAAAAGAGATGGCACCGGGAACAAGCCGCTGATTGACGCATTACCTTTCGTCATCGGCTGAATGCAGTAGAAACAGAGAATCCGACATCTCAAATTCAACGAATTTAAAAATCAACCGCCAGTCAAACAGCAAACTCGGCATCGGTCTCATGCTCACCGGCATGTTTGTGTTTTCTGCCGTGGATACCACAGCCAAACTCCTGACTGATGTGTTTCACCCGGTGCAGATTATCTGGTTCAGGCAGCTCGGGTTGTTTATCGGCGTACTGGTACTTCTGGTTATAAAAGGCCCGGGCATTCTTAAAACCTCACGGCTGCCGTTGCAACTTAGCCGCGGTGTACTGGCGATTTGTTCGGCGCTGTTGTTTGTGTTTGCCGTCAAATACGCACCACTTGCCGATGTAGTTGCCGCCACTTTTGTGGCACCGTTTTTCCTGACCATTATGGGTGCGCTGATCCTCGGTGAGCGTGTTGGCATCCATCGATGGACCGCCGTCGTCATCGGGCTGATCGGTGCATTAATTATTATCCGGCCGGGCATGGGTGTCATACACCCCGCTGTCATGCTGGCGGTATTGGCAGCGGTATTTTATGCCGCACGCCAGGTGATCGGGCGGCTGTTGTCAGACAATGACAACACGACCACCACCATCGCCTACACCTCTATCACGGCAAGCCTGCTGATTACATTGCCACTGCCGCTGGTATGGCAGACTCCCGATAGCAGCTTTCAGGTGTTACTGCTAGTCATCATGGCCACACTGGCAGCAGTAGGCGAAATACTGGTGATCAAAGCACTGGAAGTTGCACAGGCAGTGGTGATTGCACCCATTCACTACACGCTGATCATCTGGGGTACGCTGTACGGATACTTTGTGTTTCACCAGCTACCAGACAAGTGGACCTGGATCGGCACTGCAATCATCGTGACGGCAGGCCTGTATACCTGGCAGCGTGAAAAGCGCTTGCTGGCAAAGAACAAACAGACTAACGCTGCCCCCGGAGCGTAGTAAGACCAATACCGGTAGTTTCAAACCCGCCATCAGCACAGATTTCCTGACCGGTAACAAAGCTCGCTTCATCAGAGCACAAAAAATAAATCACGTTGGCCACTTCCTGTTCATCACCATAGCGGTCGAGCGGAATTTGCGCATGGTAGTCTGCACGTATTTCAGGTGTATGCACTTTTTTAGACATCGCAGTATCAATCGGACCGGGGGCCACTGAATTTACACGAATACCATACTGCCCCAACTCTGCAGAGAGCTGCTTGGTCAGGTGTGCCAGTGCTGCCTTTGACGTTCCGTACGCGGTTCGAAGCGTACTGGCGCGCAGCCCCGAAATAGAAGTTACGTTAACAATGGCACCACCACCCTGCGCTATCATAGGTGGAATACACGCCTGCGCACATAAAAAAGGGCCGTTAAGATTAGTCGCCAGTATGTTTTGCCACACCGCAAAACTGGTCTCTGTTACCGGCATAAAATCAGCGATACCTGCATTGTTAACCAGCGCATCAATGCGTCCGAACTTTTCAATGACCTTATTAATTGAATCATTCACCTGCTGTTCATTCGAAACATCACAGTGCAGTTGCAGTACACGCTCGGGCGTATTGATTTGCGCAACGGTCGATTGCAGCGTTTCCCGATTATTATCGAGAAACGCAACTGCGTAACCTTCACTTAAAAATCGATGTGCCGAAGCCAGCCCGATTCCACGGGCCGCCCCGGTAACAATGGCAGTTTTTGTTGTTGTCATTATTTATCTCAAAATCAGTATTGTTTTATTGACTAATCATTTCATTAATTTCGATCAGATTCATACTTGGATCGTACACGTACAAATGTCGCATACCCGGTATGGCAAACGTGCCGGTAAGTGAATAGGGAATACCGGCTGCCTTCAAACGTTCAATCACCGCATCCAGATTATCAACCTGCAGCGCCACGTGCCCGCCAATAGACGGGTTGTGATCAAGATTATTGTTACGTGCGAAAGCGGGCTCAGGCGTAATCAGATGCAAGCCCGCGTTTTCACCGCGCCCGGCACCCTGCATAGGAAACAACGTCATGCGCGAAGGGTCGGCGCTGATGTAGCCAACCTGCTCTGCCGGTGGAAATATCCAGCTGCCCTCGGCCATACCAACAATATTGGTGTAAAACTCGGCGGATGCCCGAACATTGTTTGCCTGTAAATTCACGTGGTGAATGGTGGTTGTCATGCTTTTTTCCTCACGGTTGTACCCCAATGCTACCGCGTTATCCAAACTACTGTAGTAATCCGTTTTCGCGTACCATAAACCAGAGAGGCAAAACGGGAAAACAAACATGGGCTGTCAGTACTTCGAACCATCTGAAGGTGGCGCCACCTCCTACACGGTGGCCATGCCGAAACTCACCTTTGGTCGCGGCACACTGCGCGAAGCTGGTGTCAGAGCCGCATCACTGGGCCTGAAACGGGTAGCATTATTTACCGACCCTTTTCTCGAAGTCGGCCCGCTGGTCGCAACCGTCAATGAATCACTGGCCGCAAGCGGTATAGAGTCGGTGGTATTTTCAGATATCCGCATCGAGCCGGACGACGATACTGTTACCCGCGCAGCAAAGTTTCTGGCCGAATGCAAAGCCGACGGAATTGTTTCTGTGGGTGGCGGATCAGTCATAGATACCGCTAAGGCAGCACTGATGGTTGATGCACACGGCGGCGATATTCGCGAATACTTCGCCCCGCCTGTAGGAAAAGGCAAACCGGTACCAGGTCCGGTAGCGCCTCATATTGCCTGCGCCACTACCTCGGGTACCGGCTCTGAATGTACGTCAATTTCAGTTATTCGCGTTAACGATCTCAACACCAAGTTTGTGGTTGCAAGCCCGCATCTGTTACCGCTTCAGGCCATTGTCGATCCACAGTGTTGCGACAGCCTGCCTGCCAATGTCGTTGCCTCTACCGGTTTTGATTTACTGTGTCACGCGCTCGAATGTTACACGGCGCGTGCCTACACGCAGCACCTGGAAGTCACAGATCCCAACGCACGGCAACTCATACAAGGTGCCAATCCATTCAGTGATCTCAGTGCACGTGAAGCGCTTTCCATTGTCGGTAAGTATCTGCCGCGTGGTGTTGCCGACAGCACCGATCATGAAGCCCGTGATCAACTCATGTGGGGTGCCACCCTTGCAGGCATTGCTTTTGGTAACTCCGGCACCCACCTGCCGCATGCGATGTCTTATGGCGTCACCCACTTAATGAACAACATCACCAGTGAGGGTTACCCGGTCGAATCTCCATTCGTACCACATGGAATCAGTGTCGTGGTCAGTGCGCCGTCAATTTTTAAATACACCGCCGAAGCACAACCAGAAAGACACCTCGAAGGCGCCGGTTTTCTCGGTGCAGACAACAAAGGGGCAACGCCGGACGATGCCGGTGAAGTCTTATCAAAGCGACTGATTGAACTGATGCGCGCCACTGATATTCCCAACGGTTTAAGCGGTGTCGGTTTTAACACAGACAATGTTAAAGCGCTGGCAGAATCATCGTTCAGACAACAACGTGCAATTGCCAACGCACCAAGAGAATCGAATCTGGTTGATCTCGAAAACATGTACAGCGGTGCGCTTAAGTACTGGTAAAAATCACTACTATTAATAGACGTATCGACCACAGTCTTACCGGTAGCAGCGCGTGCTGTTAGTAAGTCTTAACTTACCAAACAAACCATACCTACAACGTTAAAGAGTCTCTATGTCACAACTATTCAGCCCTGTCACCGTTCGCGGTACAACATTCCCGAATCGGGTTGTGGTCTCTCCACTTTGCATGTATTCAGCCGTAGACGGACTACCGCAACCCTGGCACTTTGCGCACCTGAGTACGTTCGCACGTGGCAAAGCAGGTTTAGTGTTTACCGAAGCCACTGCCGTTGAAGCAATCGGTCGCATCACACCTAAGTGCCTTGGCATCTGGACCGATGAACAGGCACAGGCGTTAAAACCAATCACCGCCTTTATCGAAGAGATGGGCTGTATCCCCGGCATCCAGTTAGCGCATGCCGGTCGTAAAGCCTCTACCTCACCACCTTTCGAAGGTGCACAACCACTCGCCGCAGACCATCCCGAGCGCTGGGATATCGTCGGTCCCAGCGGAATACCCACTGCAGATAACTTTCCGGTACCGCACGAGCTGACGGCTGATGAAATAAAACAACTGGTCACAAGCTTTGCTGCTGCCGCCAGAAGATCACTGGACGCAGGCTTTAAAGTCATCGAGATTCACGGTGCACATGGCTATCTGTTGCACAGTTTTTTAAGTCCGGTATCTAATCAAAGAACGGATCAATATGGTGGAGATATTCAAGGGCGTATGCTATTCCCGCTCGAAGTATCCAAAGCCGTGCGTGCAGAAGTTGGCGAAGATGTGCCCCTGTTTTTCCGAATCTCGGCCATTGATGGCATTGAGGGCGGCTGGACGATGGACGACTCCGTGACACTTGCAAAAGCACTCGGAGAAGCAGGCATCGATGTGGTCGACTGTTCATCCGGCGGCGTCAGTGGCGCACCCAGGTTCCGCGTTGCAGACGATGGCAAACCACTCAATAAAAGCTCTGCCAGACAACCCGGTTTTCAGGTGCCCTATGCCCAGCGAATTCGCAATGAAACCGACCTTAAAACCATGGCAGTCGGTGTCATCATCGACCCGGAACAGGCAGAGCAAATTGCAAGCTCCGGCCAGGCAGACTTTGTGGCGCTGGGGCGTGAGATCATGCACAACCCGTTCTGGCCGTTACACGCAGCCAGAACGCTCGGCGACGATCCGGAATTTAACTTATGGCCAAAGCAATATAAATGGGCCGTTGACCGACGCGCCCAGATTGCCCCGTTAAATCAGTAGCCTGCAACTGCTTTATACGCCTGAATCAGCAAATAACACCCACCGGGGAAGACTGTCGTAGAAGGCAGGATATAACCCTCCCAGTTGTCGGAGGGTCAGTGTCCAGGCGGTGGGGAGGGCGCTCCGCTGCGCCTCATACTCGTTCAACAACACCCGCCACAGGGTACTTTTTCCCGTGCACAGATCTGTTTACAAGGCACATTCCTCCATTACGCGCAATAGTGTTATATAATGGAGAGCTTTGCAGACCGTGCTGTTAAGCACTACATAAACGGCACTGCCGTTTCTGCACACGCAACTACCCAGATTACTACCAAAAGGTTTTTCCCTTGATCTCTACCGCTAATGTCACCATGCAATTCGGTGCCAAGCCACTGTTCGAAAACATATCGGTCAAATTCAGTGACGGCAACCGCTACGGTCTGATCGGCGCCAATGGATGCGGCAAGTCCACGTTCATGAATATCCTCAGTGGTGCACTTGAACCTTCAACCGGTTCGGTCAGCGTGTCTCCTAATGATCGTGTCGGCAAACTGAACCAGGATCAATTCGCCTTTGAAGAGTACACCGTACTCGACACCGTCATTATGGGTCACCCGGAGCTCTGGGAAGTAAAACGCGAACGCGAACGCATCTACAGCCTGCCCGAAATGAGTGAAGAAGAAGGCATGAAAGTCGCCGAACTCGAAAACCAGTTTGCCGAAATGGATGGCTACACTGCAGAGAGTCGTGCCGGAGAATTTCTGTCTGGCGCAGGTATTGAGGAATCTCTGCATCACGGGCCTATGAGTGAAGTGGCACCGGGCTGGAAACTCAGAGTGTTGCTCGCACAGGCACTATTCTCGGAGCCTGACATTCTGTTGCTTGACGAGCCTACCAACAACCTCGACATCCATGCTATCCGCTGGCTCGAAGGCGTACTGAAAAGCCAGAAAAGCACGATGGTTATTATCTCGCACGATCGCCACTTTCTGAATGCTGTCTGCACCCACATGGCAGACATCGACTACGGTGAGCTACGCGTCTACCCCGGCAACTACGATGACTTCATGACCGCATCAACGCAGGCACGCGAACGCATGCAGTCAGACAACGCCAAAAAGAAAACACAAATTGCCGAACTGCAGCAGTTTGTCAGTCGCTTTTCAGCCAACGCATCAAAAGCACGGCAGGCAACTTCCCGTGCCAAGCAAATAGAAAAGATCAAACTCGAGGATATCAAACCGTCCAGCCGCGTCAGCCCTTACATCCGCTTTACGCAGGACAAAAAGCTCCACCGTCTGGCACTGACCATTGAAAAGCTCGGTCACGGCTTTGATGGCGAAAAACTCTTTGATGGTGGCAACCTGTTACTTGAAGCCGGTACGCGTCTCGCGGTTATTGGTGAAAACGGCTCAGGCAAATCAACTTTTCTGCGGCTGCTTATGAACGAACTCAGCCCCGAGAACGGCATGATCAAGTGGGCAGAAAACGCGGCGCTTGGCTACTGCCCGCAGGACAGCAATGCCGAGTTTCAATCAGACCTCAGCCTGTTTGACTGGATGACACAGTGGCGCAAGGCAGAACACGACGATCAAATCGTTCGAAGCACACTTGGCCGGTTATTGTTTTCCAACGACGATTTTAAAAAGCAGGTTCGCGTTTGTTCAGGGGGTGAAAAGAACCGACTCCTGTTTGGCAAACTCATCATGAACTCCCCCAATGTGTTGTTACTTGATGAACCGACCAACCATCTGGATATGGAATCAATCGAATCGTTAAACCTTGCACTTGAGCACTACGAAGGCACATTGATCTTTGTCAGTCACGACCGCGAGTTTGTATCGTCACTGGCCAACCGCGTGATTGAAATTAAAGACAATACCCTCAATGACTTTATTGGCACTTATGACGAATACCTGGCCAGTCAGGACATCGAAACCCGTGCCGCTAATTTCTAGCCCTGTTCGCGGTAAGCTGTAGCAGACACGAAATGTAAAAGAGACAGACCAGCACAAAGACACGGAATCCGGACATTTTCGTTAGAACTTCGTGAGAACTTCGAATACTCAAACTGAACAAAATTGGCGTGTGCATCAATCGATGTAACGCCACGTGGTCACACCACCTTTGTATTCAGCCAACGTATTCGGGGAACCCCGGGAGATCCAATGAAGAAATTTTCTGCAGTGCTAGTCACCTCTGCGATTGTCGCGCTTACCGCCTGTGACAGCGATGACAACAACTCATCATCTGACGATAACGACAACACCGCTGTTGTCTCCGAGCCAGGCACCTTCCAGGTAACCTTTACTAACATGACTGCCGGTCAGCTGATGACTCCACCGGTTGTCGCACTGCATGACCCGAGCGTGCATCTGTTCCAGGTGGGCGCTGAAGCAAGTGATGCTATCAGAGACATCGCAGAGACCGGCAACAGCGCAGAACTGGTCGCGTTCGCCGGCGCCAACCCGACTGTCGTTTCTGCAGCAGCGGTAGTCGGCGAAGGCCCATTCGGCGCAGGTGGCAGCGTCACTGGTTCGCTTAGCACATCAGAATCAGGTCAGGTATTCAGCGCTGTAAACATGGTCATTTGCACTAATGACGGTATCTCGGGCGTTGACTCTATTGCACTACCGGCAGGCAACGAACCAGTCACTGTGATGGCAATGGCATATGACGCCGGCACCCGCGTCAATCAGGCAGATGCACTGTCATTCTTCCCGCCACCCTGTGCAGCTCCCACTGACACCGGCGGTGGCACAGGCGATAACGAAGCGCCGGTAGAAGATCCTCGCGCAGCAATCGCAGCGCATGGCGGTCAGGCCGGCCTTTCTAATGCAGCAGGCAACTGGAACTTCGCCACAGGCGATGAAGTACTGCAGATCGAGATTGTTCGCAACTAAACAAACAACCGG
>CALHCI010000034.1 GCA_937931165.1 uncultured Granulosicoccaceae bacterium
TTATCATCAACCGCCAGCACTTTACTCCTGACTGCCATACACGTTCCCCTCGTTGACGACCAGACGCAGACTTCAGGACTGCGCTTAATAATCGACTGTGCAACGCGGGTAACGGCGACTCCATCACAAACTTGATTGCAAAAACGTTGCATCAGATATTTCTTTAATCAAATCAGGATAGTTAGTTCAAACTTCAACCATATGGCTTCAACGTTAACACGGGCACTAGCTACTGATAGTTATGGTGCCTTTACGACTCACACGGACGTCGGAACGGTGAGGTTGGTATGCCTGACCGTTACTGCGGTGTTTTTGTCGATAATCCTGCCTGCTGGAGTGAACACCGCAGCTTTCACCCACACCGGGCGCAACACGATTTTTCCAGTAACGATAAAGTCCACAGATACTGACCGTTATCCAGACTATCTGAATGATTGCCGAGGCCAGATTAAAGTCTTTACTGAGACTCACCAGCACCAACGTAGCCGCAGTACCATTCAATATACAGTAGTTAATCGAGTTGCCATCAAGCTTACCGAATTGCAGCGCACTGTAACTCGCGACGTAAAACACGACTCCCAGTAGCCCGATAATATCGTAGATATTTTCCCTGACAACATCCAGCCACTCCATAGTTTCTCCCGCAATCCATGCGCTTAAACATCATCAGTAATCCACAAAAACAATGCACTGGTGGTAACACAGCGTAAGAGTTAGACAGTGAACACACTGACTTATTCGTAAAACTCCTGCATACCCGACCAGCCATTACTATTATGCCTCAAACGCAGTGACAGTTTTAGCCGACCAATACATCGAATTGACGGTAATTTTACCGCCTGTCCTTCAATCAAAACTCGCAGCGGTGAAAAACAGGATCACACAAACGCTCTGGCCAGATAATCTCCCAGCACAGCACCCGGTGTGCCAGTCGAATTGCGAGCTCGATACATAACAATAGAATGATCCGGAAGCTCAGGCAGCTGGCCACCATGTTCTATCGACTCGCGACCAGTGTGTTCTGCAAACTCAAGCTCGGCACCTACACATAAGTCTGCTGAAAGAGTCGCAACACCGGCTATCTCATCTTCGGCCACCACAACGTCACGCCATTCAATACGCGCTTTGTCGAGCGCTTCTATGACTGTTGATCTAAACGCACAGGCTCGTGAAAAGCCAATCGGCAAGGGTCTTTGTTTCCACGCCAGACCACCAATGGCTCCAGTCCATATGAGTCGTTGTGTACTCAGAACCTCACCGCCTTTTCCTGCGGCATTTTCAGTAGTCAGCACAATATCGTGCTTACCAGCATCGAATTCCCGTAACAGTTTTTTTGTCAATGCCGAGGCAAGCTGCACCTGTACGCGCGGGTAGTCACGTGTGAATTCCCGCAGCACTTGCGGCACAACAGGATTGATGATGTCAGACGGTACCCCGAGGGATACCCGACCTTCATAATCTTCTGATGTCAGACGCCCCCATGCCTCATCATTCAGCTCAAGCATCTGACGTGCATAATGAAGTAACTGATCACCACTGGCTGTTGGTGTGATGCCTTGCATTGACCGATCGAACACAGCAAGTTCGAGGCTACTCTCAAGCCTTTTTATCTGCATACTGATGGCAGACTGCGTCATATGCAGACGCGAGGCCGCACGAGTCATACTGCCGGTCTCTGCAATAGTGACAAAGCTCCGCAGGGTGTTGAGATCAAGGATTCTCTTTGCGCTCATAACCAATCAATTTTCGTGAACCGGGGAATCAATATTTTTCGCTTTTCTTATATGCGTGCAGCCCGCTAAAGTCAATATTAGTTATCAAATAACTGATAACTTCACAAATATTGATGGGAGATATCATGGCTATTGATCAGGTGTGCCACCACGTTCCAGCAGAACTTCCGCTGCACAGAGGTCAGTTACAACGGTGGGTAGCAGCGATCGCTCTTCGAATAAGGATCAGGCGCGAACGCAAAGAACTGGCAGAACTGCCGGGCTATCTGCTTCGTGATATTGGTGTAGACCCGCAGCAGGCACGTATCGAAAGTATTCGGGCCTTTAACGATATCCCCGCATCACGTTTACCTGCGGCCAGATAGTTGAAAGCCGTCGCAGCAACTCTGCTATGGCTCTAATTCTCGCCATGTCATACGGCCATCAATAAAACTGGTGGCCATTGAAATGGTTTGCGGGTCCGGGTCGATCTCACTTTGCGAGATAATAACGTCTTTCGTCGCACCGGCAACTACTGTCGGTGTGGCAAACGGATTCACCAGATTGCGGATACCGGCAATCGGCGGTTCGTTGAGTCGGTTATCACCGTTGAGGTCCAGCAACCCCGAACCCGGCATACCGCCGTTTGCAGCGTTAAGCACCATAAACCAGCCCTGTTGCTGAGGTGCACATTCGTCACCGGTTGGTATATGGGTGCTTAGTAAAAGCTTGCCATCCCTGAGCACCGGTGCTGCCAGTACCTGCTCACCTAATGGCACCTGATAAAGCAAATCCAGATACCAGCCTTCGTGCTTAGTCCAGTCGATCTCATGGTTCGATGATTCACGGATTTCAACAGCCTCATCGTTAACACCGTCGTTGTCGGTATCAAACTCGTAAATCTGTTCGTTGTCGATTGTTTGCTGCAACAGGTTACCGGCACTGATGCGGGTTAACTGATGTGTACGGGAATTCGGACCTTTGTCCCACAACGCGTACACGCGGTTGAGCTGTGTAGAACGCTGATCACCGGGTTCAAGGTATTTTCCCGTCCCGAAATACAACAGCACTCCGGTGCCACTCGGGTGTGACCCCACACTGATGGCAGAAGTGATTGGTGTGGGGTTACCCGCATCATCTACCGCGCGATGTTTAACTTCTCCGTTGCTCCATTGCCCGGGACGAGTGCTGGTGACATCAAAACGCGTAACACAGCCATACAGATCACCCGCATAGACTGCATCAACGATATTATCTCCATCAAAGTCTACCGCGGTCGGCTCCGCCATAGCATTAGGGGTCGCCGCATTGCCGCGACAATTCCTGGATGCCGCAAACAACTTACGGACTTTTTTACCGGTTTCTATATCAATAAAAATTAGCGATGCCCAGCCACCACCACGCTGATACCCGACGTTGCGTGTACTGTTGTTATAACCGTTAGCAACAATCGCCATCCACTTGCCGTTATGCATGCGGGCAATCACCGGGCTCGAATACATAAACCCGAGACCCTGATCTTCACGATCAGTAAATTCCCACAGCACTGAGTCTTTGGCATTCCCTTCCGTGACAGTATCCGGATCGGTAACATCCAGTGCATAAACCCCCTGCCCGCCACGGCCCAGTGCACCGATCAGCACAGTTCGCCACTCACCATTGATAAAAACATCAGCGGCTCGTGGTGTTGCATCGACGTAGTACTTATGTGTGTACCTGGGATCTGAAAGGTCTGACAAACGCGGAAACACCGGAGAAGGTACATAGGCAAACACTTCATCACCAGATCCGGCAGACCACTGAAATCCATTCCACAGCCCTGCATCAAACGCGTGCACCATTCCATCGTTAGCGCCCACGTATACCACTCTGCGGCGGTTGCGATATTTGCGACCAAAACTCGAGTACGGTTCGGCAGTCTCTGGAGCGGTCACTCCCCATGAATCGGGATAAAACGATGATGGCGAACCGACAAGTATCGGACTCGAATGGACAATATCACCCAGCGGTGAGGCTCTTTTTCGGAAGCCGTCAACTTCATCACCGCGAAGATAACCGAGTCGTTGTGGACCGAGTGCATCCTGCAGGTCTGTTATCGGGTTTCGCCCAAGCGCCTGCACCTGCGCCGCACTGATCTCATCTGCCTGAGGTGCCGCAGCATTGACCGGCCACTGAAATGGTACCCCCTGCTTTGAAGTGGGGTTATAACTGAGTATTTCTCGTGGTGTACCGGCAGCAATTCTGCTGGATAAGCGGTCACTGGCACTCCAGTCATTACCCGCGCTGATTTCTCCTCTGGGGCTAATTTCCTGCGAAGTCACATCGCCAGTCCACTTGCCACTTCTGAATGCGGCACTGTAAACACGGTTACCGGTTTTCAGTGAACCGGAACTGGTTGATATAGCCGTTGCCGCTCCCGCTTCCTCACTGATCCGATTGAACACAGAGCGCATTGTCTGCGCCATACGCGATGGGTCAGTGACCGGAAAGTAGTTATCGGGGTTGCCGTCAGCGTTGGCATCCCATTCATCGAGCTGAGGTATACCATCACCGTTGATATCGTTAAAACCACCCCACTTAGCGGCGTACCACAGCGGTGACGCCAGCTGTTCCGCGGCCTGCGTCGCGCTTGGGGTAAAAACAATATTGCTCTTCAGCGGCAGTGCTGCGCCATCCTTCCATCCGCTGCCGGGAGTTTCACCCGGTGGCACGTCGAGTTCATAATCAGTATCACGATTATCGCTTGTATCAGCATCCCGCACGACCAGATAGACACCATCATTGGTTGAGCCGGAAACGGTATAACCCATGTGTTGTACGGCACAACCGGAAGCGACCAGACTCTCGACCTCCATGTTTACCTGACCACCGGTTACCGTGTAACGATATCGGGATACCGCATCCATATCGTTGTCAGCGCCCTGCTCCATGTCTTCAAATGAAACTCTGAAGGTACCGCTGGTCGGGGTAATGTCTTCAACGGTAAATCCGACAATCGCATTGGTCGGCTTATAGGCAGTGATACTACCGCAGAAATTTACGGTTTTTGCGAAAGGTGCAAAACTGATCTTCTGTGATCCAACCTCAACATCAATTGCCGGAAGCGGGCTGCCAAGCGCAAGCGTAAAGTTACCAACGGTCTGTTTGCCAGGTGCTGTCGGATGTATATCGTTCTGATGACCATAGTAAGCCACACTTGGTGCATAGTAACTGCCTTGCCGATGCGGCGCTTCAGGTGACTGCCCTCTGATATTGCGGAATGTCGTGACCTGTTTCGGTGAAGGAGAACCATCTTCCACCGAGCCCACCTGACCAATAAACTTAAGCCCCGGAAGCGCAGGTTCATGTTTCGAGATAAAGTCTGCGGTGTCACCCACATGCAGCCCGTCTAAACCGGTACCGGTGAAACCCGCAAAGTCACTGCCGGGTAACTGATCACCATCAAATGACGGACTGGGGTCACTGATCACTAACTGATAGGCACTTGAACATTGTGCATAAGGTTGTGTGCCAGCGTAAGGATCGTCCCAGGTAGCACTGGGCAACCCTAAAGTTGCATCCATTCCACCGGAGGTTTCAAACTCTGGTGTCGGGGTTTGTATACCGGAAAAATAACGCATTCCCTCATACATCATTTCCGCGACAGGATTACCCCAGGCACGACATTCACCGTTACGAAAAGGCCGGTTGTTGATCCAGCCGCAGTCCCGCTGTACCGTATTGTTGCGATAATCATTCGGAATCTGAATTGCATCCAGTGTGGTGACAATACCCGGGTTGCGGGTAAACACGCCGGTTACCGGGTCTACTTCGTTTTCTCCGAACGATGCCATTTGCTGACGCAGCACACCGCCTTGCAGATTATTTTCATAAGAGCCGGAAAGCAGGCTGAAGTACATCGCATTATTTTCACCGTACTCGTGCAATAACCCGACTGGCTTATAGTTATCATCAGGGTATTGCTGACAAAAGTCTTCCAGAAAACCGGTTTTACAGACTTGCACATCAAGTATCAATTCGCGGCTTGCCCAGCCATCACCCTGCGATCGCTCCTTGTCTACCCACTCCCAGATCTCATCAGAAGTGTTTTCTCTGACCCGCAGGTAAGGCACATCATTGCGTTGTACATTGCTGGTGGAAAGTAAATGTCGATCGCCGGACGCTGGTTGCGCAAGCGGGCTGTAGTCCGAGATGAGATAACCGTCTTTTGCAAATGAGTCGTAGGCTATACCCCAGGTGTGATTCTCCCACGGTACAAAAGCGCGTCTAAGAATGGTCTGCCCGCCTGATACGTCCACCAGACGTTTACCGCCATAGAGCGCTTTTAGCATCACATCCATGCGTGTCATAGACAGGAAATTCAGGAAATCACCACTCCAGCTTCCACTGCAGGTTTTATCGCTACTGGTACTTATTGCTTCAAGGTAACTGCCAGATACATTCTGATAACAAAAATGCGAATCAAAATAGCCAAAGTAGTCGATTTCATCAGGTTTATAGCGAATATCCAGTACGCCGTCCTGATTGATATCTTCGTAAGACGGGTACGCTTCGAAGAAGAGCTTGTTATCGCGTTCCATAATTAACTGCACGAGCGCAGTTTTACTGCCGCTGATAAAAAGCGGCGTCTCGGAAAGATTAAGCTCTGCGCTAAATGTCATCGTGCTGCTAAACAGCAATGACAACGCAGCGAACGTTTTTGTTAGCCCTGACAATGCAACTCCGTGACTCATGGAAGGATGCTATCCGTTTGATTTCCGCCGCCAGGTGCCAGCTACTTGACAGTGAAAGTTGTCAAATACCATTACGAACGGCAAAACTATTGCTTGATCACATTAAGAGTTCTCTAACGAAACCAACCGCTGCAACCGGCAGCGTTGTCGGTACAGGATGTTCTGGTTAAAAAAACGTGATTGATACTGCACGCCATAGGCCAATCTGGTCGCAAATTGCCAGTAACAGGCCAAACGTTCAAACGACAAGCCAATACCGCAAGCCACCGCAAGCCGGGGCCCGATCTGGCGGGTTCACCGTGCTTGAGTTAATGATTACGCTGGCAATTGTTGCGATTCTGACTACTCTGGCAGTGTTGGGTTTCGGGCGCCTGTTGGACAACAGCCGTACGCGTCAGGTGTCCGACAGTTTGCGCGCAGCGATAGCACAATCCAGAAGTGAAGCAATCACTCGCGGAGGTGCAGTACATTTTTGCGCCAGCACTGATGGTGCATCCTGTACCACATCGTTTGATGATGGCTGGATTATCTACCACGACACCGATAACGATAACGCACTGACCGGCGTCGATAGTGTTCTCACCTGGCACGCAGAAGAACATCGGAGCCTCACTATTGCGAGTGCTAATCCGCTGGGAGTTACGGTGGCAGATTTTGGTTTTAATTATCGCGGCTACCCCAGCAGCGCATTAAATATGGTGGTTGCCAGTGGCGCATCCAGCCAAACCGTGCAACTGTTTGCGAACGGCAGAGTAGATATTCAATGACAAATAGCCGGTCCCGTCATGCTTACCCTTATCGTGTTTTTCAGAATGGAGTTGGTCTGATCGAAGTGATGATCGCACTGTTCATTCTGGCGTTTGGGGCACTGGCGATTGGCAATGTACAGATCAGTGCACTGACTTCGGTATCGGTTTCTACCTCTCACTTTTCTGTTAGCAAGCTTACCGAAGAAATCGCTGAACAATTAAAAGCTGATCCGGTAGAAGCCGGTCTGGGTGGCTACAACACACCATTTGCAGACACAGCGGCCCGCACTTCAATACCTGCGCAGAGAGCCGGGGTGATCAATAACTGGAAAAATAATGTCTCGACCGCCTTGCCCTCTGGAGCGACACAAATCAACTGTACCACCAACGTCTGTACTATTTCGCTGCGCTGGAGTGAACGCATCACCAGTGGTGCTACAGAACAATTGTATAACCTGAGAATACCGCTTCAGACTGACTAGTTTGATTTGTATTTCTGACTTTCACTTAAACGGCACGCTAATGACCTCTTCTCACCGATTAGACAACCCGGGCTAGATTTCCAGATGATCATGCCTTACCGCCACAGCGGATTTTCGCTTATCGAGTTGATGATAAGCCTAACCATCGGTGTGCTTGTCCTGACCGCAGCCACCGGGCTGGTGGTTACCGCTGCAGATTCGAGAAGAATCGTAAAGCATAGCGCTGAACTTCAGGAAGAGGCATTTTTTATTACGCATATTCTGAAACAACAACTTTCACAGGCAGGATAT
Source organism: uncultured Granulosicoccaceae bacterium (assembly GCA_937931165.1). Classification (GTDB taxonomy): domain Bacteria; phylum Pseudomonadota; class Gammaproteobacteria; order Granulosicoccales; family Granulosicoccaceae. Next base: position 7,968 of record CALHCI010000034.1, read on the forward strand.
CGCAGAATTGGCGACACTGACCCGTCTTCCCGGGCACTCCCCATCGCTAATCTGTCTGACCATTATCCACCAGTCACCGGCAAGTGGCTTAGCGGGCAATTAATCAATATTACCAGCGGTACGTTGTTTTATCGTTTCGACGGTGCATCACTACCCGGCGGCGCACCGGATGGCAGTATCTACGATTGCCTTGGCAATGCCATTCCGTTTGGGGTGGTGGTGGAATCGGCCATATCAATGCAGAGCAATAGCCTCGTCTGTACCGTCGGTGTAAACAACGCACAGCTGATTGACGGCAGCCAGGACACCAGTCTCGAGCAAATGGTTTATATACTTGGCGTTGACTCTGACAGCGATGGCACCATCGACCGCACGGTTGATGCAGCAGTAGCAAGCACCAGCGACTTTACAAACACACGCAACCTGACAATCAGAATGCTGCTGGCAACCAGAGACAACGTCATCAATCACCACCAGACTTTTCGTTTCAACGGCACAGAGACAACCGCAACAGACCACCGTTTACGAACCGAAGCCGTCGTTTCGGTAGCACTCAGACATTAACCATGAGGTCGACTGATGATTTACCAAACGACGGTCCGGAAGACCCTATGAACTTCACACCCCATGTTCACACCGTGGCAAAGCCGAATACGCATGGCTGTCGAGCGCTGCCTGTGAACAATCAACAGGGCACCACGCTGGTCTCTGTTCTGATTATTATTATGATCGTCGGCATCATGGCTGCTGGTAGTATTGATCTTAGCCACGTCTCAGAAAAATCTGCCGGCAATGCCATACAGCGCAGCCGCGCTTTCCAGGCTGCAGACGGTGGTGCTGCCATTGCCCAGTCACGCGTACTCGATCTGATGCAGGCACGTGCGTTTGCAGACAGTTCAGCAAGTGAAGGCATCTTCAGCGCAGACTCTTACCAGAAAAAGTGGTGGCGCCAAACAACTTACACCGGTGAACAGGTCGTACCGGCTACTCCGCCCCTTGTTCTAGGCGTTGCCAAATCTCCCCGATATATCGTCGAGGAAGTGGGGCAATTTGTTACCGATGGCGGGACCGGTATTTCCAGTCTGGATCTTGGCAGCGCGTCTTATGGCAGTAGATCCAGGAGTGGCCGCGATGTGGTTGTGTACCGTATAGAGTCCCAGGGTACCGGAAGTTTTAACGCGGTAAGAAGTGTCGTCGAAACCGTCGTGGCATTCAGCTACTGACAGCGTGACAGATGCACATGAATAGCAACAA
>CALHCI010000035.1 GCA_937931165.1 uncultured Granulosicoccaceae bacterium
ACTGGCGAAGAAATAAACCAGCGCCTGTCAATTGAAATTTTCTGACTGGTGGCTGTTGTGTCCTCTGGCACTGTTGTGGGGGATGCTCGTTCCTGCTGATGGCAATATGCCTTTACTCGATACCGGTGTTTACCACAGCCTTCAGCCGTCTTGCGCTGGCGGGTCTGTTGTTGTCTTTATTCGTTTTGGCGATGCGTAAACCGTTGTGTGTTGATAAAAACATTTTTGTGGAAATCTTTGTTCTCGGGTTGTTACGTGCGGCGTTGCCAATTGCGCTCATTGTCTGGGCGCAGACCCGGATCGAGTGCCGGCGGTTATCGAGGCATCTGACCAATCGCCGCTGTTCTCTCCTGACGTCGCACAGATCTCGCAGTTACATGTGTCCCCTGGAGATTCGGTGAAGCAAGGGGATGTACTTATCTCACTTGAATCGATGACACTGACCAGCCAGATCGTTGAAGCACAGAGGCGTATTGATTTGGTTACAGTGCATGGAACATTGCTGGCTCAGAGGCAGGGTGAAAGTCTGGCACTTCGCTTCTGGCGCAGAGCAGTGCACGTCATACTCAGGGAAGTGGTTATTTAGTACTGTGAGTATTGCGCTGTTTTAAAAGCGTTAGGCGGTATAACGATTGACTGAATCGTCAAACCACAGCCGCACTGCCTCAACCTGAAATTGATACCGACCATCTGCCTGCTCAATGATGTTGCGCTGTTCCAGTGTTTGCAGCGTATCACTGTGCCGTAGTGCCGGAAGCGCTGTTGCAATTGCACGCTTCGTGGCGCCGCTATCACCGGAAGCTGCCAGAAAAGACACAAGCTCACGCCCTGCATCATCCATCTGATTTAATTCAATATCGGTAAAAAATTGCTGACCACGCTGTAAAATAAGCGGAATACACAAGTCAATATCGTGCACTGTGGCTATTTGCCTTTGTGATTCAGGCTGGCTGTTTTTTAGCGCAATGAGTTCGGCGCAGGTAAGCTGCACCAGATAGGGGTGACCGCGGGTAAACTCAAATATTCGCTGGCTTGCGTCCGGGTGATAGTCGAGCGGGTAGCCTGCGATGGGTTGCTCAATCAGTTGTTTTGCTTCACTGGATGACAGATAGCCGAGTTCAATGACCTGGGCATTAACAAAATACGTTGCCCACCTTTTAAAGTCCACCAGTGTATGGGAGCCCACCAGCATAATCTTGATTCTGGCGCGATGTTGCGCAACATGTCTGAGCATGCCGAGCACCGCGTGATCACGCAGGGTGCCCTCGCGCAGCGCAATGTCCAGGGCTTCAAACTCATCGAGTGCCAGCAGCATGGTGTCGCAGCCCTGGGTTAGCATTTCTGATTCAATGGTGTTGAGCCAATCGTCGAATTTAATAAACGGGTCTTTGTTGAGGTCTTCGCGAGGCAATGATGTTAATTCAATGTTTGCTCTTGCTGCTGCCCGACACATCGAACGTATCAGTGCATAGACAAACCCGCTATGATCCTGAGCCAACCCTACAGGCCCTTGCAAATCGACTATTAAGGTCAGAATGTGGCGAGGTAACATCCAGTGCAACTGATACAGCAGCGATGTTTTACCCATTCGCCGCGGCCCGTAGAGCAGCAACGGCGGGTGGTCTTGTTGTTTCAGAATATTCTCAAGAAACCGCGCGATATCGGTGCGACCGACAAAAATTTTCTGCTTGCGGGTTAACGGTGCACCGACGGTGTATGGGTTCGGTATTTCATTGCTGGCTTTACTTTGTGCCTCTGCCCGCTGCTGGAACCTGGTAAGAATGCCAATCCAGTGTTTGCATACCGGTATGAATCGTCGAGAGTTTTTGTCTTTTAGGTTTCTTGCCAGTTCCAGCTGAAGGTTCTCGATATCCTTTAAGATTGTACGAATAACCAGTGTCCGGTTGTAGCTGGTGGGTTGTGCCAGTGCTGTCGAAATATCCGAACCAAACCTTGTGAAAGATTTAAGGATAAGGCCACCTGATGTGTCCAGTAGACCTGCTGCGTAGTCATATTGTGTGTGCGTGAGCTCCCTGATAGTAGATAAAGATTCTAAATGCCGTGCATCCAGTTCCAGCAGTGCTGACTGTGCTGCCCAGCGCTGGTTGGAATTGGAAATGCGATCTATATACTTAACTCCTAAGGATTTGTCATGGGATGCGATTTCGGCCAGGTAGTCGTCCAGTTCGTAAAGCGGGAGCATCTGAATTTCGTCCCATTGAGCCGAGTGCTTGTTAAAATGTTGTGGTGGTCCGCCAGTACGATATTCTGTCTCCAGTAATGCCCGATTCCAGGCTGCTTCGAATGGATAGGCTATAACCGACCATAATTGCCGGAAAAATACACCGCCCAGAATAAAAGCCACGGCAGTCATCAGGTTAGTGATCAGTGGATAAAGCGTGTAGGACACCAGTAACCCGTAATGTATGGTGAGCCCGCCGATAGCGCCTGATATCGTTGCAGCCCATCCGCCAACGAAAGGCATCACCAGTGCGTACGGTAGAATCGACACCAAGCAGAAGGTTGACGCAATGACTGTGAACGAGGCGATGGTAAGTGAGTCACCCCCGGCACCGCGATCGTATTCGTATCCGAGATCACCAAATCCGGTGGTAACTACTGTAACGCAGAATATTGCCGGTCCAATGAGCCGATAGAATTTTCGTGTTCGTATAAAAACAGAAAGAGACAACAGGACCAATGGCGGTATGACCATTGTCCAGATTAAAACACTGCCATCCATCACTCCTGATTGCCTGCTTGCTGTATTCATAAAAATGCCATACGCAATAATTGCTGCCAGCGGTAGTCCGATAATCAGGCCCAGTACAATTGCCCCTGCCTGTCGTATAGTGCTGAATTCTGTACGCTTTACAGTGTGACTGGATGCGGCGGCTATGGTGCAGGCCGACCAGCACCCAAAGAGTGCGCTTAACTTGTGTGAGGTAACCAGGTCAAACACCAGTACGTTATTGCCACTCCACTGAAAAAATATCAGCAAAGTACCAACACCATAAAAAAGCATACCTGCTGGAACACTGACATAGACAGCGGCTGTAAGTGTGAGCATATACACGAAAAGAAAGGCGGTCAGAGCGCCGGATAGACTGGAATTAAATGCCCACAGCAATAGTATTGATATAGCGAAAATACTAAGCGGGAAAAAAATCAGACTGTAAATCAATATTTTTCGAACTGCCGGTTTCCTTATCTGCTGGATACTAAGATCACACAGCGCAAAGTTGGGTAGTAGATTGTTGTCTGAATTTTCAACCGTTACACGCCACTTTGTTGGACTAACGAGAACATGGAAGAAACTGACGAGGCTTTGGTTCAGCGGGTGCATTACTGGTTCGGTGGCGTGTATTGGCTGGTGGCGATGGCTGCTGCATCTTCCGTTGTGATTTGTCCGTCAATAACTGCTGCAAGCGCATTGACAACACTGTGGTAAAAACTTACAAATTCTGGTTGGTGACCTTTTGCCATCGAAATGTCGATGCTCTGTATTTGCGGCGTTTTACCGGTAGGCAAAAGTGAATTGAAAACCGGTATTACCTGGGATGTATTGACGGCATGTGCGTGCACTAGACGGGTTTTATGCAGCTGTTGTAGTAATTTGCAGCTTTGTTGCTGGTTTTCTCTACCGGTTGCCTTTTGATTGAAAATAAAATGCGACCCTATTGACCGAATGGCGACTCGCCCGGCACTGTCATTATTTAGCGCAGGCAATAGCGCCATGCCAATGTTGTGGCTGAGAACGTCCTCTTGTGAAATGTGGTCCAGCTGCATGCGCTTCCATTCAGAGCTACTTGCAACAGCAAATAATATTCTTCCGTGAGCTATGGCATCTCTGACCGTTAACCTGTTGCTTAGGTTTGAAAAATTCCGCTGTGTTGCTGCCTTATGTAGCAGGCCTTTGTGATGCAGGTTCAGGTAGTAGTCAAACGTTTTCTCAAGAATGGCTTTATCGATAGAAAAAGGTAAATTCTGTAAGTCATGCTGACCGCCAAGGGCATTATAGATTCCCATGAGTGGATAGAAAATCTGCTCGGGGGGTAAATAGGCGTAGCCCTTTTCTACAATGCCGTTATTTAGAGCATGTATTGCAACCTCTGTCAGATCTTTAAGCGTGAATTCACCAGCGGCGATACGGTCGGGTAGCTTGTTAATGTCATTTTCGCTCCAACCCGTTTCCCGCAAAAGTACTTTGCTGTAAAAGAGAACGTTGGCGTCGACCTCAAAAGGCAGGCTCCATTTGCCCTGAATATACAGGTCCGGATTCCACCTGGCGGTGTGTGATTTGCATTTTTCTAAAGGGTAGAGATAGCCATTTTCAATGAGTTTTTCGAGTTTTGAACCGTTGTAGTAAAACGCGATATCAGGTGCATTACCTTTTTCGGCAGCTGATTTAATCAGGTTAAAGTAGGGCGTGGAGTTGATATTTTTCTCTACCGGTATAACGGATATGTCGGGTAATGACTGACTGGCTTCGTATAGCGCATACAGTCTCAGGCAGTGTTGCCGTGGTGCCGGTGCCCATATGTGCAGAGTATTGTCTTCATTTGAGGGGGCGGTTACGTCTACACCGCAATAATCCGCCGAGGTTGGTGGCGGCGGACGTGGTAACAGGTCGCACCCTGCTGTCATGACTGCAATCGCAACTATTCCTATTGCAGTAAACAGGCGTGTTGTTGCAACTGATGAAGCGCGTTGTCTCGCCATTGCTCTGTACCGGTATTATTGCGGGTTGCGAGGTATTTCTCCTGACAGAGTAGCTGTAGCAGGCACGGCCATCGACCACTGTGTTCCAGTATCCATTCTCGTTCCTCGTGAGAATAGTGTTCGTCGATATTGTCTATAAATTCAATTGCCTCATGTTCTTCGAACGGACCAAGTTCTACAGTACTGAAAATATTAAAAAACGGTGAAGATTTATCCAGCCGGTCTGCAGCCCTCATGGGTTGTTCGTAAGAGGCGACCACAATGCCGATAAACCCGTCGGTCATCTGCGTTAGCGCACGCATCGCCCACCAGAATGGCTGATCCAGTTCATCTGCTGCCAATCCCGCATCCAGCTCGTCAATCAGAATGATTGTCGGTACTGTCCATGGATTTTCAGTGGCGAGGTCCATAAACTGTTCAAGGGTGCAATGGTCTGGTGTGTCAATGTCAAATCCGTTTAGCAGGTGCGATAGCAGCCCCGATAATGTCCGCATTCTCGGGTCTTGGAAGTCGACGAAAATCCATCGGTAGTTATCGGCGTCAGGCAGCCAGTTGGTTTTCTGAGTAACACCGCGTGCTTGCGGACAATTGCCGCTAATCGGTTGCAGATGTTTTAACAGTGAAGTCTTGCCGCTGCGTCGTTGGCCAATGATTGCCACGTGCCCAAGCGGTGGTTGTTGCCACCAACCGAATATTCGTGTCAGATAATCTTCTCTGCCAAAAAAATGTTCTGGCGAATTGATCGGTGGTCCGACTATAAATTTGTGATGCGCTGTGTTTTTATGTGACCGCAGCGGTGGGTCAGTTCGGGTATGATGCTGTCCGTCGATAAGCTGCTGGTAATAGCGCTGTATCTCTGTTGATGGATTAGTGTTTAGTTCAGTTGCAAGAATCTCTCTGCAGTGCTCAAACTGCACGATCGCGTTTGCACGTTGCCCGCTGCTCACGAATTGTGTCATGAGTTGCAGATGAATATCTTCTCGGTACGGGTTGTTCTGGATGATAGTTTGTAGATAGGGGATCGCCAGTTCAGGTGACTCCTTATCTATTAATATGATGGCAATATTTTCGAGCGTTTTAATGTATTGATCATGTAGATGTGTGCGTACCCTGGTAATCCAGTCATCATAGGGGGTTGCCCCCCGAATTCTAAACCCGCTGACGAAGTCGCCCCGGTAGTGATCGGTTGCGTGTTGGAGCTGACTGACGTCGTTAGTTTGTTGTATTGCACTTGCAAAGACGTGGCTGTCAATTTCAAACCTGGTGGCAGAGCACAGCTGCAGTGTTTTACGGTTAGATTCTAATAGTCGGATTTGGTGGTTCTCTGACATCAACTTAATCTCATGCAAGATACCCCTCAAATTTGCCAGTGCCTGACTATCGTGTTTATCTGTCCACAACAGGTTAGCAATGTGTGTTCGGGATTGGGGTGTTTGAGTTTGCGCAAGATAGATCAGCAAGGCGAGTGCTTTTGTTGAAAAGCCGGTTTCTTCCGATTCGTCAATCCATATCGCAGCACTACCGAGTAGTTTAAACGTGATCATTGGCTGCGGTAGATGTGCTTTGCAAGCCGTTGCAGGTTACACAGCAACGCGTTCACACGCGAAACCCCGGCCTGCATCCCGGCCCTTTAATTGAGAAATCAGATCTGCCGCAATATCGTGGCTTAACCGGTCCTGCAGAGAAAAGGCATCGGTTGCGCTATTGTCGTAAATATTGGCCCAGACGTATTGGCCGTTCAGACGGTTTAACAGCTGCACCGCAACTCTGGCGCGCTCCCCCTGGAATTGCAGGTTACAGTTTACCTGATAGTTCGCGTCGCGCTCTGCTATCGCATTTTTTATTTGTAGTTTTATTGACGTGTTGTTTAATAGCCTTGCAATAACACCGTCGCAAAGGCCGCTGGCGACGTGAGCGTCTTTTTCGCTGTCTGTACACTTGAATGGGCCAACAATGAGTGACGGCATGTTGTTTTCTTCAGGGTGCGGATCGTCGATTAACTCGGCGGTGATCATATAGCCACGACGGGTGACAGTGCGAAGATGCTTGCTGTTGTCGCCCAGTGATTTACGAATATCTACTATGCACTGAACAAGACTGTCATCGGTGACACAGACACCTTTCCAGATTGCTTTTACCAGGGATTCTTTTTCAACAAGGCGGCCACTGTGTTGGCACAGGTGTATGAGTACATCAAAAGATTTTGGTCGAATCTGAACAAAGCTGTCATCGGGTAAAACAATGCGGTTTTGCCTGGGAATGACCTTTGCTGTACCGATTTTGAAGTAAGCAGATTTTGTTGGAGTGTCGTTGACGTGTTTTTCTGAATCTGTAGCAACGCTCTGCAGGTCATTGCCGGATGTTGTTCGTACTCTCTGTATTGGATGTTCGGTGATCGTCTCCACGTGATACTCCTTATGGCGAATGGATATGCCGCTAAATTCCTGACGGCGAAGACACTGTATCACGCGTGCGTCGTTAAATCGTTTATTGCATCGTTAGTTTTTCGTTGTTGTTGCCTGCGTTAGTCGCATTTGCGTATAGAGAAATTACTGACCGGGAATCTATTGACGCACTGCATTTAGTGGTGTTTTTGTCAATAATACAAATGGGTGATACTTCAACTGGTGCTACTGCTTCACGTTGGCCTGTATAGGCAAGAGTAGAGCAGTTTGCCAGTGCCGCCTGTCTGGTGATCACGATGTGGTGGCGGTGAGTTGATGTTGTTGTTCGCTGGTTGGCGTGCCGGTAACAATCCTCTGCTTTAGGCAACATTCCTAAAGCTGACGATAAAACAAACGTAGTAACGCTTCCGGGTGTTCTGTTTGTTTTTGCTGTGGTCGGGATTTTGTGTCTTTATTTCGTTCGCTATTCGGACTTGTCATTTGTTAGCAGTGATCTTGTTGTTTCGCTTAATCACCATGTTCGCCGAAGCACTGTTGCGCCGTAGCACGTAAGCAGACCGAGATAGCCATTTCTTTGCACGATCTCAAAGTAGAACTTACCGTCTACCGGTGGAATATAAGTTGATAAAACACACCGGTGTCGTCTTCGTCGTAAACAATACTATAGAGTTGCAGACGATTGCAGAGCGAATCTTTCGATCACGCCCCTGCAGCTCCTCGATATCCCTGCACGGCTGTCGTGTGACAACTTTCAATCCATGCCCCATTTCCCCGCCTTCGTGGATTGTGCCGTCATAGGCCGGCAGGTCGTTTTCGAAGATCTCGACAGGCTCGAGCCCGGCATCCGCAATGCTGACAATTTTTTCTCGTAATGCACCACTGAGCGACACGGTTGCGAGAAAGATGGGTAAATGTGGTGGCCTCGGCTAACGCTGACGAATCAGAAATACATTATAATAATCAAAATATCTGATATTTTATAAATTGCATTAATCAGCGCCCAATGGCCACATATGGGCGTCAATGCGACGGAGTGCGTTTTCTATTGTAGGGCGTTGCAAGTACACTACGCACCGTGGCGAACAACTGCCCACCGGGTTGGCTGCACGCCAGCTCTCAACTACCAGATAGAGGAATTGAGCGAAATGAAGTTACCCAGGTTAACTACTCTGGCTTGCGCCAGTGTTGTCTTCTCGTTTAGCTCTGTTGCACAGGCAGCAGACGTTGTTATCGGTGTGCCAAACTGGCCATCCGTACTCGCTACCGCCCACGTGCTGAAAGTGGCGATGGAAGAGAATCTTGGTCTTGAAGTTGAACTTCAAAACGGCACCAACCCGGTGGTATTCGAAGCCATGGACTCTGGTGCGATGCATGTTCACCCTGAAGTGTGGTTGCCAAACCAGACCAACCTCAACAACAAATACGTACAGGAAAACGGCACAGTTCGTATGAACCCGAACGGTGTTGCCGGTGACCAGGCGATGTGTGTCACTAAAGGCACTGCAGAACGTACTGGTATTGCTAACCTTTCTGATCTTACTGATCCGGATATGGCGAAAAACTTCGATACAGATGGCGATGGCAAAGGCGAAATCTGGATCGGTGCTGCTGGCTGGGCTTCAACTAACGTTGAAAAGGTTCGTGCCAAGTCTTACGGCTATGCCGAGACAATGAATCTGAAAGAAATGGATGAGTCTCTGGCACTTGCTGAAGTAGACAACGCTGTCGCGCAAGACAAAGACATCGTGTTCTTTTGCTACACGCCCCACCACATGTTTTCACTGCATGAGCTGGTCATCCTGAAAGAGCCTGCGCATGACGAAGCCAAGTGGACTGTCATTCAACCTACCGATGATCCTGAGTGGCTGGAAAAGTCAGATGCTGGCGTTGCGTGGAGCACTGCTTATCTGCACATTCACTATGCTGCATCTCTTGAAACTGATCAGCCGGAAGCGGCTTCTATGCTTTCAAAGGTTAAGCTCGATACTGACACCGTATCTGCAATGACCTATGCACTGGTTGTTGACAAGCAAGACCCTGCCGAATTCGCGGCCAAGTGGGTTTCAGAGAACGGCGACACGGTAGACAGCTGGCTGCAATAGTTGTAGCAGGTCTGTTAATTACTACCTGAAACGAGGGGAGCACACATGTGCTCCCCTTTTTTTTAGCTGGTGTCTGTCCACAACAGTAACGGGAATTTGTGAATGACTGAAGATGTGATAACGCTTAAGAATGTCTGGAAGATATTCGGCAATCGTGCTGTTGAAGCCATGCAGGCGATAGAAACACGTGGTCTGAGCAAACCCGAGGTGTTGGAAGAGTTTGCCTGCGTTGTGGGTATTGCCGATTGTTCCTTTAGTGTTAAACGCGGTGAGATATTCTGCGTGATGGGTCTTTCCGGCTCTGGCAAGTCGACCATGGTTCGCCACTTAAACCGTTTAATCGAGCCAACCGCGGGTAATATCTCTGTGCTTGGCAAAGATATGTTATCCCTGAATAATGATGCACTGCGTGAGATGCGCGCAGTGCACATTGGCATGGTGTTTCAGCACATGGCGTTGCTGCCGCACAGAACCGTACTGGATAACGTCGGGTTTCCATTGCAAATACGCGGTGAACCCAAATCAAAGCGCTGGGAGGTTTCTCAGCGGTGTCTGGAAATGGTTGATCTTGTCGGTTATGAAGATCGATTCCCCAGAGAGCTGTCAGGTGGTATGCAGCAGCGCGTGGGGCTTGCCAGAGCGCTGGCATCAGATCCCGAAGTATTGCTGATGGACGAACCGTTTTCAGCACTTGATCCGTTAATCCGTCGTCAGTTGCAAGAACAGTTTATGGCGCTGTCAGCGGAGTTAAATAAAACGACCGTATTTATCACACATGATCTCGACGAGGCCATTCGTATTGGCAATCGCATCGCTATCATGAAAGACGGTCGAATAGTGCAAATCGGTACGCCGGAGGAAATTGTCACTAACCCGGCAGATGATTATGTTCGAGATTTTGTTGAAGGCATTTCGAAACTAAAACTGGTGTTTGCCCATTCGATTATGGAACCACTGGAAACCGCTGGTGTTGATCTGAGCGGCTCGCCGCGTGTGCATCACGGCACTGATCTTGATCAGCTCATTGATGTTGCCACCACCACCGAACACCCTATAGTGATTCAGGATGACGACAACAATGATGTCGGGGTAATCACCAAATCTACGTTGCTGAAAGGCATACAGGGAGGCAAGGCATGACTGATACAGGTCTTGAGTCCGGACCACGCTCAACGGACAGCTCGGTTGAGAAGTTTGTACAGGAAAATGAATCCTACTACAGCCGGCAGTTTGCCAAAATTCAGGGCACCACCGGTTTTGCATTTAGCTGGAATACCATGGCGGCAGTGTTTGGTCCGCTCTGGGGTGCGTTGCGTGGTGCATGGGGGTTCTTCTGGACGTTTCTGGTGCTGGAGCTTTTTGCACTGGTACAGATTGGTCGCGGGTTATGGGGTGAGTTGGGTGCAAGCCAGTTGGCACGCTACGAAAAACTGTTGGCCAACATTGCCAAACGGGAGCAACAGGCAAAAGATTTAATTGCAGCAGGTGATCAGGCTGATGCTGAAGCCAAGTTAAAAATTGCCAGTAACTTGAAACGTGTTGCCGCAGAAGCCAAGGCAAAAGCAGACGCTGCTGCCAATGAGGCAGTTTCTATTCTTGTTACCGGTCTGGTCATGCTGTTGGTGGTGAAAATTATCGAAGGCTTTGTGGCCAACCGCAGTTACGAAAAACAATACTTGCGCTGGCGCGCAGATCCTACCGTGCAGTCAGGTCTTAGTCGATTGAGCGCCGGGTTTGGTGCATTGTTGTTGTTGGCTATCTGGCCATTAACGCTGTTTCGTTTTACCGTCTCTGACCCCGACAGCAAACTGTCGGCCTTAACCGGTGGTTTTATCGGCGGCAAAATCCCGATTACTGAATTCCCGGTAAATCGTGAATACTTCGCGGTGCTGGCTAAGAAGGGTGATGCCGGCTTTGACTGGTTGGCGATAAATTTCAGTCATGTATTTGAAGGCATTACCAAAGGTATTCGTACGGTCCTTGATGGTTTGGAAATTGTACTGATACAAACACCGTGGCCGGTGGTGATGATTGTGATTGTTGTGATGGCGTTACGGCTCGCAGGCATACGCGTGGCAATATTCACTGCTGCGTCATTGCTCTATTTAGCGTTTATGGGGCTTTGGGAAATTTCCATGATCACCGTCGCGTTGATTGGTGCCGGTGCTTTCCTGTGTGTGATTATTGGTATTCCACTCGGTATCTGGTTTGGCAAGTCAAACCGTGCATATGCATTCGCTGAACCGGTGCTCGACTTTATGCAGACTATGCCGGCGTTTGTTTACCTGATTCCAATCATTGCTTTCTTTGGTACCGGTAAACCACCAGGCGTACTTGCCACTTTGATTTTTGCCATGCCGCCGGTCATCAGGCTGACTGCACTGGGCATGCGTGGTGTACCGGAAGCAACCAAAGAAGCGGCGGTGGCATTCGGTTGTTCCAAATGGCAGTTGCTGCGCAATGTCGAATTACCTCTGGCCATGCCGTCCATTATGACTGGCATAAACCAAACCATTCTTATGTCGCTCTCTATGGTGGTTATCGCTTCATTAATCGGCGCTGAAGGCCTGGGCGCATTGATTCTTGAAGCGCTGCAGTATGCTGCTAAAGGGCAGGGATTGCTCGGCGGGCTTGCCATATTACTGTGCGCCATGGTCATTGATCGTATTGCGCAGGGCATGTATCGCAGAAAGGTAGGGACTGCGAGCTAGTAAGTAAAAAATGTTAGGCCGCTGCGACATCAATAAGGTCGCAGCATGCCGCACCGTGTCTTTAAGCGGCGACGCTCACGACGGTATCACCAGGCTTCGCGTGTGTCTGTTAAGCCGGATATCGCCTAAAGCCCGCACCTGCCGGTAAAAATGCTGCTACAGATTAAGGCAAACCGACACCCAATTTATTTAGATTGACTGAGGTGTGACTTAAAGTCCATGGTACACGCTGCTATCAACCTCAACGGATGTCTCACGTGACTCAAAAAAACCTGATTGCCGGTGAATGGCAGACCGGCAGCGGCGAAATCGAAAACCATAACCCGTCAGATCTGACTGATCTGGTCGGCGTTTATGCACAGGCCACCAGCGATCAACTGAGCGCTACACTCGAACAGGCACATCGAGCGCAACGTGAGTGGGCAGCTTACGGGATTGAGCGCAAACAAGCCGTGTTAATGAATATCGGCAACGAGATGATGTCCCGCGCCGAAGAGCTTGGAACGTTGTTGTCACGCGAAGAGGGCAAGCCGCTGGCCGAGGGCAAAGGTGAGGTGTTCAGAGCCGGACAATTTTTTACCTACTACGCAGCAGAATGCCTGCGACAAATTGGCGAAAACGCCGACAGCGTGCGCGACGGTATCGAGATTGATGTGCGACGAGAGCCGGTAGGCGTGGTGGCGGTGATTTCCCCATGGAACTTCCCGACCGCTACTGCGTCATGGAAAATTGCACCAGCGCTTTGCTATGGCAATGCCGTGGTTTGGAAGCCCGCCAACATGACACCAGCCTCTGCAGTGGCGCTGACCGAAATCATTGAACGTCAGGATATTCCCAAAGGTTTGTTTAGTTTGATCATGGGGTCAGGCAACACCATTGGTCAGCAGCTGGTAGAGAGTAAAAGCGTTAATGCCATATCGTTTACCGGGTCGGTGCCGGTTGGAAAAGGCATTGCGGCAGCGGCGATTGCGAATCTCACTAAAGTGCAAATGGAAATGGGGTCGAAAAACGCGCTGGCTGTGATGGACGATGCTGATCTTGATCTGGCGGTGTCCGTAGCGCATGGTGGTGCGTTTGGTGGCACTGGTCAAAAGTGTACGGCTTCTTCCAGACTGGTGGTTCATGAAAAAATTCATGATGCATTTGTCGAAAAGCTGATTGCCGGTGCAAAGGCTATGAAAGTGGGTCATGCGCTTGAAGCAGATACGCAAATGGGGCCAGTTGTCAGTGAGCAGCAGCTAAATGAAAACCTCGACTATGTAGCGCTGGGTAAATCAGAAGGTGCCGAGCTTGCCTGTGGTGGTGAGCGTTTGTCTCTTGATCATGATGGTTACTACATGTCTCCGGGGGTGTTTCTCAATACCAGTAACAGCATGCGCATTAACCGTGAAGAAATGTTTGCGCCGTTAACCAGTGTGATCAAAGTTGGTAGTTATGATGAAGCGCTTGCGGTTGTTAACGACACCGATTTTGGCTTAACCTCCGGTATTGTTACCACAAGCCTTGCAAGGGCATCGCACTTTCGGCGCAATGCACAAACCGGTGTGGTCACAGTGAATTTGCCGACTGCCGGAACCGACTATCATGTGCCGTTCGGCGGCCGTGGCGACAGCTCGTACGGGCCCAGAGAGCAGGGCAGTGCGGCAGCAGAGTTTTATACTACCGTCAAAACAGTTTATATGAGTTCAGGAAGCCCCGAATAATGCGCATTGATGGATTGCAGTACGCCAATTGGTCGGAGAAAATATTTCGCCAGCTACGTGAAGGAAATGTTGACGCTATACACGTGACTATTTCCTACCACGAAAACTTTCGTGAAACAGTGCTTAATTTTGAGCAGTGGAATCGATGGTTTGAGCGCTACCCTGATCTAATCATCAAGGGCACGCAAGCCGGTGATATTGACCATGCCCGTGATACTGGCCGTACCGCAGTTTTCTTCGGTTTTCAAAACCCGAGCCCCATCGAAGATGACATAGGCCTGGTAGAGATTGTTCACACACTGGGTGCGCGTTTCATGCAGCTGACCTATAACAATCAATCATTACTGGCGACTGGTTGTTATGAAGCTGAAGACAATGGCATTACCCGGATGGGTAAGCAGGTTATAAAAGAAATGAATCGCGTCGGGTTGGTGGTGGATATGAGTCACTCGGCAGATCGCTCAACTATCGAAGCTGCCGACATCTCCGAGCGCCCGATTGCTATTACCCATGCCAACCCTCATGAGTGGGAGCCGGCATTGCGCAATAAACGCGAAGCGGTAATTCGCGCTGTCACTGAAAACGGCGGTATGTTGGGATTCTCTATATACCCGCATCATCTTAAAGACAAAACAGAGTGTTCATTGGAAAGTTTTTGTCAGATGATCGCTGATACGGCTGCAAAATACGGGGTAGAGCATTTAGGCATTGGAACAGACCTGTGTCAGGATCAGCCGGACAGCATTGTCGAGTGGATGCGCGTTGGCCGGTGGACAAAAGAAATTGACTATGGCGAAGGCTCGGTGAGCAACCCCGGCTTTCCACCGATGCCGCAATGGTTCAAAGATAATCGCGACTTTGGCAATATTGAAAACGGATTAACTTCAGTAGGCATGTCTGATGGAGAAGTCGCAGCGGTGATGGGCGGTAACTGGTATCGCTTTTTTCAGAACAATTTTGGTCCTCTTTAGCGTCGAATTTGTGGTGTGCAGCAAGTGCATAGCCTGATTGCTACGCACATTGGCCTGATTGCTACGCACATTGGTGATCCCTGTTGATTTGACGAAGCTAAACGGTTGTTGCGGATGGTGGTGCAGAAAACCGCTTGAAGGTACTTACCCGCAAAACCAGTATTGCCAGTAACAATGACAACAATGATCCTCCCAGCACACCGAGTTTCATCGCGTCGGCCAGGGCAGGGTCAAGATCTTGATAGGCGAGTGAGCCAATGAAAAAGCTCATGGTAAAACCGATGCCGGTAGCAATGGCGGTGCCGTACAGCATTAACAGGTTTGCGCCATCGGGCATGGAAAACCAGCGTGCTTTTAGCCCGACCCACAGGGGTAGAAAAACACCTACCTGCTTACCGACGAAAAGTCCGGCAGCAATGCCCAGGGTGAGCGGGTTGGTCAGCATTTGCAGGCTAAGGCCCTCAAGAGACACACCTGCAACATGCTCCAGTGAACGCAGCGGTGAGTCTTTGCGCTCGGGTCTTTGTGGGGTTTGATTATCTGATACACCTCTACCATCCGACACGACTTGTTTCAGCGTACTAATGTCACGCCGCATGTAATTGCTGAATTTGCAGACAGTGCGTTGCTGAAAGTTTTTGGTGAAGCGGGTGTCGGTGTGTTTCCGGCGTGTACTGCCATTAGCGTTGAAATTGAACAGATGTATCATGCCAGGTGCATTGGCATTGCTGAAGGCGTTTCCGAAGCGTATTACGCAATTTCGCCAGAGAGAAAACTAAAAAATGCTGTAATAGTGCGCGTGAATGAAGTGGCGCATGAATGGCTGGATGAATAGCTTAACCCAAAAAAATCCCGGCTATATAACCGGGATTTATTTTCACTCATACAGTAAAAAATATAATTACATAAAGATTTAATCAAGCAATCCGATTTGCTTCATAAACTTCACATGGGTGTCCAGTGCCTCACGCGCAAGCGGTGATTTATCAGCCACGTCTTCCCATGCCTGCACCGCAATAGCACGCATTTTGTCGCGATCTTCCTGCGCCCAGTCAATCACGTTGATATCACCGCCGGCTTTGTGTTCCGCAACGAGTCGTTTATCTTCCATGTCCGACAGTCGACGCATGGACGTATTCATAGCCGTGTACCAGACATCGAGCATTTCTTTTTCAGCATCACTCATTTGCTCAAACGCACGCTTGTTCATTACAAGCTGAAGTACGGCCATTGAATGAATGCCCGGGTAGATAGGATATTTTGCTACCTTGTGCATGCCACTGGCATCGTTATTAACATACGCCGAGGCATCTGCAGCTTGTACCAGACCTTTTTCAAGGGACGTATAAACTTCAGAAAATGGTAATGCAACCGGTGATGCGCCAGCCCGTTTAAATACCTCGGCGGCCAAACCTTCCGGTGAACGTACCTTGACACCTTTGAGATCATCAATAGTGTTGATTGGAATAGAAGAGACAAAAGCTTCACGTGCGTAAGGTCCGCAACCGATTACTACCGTATTGCCGCCGGTATATTTGTCATACACTTTTTGCAGCATTTCTTTGCCACCGCCGTACTGGCAAAAAGTCTGCATCTGATCAACGGTGTCGTAGCCGGATATCAGATCACCAAGGATAGAAAATGCCTGATCGCGTCCGGTGAAGTAGGAAATAGCGTTTAAATCACCCGACAGTATTCCGTTTGCTACGGCATCAATAGTTTCTTTGTAAGGGACTACAGCCTGTGTGGGTAGCACCTCCATCTTGGTGCCGTCGGGCCCGGTCATGGTGTTCCATTTTACTACCCAGTCCTGGTAGAAGTTCATGGCCCAGTCGCCTGCACGAGAGCTGGCCTGTAATTTGATGGTGTCTGCGCTCGCAACACCTGCGGATAACACCAGCGCAATCGCGCTCAAGGTTGCCTTGATACGAATCATATTTTCCTCTCTATGGTTTACTGACGTTTAAAAACCGTCTGATAGTGCAAACATCAGCCAGGTAACAAAAGCGCCCGCCAAAAGACCAAATATCCAGGCCCACGGACCGTAGTACCTGACCGGATCGCGTCGACCGCCGTCGTCATCGGTGTTCATTAATCTGCACTTTTCCTCCTCAGGGGGATTGACCCCGTGGCGTCTATAGGACACTGTTAGACGCTGGTTGTCAACAATATAACCATAACAACAAGATAGTTGGAGGAAATACCATGGCGCTGGTTGCGGGTGATGATGCTGCGCAGGACTGGTCGCGTTCGGATAGCGACGGGCGGGCTGACGCTTTTTCTTTTATCGATCACTTAAGCCGGTTTAGTGGTCTCGCCGTCGCCCAGTTATACCTGCTATGTGCAGCAGTCACGGTGTACGAGGTGATAGCGCGCTATGTTTTCGATGCACCTACTTCATGGGCGTTTGAAGTTGCCATGGTGTTATGTGCCGCAGCATGGACAATATCAGCTGGCTACGTCACGTTAAAGAAACGACATATCGGTATTACGGTGTTCTACATCATGGGTACTGACAATTCACGATGGTGGCTCGATGTACTGGCCTATATCGTCGGCATTGTTGCGTTGTTTCTGTTGGTTGATGACAGTCTGGGGCGTGCACTGGAGGCAATGAAAATTGTCGAGCGCTCCGGCAGCGCATTTAATGCACCACAGCCGATGATGTTGAAAGTGCTGTTGGTTGTCGGTGCGGTGTTGTATTTGATTCAACTGCTCGTCAACTGCTGGCGACACTTCGATAATAAGCTGCTTAAAAATCTGGTGCTGCTGGTCGGTCTATTGATTGTTTTGCGCTTCGGGTTAACTATCCTGATTCACTACTTTGGTGAAGGCGGTGTTGCGAGTGCCATTCATGATGTTTACGGCAAGGCCGGCGGTGTACTCAATCCGCAAGACTATATCGATGCACGGAGTTATGAGCTCAGTACCGTCAGTCTGGTGATGGTTGCGGTATTACTGTTACTCATGACCACCGGTATGCCGCTTGGTATCGTTACGCTTTTTGTGTCAGTGATGACGGCGCTGGTGTTTTTCGGGCCTAACGGATTGTATTTGGTCTCAACCAACGCTTACGGCCTGTTAGAAAAATATCCACTGGTTGCCGTGCCGTTATTTGTATTGATGGCGTCTATTCTTGAAAAAGCCGGTGTCGCAGAAGATCTGTTTGATGCAATGTCTATATTTGCCGGAAATATGCGTGGTGGTGTAGCCGTTCAAACGGTAGCAGTAGCTGTTGTACTTGCTGCAATGTCTGGAGTGATGGGTGGGGAAATAGTGATGCTTGGGCTTGTCGCGCTGCCACAGATGCTGCGGTTGGGTTATGACACCAAGCTCGCTGTCGGCGTCATTTGCGCCGCCGGTTCACTGGCAACGCTAATTCCCCCAAGTATCATTATGATTGTCTATGGACTTTCAGCCAATGTGGCTATTGGTGATTTGTTTCTGGCTGGAGCGGCCCCCGGATTATTGCTGGCTTTTTTCTACGCGCTCTATGTGGTTATTCGCTGTAACCTGAATAATGACCTGGCACCAACAGCCGCTGAGGTTGCCCAGATCAAGGGGCCAACCGAGATGACCCGTGAAAAAAGGCTGGCGGTAGCGATGTGTATTACGCTTATTGCTTGTGTGATGGGTTCTATTTATGCCGGTATTGCTTCTGTAACAGAAGCGGCCGGAGTTGGTGTGTTTGGTGCGATTGTGGTTGCTGCTATCCGTAATCGATTTAACTGGAACATGTTGCAACATGCACTGGCAGGCACGATGTCTACTGTGGGTACCATCATCTGGTTGATTGTCGGTGCGGTGGCGTTTGTCGGTATTTATAACCTGATTGGTGGCGCCAACTTTATGCGCTCGTTGTTTGCCGATCTGGGGCTGCCCGCACTCGGTATTATCTTTGTGATGATGGGCATACTCGTGATTCTCGGCACCTTTATGGAATGGATAGCGATTGTGTTTATCACGGTGCCGGTGTTTGCACCGGTTATTCGGGATATGGCGCCGGAACTTGGGCTTGAACCGGACTGGGCGGCGGTGTGGTTCGGGGTGTTATTTGTAATGAATATTCAAATCTACTTTTTATCGCCACCTTTCGGTCCCGCGTGTTTCTGGCTAAAATCGGTCGCACCTTCCTATATCACGCTACAACAAATATTTATGGCGGTACTGCCGTTTATTGCGCTGCAGATAATCGGGCTGTTAATCGTAATGCTTGTTCCCGAGTTTGCACTGTTTCTGCCGAGGTTGCTCAGCGGCTAGTAATGCCGCTGAATATCCATGGTAAGTACAGTTGCGAGCCGCGCAGCTGTTACTGCTCAACTACTGCCATCGTATGTGTTTTGAGTTGCGGTCTGATTACAACGCGGCGGTTGGCGGCGTGGTCGCTTTCGGTCTGACCGTCGGTGAGGGGGGTAGACTCACCATAAGCGACAGTTCGCACGCGACTGTAAGCAATATTATTGGTGACCAGAAAGTCTTTTAACACCGATGCTCTGACTTGAGTCAGCAGCTTGTTGTACTCGTTGGTTGCCCTGACGTCAGCGTGGGTTTCGATCACATAGTCATAACTGTTGCAACGCTTTGCCTGTTCTACAAACTTGTTCAGTATTGGCATTATCTCTTGCTTGAGTTCAGTTGAGTCAGTATCGAATATCTGAAGATTGACCGCCCAGGTCTGGCTGCAGTTTGCCGGTAGTTCATCGGCGCTTGCAACAGTCAGTGGGTCGTTTTCCTGTTCTGCCTTTTCGTAGTCTGCAACAAAGCTGTCGATCACACCAAGTACGGCATCGTACATCCACTCACCGCGGTTTTCGCACCAGTTAGAGTCGTCACCGTTACCCCAGGTGCCGAGTTTGTACTGCGAGTCAGGCCGTCGCAAAAGACTGGCAGACTGACTCACTGAAACCCAAATGCTATTGCGGCAACAACTGAAATCGCAGGCATCTGCACTGGTTCCGTTGGCGGCGGACGATGCGGTGACCAGCGGGTTTTCTGTGGCGCCAATTGAGCCCCCGGAATACGCCGGATAGACGGCCATTTCGGGTTGCCCCGGGGTTAACTCCATCTCTTCCTTGGTCAGCATTCGCAGCCCGACCCTCTCGAGCCGCTGGCGTACCTGTTCTTCCAGATCATCGTGCTTCAGAGTAATACCGTTCTTTTCGCTACTACCGAATACGTAGTCCAATACCACATAGATGCCTTCCATTCCTGCAAGTGACGCATAGTTTTTCAGGTATTCTTCCGTGCCCACCAGCAACCCGCCACCACCGGTGGGATAGTACTTAACTGATTGCGTTGCTTGCGTTGCGGGGGCTGCTTCCTGTGACCAGACGGTCGAAGCATGGAAGAGCAGAGTGGCTGCAGTTAAGCAGCATACAGCAAGTGACTTAAACACCGTATTGTCCCTAACATCACAAAAGTTGGGGCTGGTAGCGGCACACAGGTCACATTACTTAAGCTTTTTGCGGCATCGGACACATCAGGTGCTGCTTCACAAACTTGCTTTAATACACTGATATTTTTATGAAGTGTCTGCGTCAGTGTCTGTGTCTGCGGCGGGTGGTTACCTTACTGGCAATAACCGGCAGATTTCAACGTGTTGTAGAAAGCGAATGCGATGTGCGTAGAACCGTTGTCATTCGGGTGAATGCCATCATCTAACATCATGGTTTTTGTGTAAGCGCTGCGAACATCAACCAAATGAACCCGGGGGTCTGCTAACTGTGTGGTATATGCTTCTATCAAATCACCTAATGCAGCGATACGTTCGTCCACGCCGTCGAGATATTCCTGTGTGTAGGCTGGAATAACATTGGCAATAAGTACTACCGCTCCTGCATCGAGAACCGTGGACACAATCTGATCTATCTCACTGATGGTCTGCTGATTATCATGAGCCAGAATCGCGTCGTTGGTACCAATATGCATAAGCACAACATCCGGTGAGAACAATGCCAGGCTTGAGAAGATACCTTCATTCGTACCGGCCCAGTTGGTGTGGCCGGTAACAAAGTGGTTTGCCTCTTGTGCACTGTAAGCCTCGTGAGCAGAATCGAAAGCGCGGTGGTTTTCGTTAGTGGTTTGTGAGCCCACCATTTCATACTGACAATCGTCGGTGTCCAATGCCACGGTAAATGGCAGCCGCCATGATGCGCTGGCAATCGGCAAGCGAACACCGTGGGTGATAGAGTCGCCCACCGCCATGATGCGGATAGTCGGTGCTGCAGTATTACCGCCTGGGCTTGTGGCGACAGCAGTACCGCCATTGGAACCCCCGCAAGCGGTTACCAGCACGCAAAGTATTATCAGAATTCCGGTGAAGTGTATTTTCAAACCAATGCTACAAAGTTGCAGGCTGGAGTGATCAACACGCAATTTAGCCGCCAATATCAGTGGGTAGCTGATACCTGTGTTTTGTCAGGTTGCAGGCCTGTTTTCTTCTATCACCTGAAGCAATGCATTCAGTCTTGGTGATGCCTGTGCGCTCTTTGGCCAGATAACCGCTGAGTTAAAACGATAAGGTGTACCGGTAACCCGTTGTTCTTTAAGTCGCCCCTGGTCAAGATCTTCCTCAACCACGCATCTGGGCAACAAACCGGTTCCCATTCGGGATAACAGGCATCTGCGAATGACCTCCACATTGGAGAAACTCTGGCGAGGTGACAGATGCTGCGAATTTTCCTTGAAATGGTTTTCAGCAGCCACCCGATACGAGCAGCCGGGTTCGGTGGTGATGATGGCGCGTTGTGCAAGTTGTGATAAGGAGAGTTTTCTCTTAATGTGATCCGCCGGGTGGGTGACGTAGATAACTTCTTCTGAACTAATCTGCATGTGGTTAAATTCTGGGGCGGGGCTGGCGGTTACCACCACGGCACCTTCGATAGAACGGGCGTTAAGTGCTTGTACATAGTCGAAAGGGTCATGTTGTAAATGAAGTTCAACAGCAGGTGCGGTAACCTGCATTGCTTCAATTAACCGGGGTAGTCGATAGATGCACATTGAGCTTGGTGCGTAGAGTCGCAATTCACCGCTGGGCTCGCTTTTTAGTGACTCTGCAAAGCTTAACACCTCATCGTTGAGTTGTAGCAGTTCATTAAACTTTGGCAGCAGCTGTTGGCCGGATGCACTGAGTACAAGCTTACGCCCGGACGACTCAAAAAGGTCTACACCCAGTGTCGATGAAAGCTCCCGCAATTGTGCCGAGATACTTGAGGGTGCAAGGCACAGGCTTTCGGCAGCGCCATTGACGCTGCCCACCTGAACAACGGTGAGCAGGCTGCGAATTTGTTTTAAATTAATCATGCGAAAAAACCGAATGTTATGTGCATTATTATTCGCTTTTATTCAACAAGCTAACACGGCAGCATACTGAACTCAATCCACAAGCCCGGGAACAGCGCATGCATCTTTACATCACTTACAAGCGGTATTCGTCATGGTCATTGCGACCCTGGCTTGCCATGAGGGTTGCCGGAATCCCTTTTCAGGAGACGATACTGCCGTTTGCGCATGGCGATAGTCTGCGGCAGTTTGCGGAACAGCACCGGATTCCTGCAACAGTTCCGGTGCTGGAGCATCGCGGCCGGATGATCTGGGACAGTCTGGCGATACTCGAGTATCTGGCCGAGGCGTATCCTGAAAAGCAGTTTTGGCCACAAGACCCATCACTCAAAGCATTTGCACGCTGTGCCAGTGCAGAGATGCACAGTGGTTTTGTCGCACTTCGCTCAGAACACCCGATGAATTGCCATCGTATACACCCAATGACCCCGAGTCCTGCGGTGCAAGCCGACCTGAATCGTCTGGCGGTTCTCTGGCAGCAATTTGCCAGCGTCCGTCACACCGACGGTGAGTTTCTTTGTGGTGAATTCAGTATTGCCGACGCGATGTTCGCACCGGTTGCCTGGCGTGCGATTGGTTATGGTCTGACTATATCTGATGAGTTTGATCGGTGGAGCAAGGCGTTAATTGCACTGCCTGCAATGCAGGAGTGGGTAGAAGATGGAAAGGCCGAGAGTTGGCGTGTGGAAGCAACCGAAAGCATCGGTATGTGAGAGCTGTGTAGTAGCAATTATCAGGTACGACAGCACCAGTTAGAGGCTGCGGTGAGAGTTATTGTGGCGTGTTTTGGCCTCAACTCTGAACGAGTACAAGCCACCGTATAGTGCCCACCCAAGCGCTTAGAAGCTGACCCTTCTACAGGTGGGGCACAAGTGGGGCACAGGTGGGGCACAAGTGGGGCACAGGTGGGAGGGTGATCTCGAGCGTTTTACGAAACCTTTCGTCTGTGGTTTCTAAAGTACTCGTACCTGATCGCTTGCCTGAACCAGTTGCGGGCTGATGCCTTTTATCATGTAGGCTGTTTTGGGCTCAATACCACTGTCAGTTATCAGGTAGGTCCGCTTTACGAAAATACTGTTAATAGAGATGATTCCAATCAGTTCACTGGTATTGGGGCCGCGGTCAACCTGTAAAAACGAGGTAGACAGCCGCTCGCTTCCGGCACGATCGTATCTGTCATCAAATGTATAGCCTTTCTCCACCATTGACGCTTTTACCAGCTCATCAAATTCAGAGTTGCGTGCCGGTGTTTTTATTGAAGTCAGGTTTGGCGTCATACCTGAGATGTATGAAAGCCCACTTACCAGATCAGTGGCCATGGCCTCCAGTGGTGGCGTAGTTTCAGCGATCTCTGCAGGTGCTGCTACAACAGGGCTGGCTGCATAGCCGGCAGAGGAGGAATCCATAGGAAGCTCGGGCAGGTCCTTCGCACAGGCCATCATCAAAACTGAGGCGGCTACAACAGCGAGACATCCGGTTTTTCGCAAATAGTTTTTCATAGTTTCACTGGTCGGTGTGTGCGTGCCATTTGATTATTTTGTTGTGAAAGGGTCGACTTTTCACGATCAGCGGGCAACAGGTTGAAGGAATATTTTCCGAGGTCGGAAGGTTACTCGCATCCCCGTAATCCATCTGAGAAACAGTCTACATTTCGATATGGTGCGATTTTGCAGTAAAACGGCAGCAAAAGTAAGTGGATAAGTCACGCTGCGAATGACTGTCTTTGTTTTTCCTTTTTTCTTGTAAAGCCGTTGAACATGGTGTGGATAACGGCTTTACAAGATTCAGTAACTTACTGTCTGTCGAGTTTTCTGAGGTGACTAACCGGGCATGCCATAGAGCATCTCATGAAGCCTGTCATTACAAATTAACCTTATGGTTGAACTCAATTGTCATCGTTAAGCAATCAATAGTGGGTAAGTGCTGATTGCGTGATGGCAGGTGCAAATAATTTTTAACTGCACTTTTACATGCGTGAGAATCCAGACTTGAATTGTTGAGTGATTGGTTTGAGTGCGAAGTTCACGTCAGTCGTTGTATGCACTCAAACGATCAGACATTTACCCTATTGGTCCGTGCACGTGGTTTATTTTTATGAACTCTTACCAAATTTAATCTCATCTTGTTAGTAACTTCGACCTTTACTGATTACGCGGTAGCCTTAAAAAACTCGATAGACAGCTTGAAAACCTGACGACTCATGAACTCAGTAATCTGTGGGGAATGATGGGTGGAAAAAACCAACCCTGTCTTTACGACCGTCTACGGTTGATAACGATAGACTGCGGCAGACTGATCAGGAATGTTGCCGGTATGACAGAGCCGGCAATTGGCGTTAGTTCATGATTCGATATGCGCCTCTGCTGTCTATCTCCTCAAGCCATGAGTTCTAACCGTGTCCGTTACTTAAGAGCCCAGGAAAATCTTCGTCAGTGCTAACTGCGTGCTAAAGACAACAGCGGTAGAAATCAGGTATTTAGGGAGGTAAATAAGCAACCGGGTGTTGGCTGTCGTACTGAAAAAAACACTGCAACAGTAGGGGGTCTTAGTAGTGAGCCTGATACACGCGCGAGGTCTGGCGCAGCAACCTGAGCCATCGGTGTTGGAAATCCGCGATATAGACACTGTAATACGGGAATTCCAAAAGCTGGCCGAGTTGGTATTAGTATAGAGGGTCAACAAGGACTAACCCATGGTAAGCAGCATGGCCCGGGTTACATTAATTACTGCAATACTGGCGACGTAATTTCAATTGTAGCGATGGTACAGCTATTGTTCTTGTTTACTTGACCTGAAAGACCACAGCTCGCAGTATTAGATCCTGCAGTAACAACTTTCACAGGTCAGTCTCTGATGTCTAACAGTCCGACACTTACAGTAGCCCTTAGCGGAGGCGGTGTGGCCGGGCTTGGCCACATTCCCGTGCTGGCTGCCCTTGATGAATTGGGGGTTATACCGACAGCGATTTCCGGTACTTCAATGGGCGCTCTGTTGGCAGCCTGTTATGCCGCCGGTATGAGTGCGGCAGATATTGAGCAGCATGTGCTTGAAATTGCACACTCACCATTGGTCTATACCCGCCAGTATCTTTCCAGTGGCTGGCAGGGGTTGCTAACCGGCTCTATACATCCTGAGTATGTGATAGATACTATTGCTCCGGACTTGTTACCTGCACTGGTGTCCGATCTATACATTCCTACGACCATTGTTGCGACTGATTTTCATCGACGAGAGGCCGTGTTGTTTCGCGAAGAAAACTTGCGTAAATCACTGGCTGCGTCCATCGCGATTCCCGGGGTATTCAAGCCGGTAAAGTGGGATAACAGAGTGTTGGTAGACGGTGGGGTCTGTAATAATCTGCCAGTCGATGTATTGCCGGAGTCTGATTATACGCTGGCGGTAGATGTCGCCTCTGAACCGGTCTCGGAAGATGATTCTGTACCGGGCACATTGACCGCGGTGACCAGTTCTGTGCGTATTATGCTCCAGGCACTTACCATGCTGCAAATCAAACAACGGCAAAACGTGATCTTTGTGCAGCCGGAATCGAGCGCAGTCAGTCCGCTGGATTTAGGTAAGCTGGAAAAGGCGATAGCAATCTCAAAACCACAGACTGAATTGGTAAAACGTCGCCTGGAAGCGGCGTTTGGATAGATTCTTATCTGCAGAGTCAGGTTGGTATTTCAGAAAATTCAGGTGCCAATGCAATTTGATTTGAGTTTATTCAGCTAACAAGTTGAATTGGGTATTTTTACCTGCGATGTTGGTACTGGCCCTCTCGAAAAAATCTGTTACTCCCCGATAATACATGGTACCTACAACGTATGAGCAAGGAAGCCCATGATGAATCGTTCTATGTATGCCGGTCAACCGTTCACCAACAGCGCAATAATTGCCGGGCTGTTATTAATAACCATCGGTTATCATGCATTTTTTAGTAACATTATCACGCTAACTGTGATTGTAGGATTCGTGTTTCTGATTGGAGTGGTGTCGGTTTGGATTATAACCGGGAAAAATAGATCTGCAGATGAGAGCACCATACTCCGCACTTCTGTGAGTAAGGCCGAATCGAGTCTGAAAAAAATGGCCAGAATAGAGTCGATTGGCAAAGATGAGGTTGAATCAGCGGTTTGCAGCTTTAACACATTCTTAACCATGGAGGGGGCAAACGCTATCATCGGATTGATGGGGATTGTGGGAGGTAACGATGAAATTGTGAGCCGATTGATGCTCGAAAGAGCAGAGTCGTTATTCCCTGCTGCATACAAAAAGCTCGATCAGCGTGGTAGGCCTAATCAATCCACTCGCATTGCCAGACTCTTTTTTACGAATGTGGTGAGGGAAGTGATGCAACATCAAGCAGAAATTGAGCTACTGGCCAAGCAGAACACCACACCAAAAACGGTTATGGCTGGTAACGTTGCGTACGGTTCATAGTAAAACGGCGTATATAATACGATGGGTTCATTAGCTGGAAACAGCGCTGGAATACTCTGTGTAAAGTGAGTGGCTCGATTGACGTTGTGCCAACCCGGACTCGACAAGCTGGTAAAGGCTTGGCAATACCTTTTGCCTGGCTTCATTAAGCGTTAAAAAGTGATAGGCGCTGAGCTCATCAGCGGGCAGGGAAATTTTGTCAATCTCGGCATCGGACAGTTCACCTCCTTCGAATAAAAATATCAATAATTCCGTGGCGTGATCATTCTCTGCCCGGTAGTCCAGTCGCAGCAAACGCTCAACTGATACCGTAATGCCAAGCTCTTCCTGCACCTCCCGCTCGCATGCCTCTTTGGGTGATTCGTTTTCCTCGACTGTACCGCCGGGTATTTCCCATTCCGTCTTGTAGGTAGGTACCACTAATAACACCTTGCCTTCGGCGTTGGTAAACAGTGCGCCGGCTGCTGTTCTTTTACGATGCAGTGACTGTGAGAAAGCTTTGTGATCATTAGACATAATGTCGGGAGAATACTAAGTAGTGATATAAAATAGAGAACGCTGAATTACAGATAGCCAAAGTGGAATATGTGCAGGTAGCCGTGAAAATCGTTCATGGATTATGCCGGTGTGATGTGTAAGGTACAATAACGCATCGTCATATCCCGAATGAGGCTGGCAGCGTATGTGCCGAGTGAGTGAAGAATTAGTTACTAAAGCAGCGCAATTTAAAGCGCTGCACAACCAGGAGCATACTTTTGTGATGCCATGTGCCTGGGATGCCTTTAGCGCTATGTTGTTCGAACGCAGTGGTGTTAAGTGTCTGGGGACTACCAGTGGCGGGGTAAACTGGGTAAAAGGACGTAAAGACTATGTCTACACCACGCCAAAAGCGGAAATGTTGCAGGCCTATGGAGAGGTTGCCAGCGCTACCCGGTTACCGGTCAGCGGGGATCTCGAAAACGGTTACGGCGGTGACTCGCCAGAGGTTGCTGATACTATCGTTAAATCTATTCAGTGTGGAATGGTCGGTGGCAGCATAGAAGATCAGAAGCAGGTACCTGCTGACGGTAATTTTAACGATGGCGTGTTATACGAGCTCAAGGACGCGGTTGATCGTATTAGTGCAGCACGTCAGGCGGCAGATGCCGTATTACCCGATTACACGTTAACCGCGCGCTGCGAAGTTTACTATACCGGAAGTACTGATCCGTTTAGTGAAGCGGTTGAGCGACTAAATGCTTACCGGCAAGCTGGTGCCGATTGTCTGTTTATACCTGCACTCAACAAGCTTTCAGACCTTGAGATTCTGGTGAAAGAAGTCGACGGGCCAATCAGCTTCGGAATGGGTGCGACGGAGACACCATTAACAACCAGTATGCTTGAAGACATTGGTATCCGCAGAATAAGCACCGGTGGTGGACTGACTCGCGCTACCTTTGGACTGTTGCAACAGGCGATCAGTGAAATTGTCGATGATGGAAAGTTTGGCTACCTGGATGGCGCCATTTCTGAAGCAGATATCGTTGAGTTATTAGATAGCGCAGACAGGTGAACTGTGTACTCCAGCAGCGAGCAGTACTTTGTACCGACGATGCCGCACGACCCACGGTGCAGGAGGTAGAGGCACTACGCAGCAGGTTTAATGAAAAAAGTGATCTTGTTGCCGAACTACAACTGATTGGTGCCGGCGCCTGCATGGACTGGCCGGAAGCGTTGCGTCCGCTGGCACCCATCGCTGCAGACACAGCGCCTGAGATACTGGTAGTTGCGGCCCTGCCGATTCATAAACACCTGCGGTCTGGAGCGAGAGAATGGCGCAAGCTATAGATGCACGCTATCTACTGTCAGAGCATTTAGGGCATACCGTCGTTTTTAATGGTGAGAATCAATGCGTTGATCAAGTGGTGATTGACTATCTGGTTGACGGGGTGCTGCCAGATCAAAGTATTTGCCCGGTAACGCAGTAACGGGTGCTTTGTTTGTTGCAGACTGAACCGGGCAAGTTGCCCGGTAAGCTGTGTCGATGGTGGTGTAGTAACTACTGGCGATGGTTATGGGATCACGCAGCAGTCTTGATTTTCTTTAGCTTTTTCAGTTTTTTGAGTTCTTTGCTGTCTACAATCCAGCCACGGCAGTTTTTACTTTTGCAGTTACACGGTATTGCGAACTCTGCCGGCCAGGCATAATCGATAGTCAGTTGCCTGCCTTTGGGGATAGTTTTAAGTGCGCTGACATATAGCGGTCTGGTACCTGTTTCCGGGTTCAGTTCCTGATCTTCCCAGACAAACAGTTCGCAGTTCGGGTTGCAGCTGTGGTTGAGATAGCGAAAGGTCCCTTTGGGGCGCAGCAGATAGCCACCGTCCAGATCCATCAGATAGCGCGGATCAGTTTCGTCATCGGTGGTGATCTCTCCGCGTACTTCTCCGATAACAGAATCTTTTGAGATTGACTTCTGTGCATAGACCCCTTTGCCGTTAGGGGATGACAGTACTTTAGCCGCACGTACTCCGGGTTGGCGTTTTTTAGGCAACTTGGGTTCTCTATATGTAAGTGATGAAGGGTGATTGAATATCGGTGCGTAAAGGCCATGTAAATAATTTGATGTGTATTCCATGCCGAGTGGTGAAAAGAGTCACCCGGCCGGGGCGTAATGGTAATTGCTTGTCCGGTTTAAAATCAATCCCTTAAATGAATATCAGCTGGATATTCGGTATCTCGTGAGGACGCAGATTTTGTTTTTAAAAAAGTAAAACGTGTCCGGGGTAACTCTAAGTCCAGCAGGGGAATGCCTGTTGATTGCGGTAACCAGATTTGCAAACACACAACGCAGCTGGTGGTCTGTGCCCGACAGACAGGTTGACAGGGCGTACATCACCAATGAAGAAGATCGCTTAACAGAAGTTGAGGTAAGCCAGATTCCACTCGACTGCGTACCATTAAAACGCGCAGTTACTTTAATGCGTTTGTGACCAGGATATTTCCAGAGAAGTACACCTGGATGAGCAAGGTAGACCGAATGTTGCTAAACATCTGGACGCCGA
This sequence comes from uncultured Granulosicoccaceae bacterium, assembly GCA_937931165.1. Classification (GTDB taxonomy): domain Bacteria; phylum Pseudomonadota; class Gammaproteobacteria; order Granulosicoccales; family Granulosicoccaceae. The sequence continues at coordinate 29,437 of CALHCI010000035.1, forward strand.
TGGCGCAACTGCCGGGTAGCAGGATGTTGATGGGCGGAGTGATTGCCAAGGGTCACGAATAACCAGTCACCCGGCGTGGCTGACCGTAGATTTTTAATAACACCGGCAGCCTGCGAACAAGCTGCCGGTTGTTTTAGTTAGGCATAAAAACTACGGGTAGAGTTTGCCATTAGTCCGTCACTGGAGTGGGCAACGAGTTTTGCCACCCGAAGACGACTTTTTGTATCACGCGGGTACTGCATCTCAGCCTGGGTGCTGTAGGTTTCTGTAATTGGCATGGTGCGGGATCGACCTGCGCCTATTGCATAAGCAGAACGTTCAAACACGGAATTAACATCAAACGTTTTATACCCTGCATGAACAATTCCGGGATGCAGGTGGCGTATGATCACCAGTTGGTCGCTGTGGTTGGTTATCGTCAGTGTCGACTGAGTATCGATGTTTAGCTCAATAGACAACTCTGTACCTTCAGCAGCGACCGGTACGATTGCCGATTGTGCTGCCGGATTACCGTCTGATTGCAGCTGGGCAGTGAAGTTACCGGCTGCTGTCGCAACAGCTGGCATAGCGGTGACGACGGCTGTGCCGCCGAGCATAATAAGGGTGTTGCGTTTTGCTTGGTCTACCATTAAAACTCTCTGATTATAAAGAACTTTTTACGATATTGTTTTGTTGATGAACGCTTGCTGAATATAACAGTAAGTTTTTACCGGTTTGCATTTGGAGGGTGACTATTCGTTGTTGCTCAGGACAGTATTCTGAACAGTGGAATCATTGTCGGTCAGCTGACTTGCCGGCGTAGTCCGGCGGTCAGCAACAGGAGCATCAGCAGGTGAATGGTAAACGCACCTCCACCGGAGGAATTACCCGATCCGCCCCCCGATCCACCCCCCGATCCACCCTGAGTGGTTCCCGATCCGTTGTTACTATCGACCGATGCAATTTGAAAAGCGCGTTCCGTGGTGACCACCGGCTGCCCGCTGTTTGACGTTTGTTCTATTTTCCAACTGGCATCCTGATCAAGCGCTGGTGCAGCGGTAAACGGAACCGGGCCGGTGGCATCGATTACTACAACATCATCCCGACCGGTACCTGCACCGAGGGTGAGTGTCCATTCGGTTTGATCGTTAATGCACTTTGCGTCCAGCGTGGCATTGCGTGCCAGTGGCTGGTCTTGCATATCAGGGTTGAATACAAACGCAGGATCAACCGTCATTTCATCAGCCGAGAGTGTTGTGTAAAGGCGCGTGAGGTAGCGATTGTCATCGAGCAGATCAACGGAATTTTCTATCGCACCGATAATATCTGTACGTACGTATTGATCGAGTTCAGCGCGGGCAGAAGAGAGTTGCTCTGCCGTGTAGGTGCTGGCCAGTGACAGTGAGTCGAAGTATACGGCGTTGGTCTGGCCGTTCGGCAATGGTAGAACACGACTCAACACGGAGTTCACTGACGTATTGCCTGCGAACAGTTGCACTGCACCGGAAATGTATTCGGCATCTGAAACAGCATTCAAACGATTGAGTCCGGTTTGCAAATCAGAGGCAGACGGAAGTCTGTCTGTCAGGTTGCTGAACCGGCCTGCGTAATCTGTGGCGAATCCCTGGCCACCTGCTTCGTTCATCGCCTCGGTAATAAGGGTTTGATAACTTGAATAGGCGTTACCACTAAAACCGGTATACCAGTTTAAGCGGGTGTAGTTGGGTGTCACATGCAGAAAATTTTCGGGTACCGCTCTTGCGTCTCCCACCACCCAGACCAGCACTCCCATATCTTCAATTGCTGCGACTGCAGTGAGGCGGATGGGAACCACCGGTTTATCACTTTCATAGTTGAGTATCAGTGGTTGAATATCACCGGTATCGCGATCGCTTTGTAGCTTTACTGCAACGAACTTCATACCATCTTCAATATACGGTGCCAGTAGCGCGGCACCGTCACTGGATAATTCGTAGTTTCGTTCTTGCAGCCAGTTGGCGACTTCTTGTGGATCGTTGCCTGCAATGACAGTTACCTCGTAGCTGCCGACTTCCTCAACGCTGATCACTTCGACGCCGCCGTCACTGGTATCACTTTCTGCGTTGGCGTCGCCGCCACTTGCGGTGGGTGATGCCTGAAAATTAATTTCGCACTCCTGACCGGTACGTGTCAGATTGAACTGTGGACGGGTGGCGAGTTCGAGACTGCTAAATACCTGATTGCTCCCCAGTGCGAACGTTGGCTCTGATGGCACTGGAACCACCCAGCCAAAGTCAGATGCATCACCGACAAACTGAATCTGCACCATTGCCGTGATCCGGGTGCCGTCCTGTCGAAAAACAATTTGTTCACCCGCCTGATCAATGGGCAGCGTTTGACAAAAGAAACCACCGCAAGCGGACGCAACGGGTACGGCTGAGAAAACCATTAGTAGTGCAGCGAACAGCCTTGTGACTTTATTCATGGTTTGGGTATCCAGTTGGATTGTGATGTGAGGTTACACCTGTGAATGTAGTCTTTCTGTTACAAAATGCATGTGAGTAAAAGCACTAATACTTTTGGGTAGGTAGAAGAGGCTATTCAATGATTGCCTCACGTACTTTGTAAAGCATGGTGTTATCAAGGCCACCGAGCTTTGGTACCTCTCGAATCGGTACCCGGTAGAGTTCGAACTCAATCGGTTCGTTTTTGTCTGACGACCTCGGTTTTTTTGACCGGTGTTGTTCGAAATGCCGCCACAATGATGGTGTTTTGTCTCGTGTTTCCAGGTGATAAAACCAGGCGTGTATCTGTTCTTGTCTGCCAAGTGGCGCCAGATCTGTTTCAAAGTCACCCAAAAACGAAATTATTTCCAGTGAGACAAGACCGGTTTCTTCATGTGCTTCTCTTAAAGCTGCTGCTTGTGGCTGTTCAGCCGGTTCGACTGTGCCACCCGGAATCTGGGGATCGAGGTAGCGTTGATCAACGTGATCAAATATCAGTAATTCCTGATCTCTGGTGATATACGTAAAGACTCTGTGCCGCATCGGTTCGTCTTCTGGACAGGTGCAGTTGTATCGTTATAGATACTGAAAAGGACAGTGCCGGGGAATCGTACTGAATGGATAACAATACCGTGTGATGGTAACCTGCACAGGCGAGTTATTCGGTAGTTTTAAGTTTATGGAAAATCTGGAAGACTGGCTCGGGAAATTAGGGCTCTCGTGTTATTTCGATCTCTTTGTAGAAAATGACCTCGACCTCGACATTCTGCCTGAGGTATCGGAGGCACATCTGGAGGCACTTGGTGTATCCCTCGGGCATCGACTGAAGTTAGTTCGAGCCATCAGGCAACTGTCTTTGCCTGCACAGATTGATACAGCACCTATACCTGTTTCTGATCATACATCAGGCATGTTGCCCCCGGAAAACGCACCTGCCGAGGTCGCGGAAAGGCGGCATCTCACGGTGATGTTTGTTGATCTGGTCGGGTCTACCGCATTGTCTACACGACTCGATCCGGAAGACCTCAGAGACGTCATCAGATCTTTTCAGGAAGCCGCCACTCGCGAAATCAAACAGTTTGACGGTTTTATCAGTAGGTATATGGGAGACGGCATACTCGCGTATTTTGGCTGGCCAAGGGCACATGAAGATGATGCCGAGCGTGCGGTTCGCGCAGGCCTTGCGGCAAACAAAGCGGTGGCGGCACTGGTGACACCGGATGGTGTCGCATTGGCGGCACGCTCAGGCATAGCGACCGGTCTGGTGGTGGTGGGAGATGTGATTGGTGAGGGAGCCTCAGAAGAAGAGGCAGTGGTTGGCGAGACCCCTAATCTGGCGGCGCGTTTGCAGGGTGTTGCCGAACCGGGTCAACTGGTGGTCAGTGATGTTACCCGTCGGCTGGTTGGCGAGTTGTTTCAGTTTGAGCTACTTGGAAACCTTTCTCTTAAAGGGATGTCGGTGCCGGTGCCATCATTCCTGGTGGGGTTAGAACGTGTAGCACCGTCAAGATATCACGCCAGTCGCAAGTCAGGTCAATTGCCGCTGATTGGACGTGAAGCGGAGTTCATGCAGTTGCAGCAGCTTTGGAAGGTCTCGTGCGACGGAGATGGTCAAACGGTTGTAGTCAGTGGTGAAGCAGGTATAGGTAAATCCAGAGTTATTGATGCGTTCTGCAACGACAGCGAAGCGGAAAACGCCAATTGTGTAATCCTGCAGTGTTCCCCTCACCACACCCAGTCTGCGCTTTACCCGGTGTGGCAGTGGTTACTTCGCGCTTCAGGTGCGGGAGAGTTAACAACCGACAACGAGCGGTTTGCAAAGATATCCGAATACTTTTCGCGTTGGTCAGCTACACAGCAAATAGCTGGTCTTGCCGCTGCTAATCTTGCTATTTCGGCGGAGCCGGTTAAAAAGTTTCTGGATCAGGGGCCGGATCAGCTTAGAAAAAATACCCTGAGTGAGCTTGTATCATTTTTTCTATTAATGTCTAAAACAGGGCCTGTCCTGATTGTCGTTGAGGATGAGCACTGGATAGATCCGTCCAGTCAGGAATTTTTTGAAGAACTGGCAGCGCGAACAACTACCGAGCGATTGATGTTGGTACTTACCACAAGATCTAAAGTTGCACAGACGCTCTCTGTTGCACAGGATATTAACCGGATCTCTTTAAACAGGCTTGGGCGAAGTGCCAGTGCAGACATTATCAAGCAACTGACTGGTGGAAGAAAGTTACCTGATGAACTGCTTGGCAAGCTGATAGCAAAGACAGACGGTGTTCCACTGTACGTTGAAGAATTAACCAAAACCGTACTCGAATCCGGACAATTGTCAGAAAAGGATGATTCTTACGAGTCATCTGTTGGACTGGACAGTGTAGAGGTTCCTTCTACGCTGCAGGATTCATTAATGGCCAGGCTTGATCGTCTTTGGCCTATCAGAGAAATTGCACAGACAGCTGCAGTCATCGGCAGAGAATTCAGTTTTAATCTGCTTGAATCGGTGGTCAGCACCAGCAATAGCGATCTGGTTAGTGCACTGGAAAAACTACTGGATTCCGGGTTGATTTACCAGCGTGATCACCTTTCAAACATTGGCTATATTTTTAAACACGCGCTGGTCAGAGACGCCGCTTACAACAGTTTGCTTAAATCCCGACGACGGGAAATTCATGCAGTCATCGCTAATGTGCTGGCCAATGATGAGCGCTTTAGTGATATCGCAGAGCCTCAGCTTCTGGCAAAGCACTACTTGAATGCCGGAAACTATTTACGTGCCGTCGAGTTTAATCTTGCCGCTGCACAAAAAGCGCTTTCTAACTCTTCAAACAATGAGGCGTTGGTCCATGCTGCTGCCGGATTGGGTTTGATTAACAGGCTTGAGGCTAAACAGCGGGATAATTTGCAGCAAAGCCTGTATTTTTGCAGTGCCATGGCACAAAGAATATTACGCGGTTTTCATTCCGATGAGTATCTCGATGCGATTACCCGGGCAGGCAATCTGGCGGAGTCCAACAATGATACCGATACCCGTATTAATTGCGTGCGGGGACAATTTAATCATTACTTCAATCGTGGTCAGCATAAAGACGGCAATATTATTATTGAAACGCAACTGGAGCCATTGCTGCAAAAACTGGACTCGGTATCTCCCGGCTCGACGCAGGGGGCGAATTATCTTTACCGGGGTGCGCTGCAGAATGCATCGGATGAACTGACCGAGATGCTTGGTATTCTTGACCGTGCAGAAAAATACCCTGAAAGAACTTATGTGATTAACCCGGTGACATCGACACTGGCCAATCTGGGGTGGACAAAATGGTTGCTTGGGTATCCTGAACAGGCGCTCGCTGATGGCATGCTGGCGGTTGATACCGCTCGTGAAATCTCACAACCGTTTTCGTTTGCAATGGCGGTGGTGTGGGTAGGTCATACCCAATGCGCTGCGGGGTATACCGATAACTGGGGTGAGGTGCTGCGTGAGGCAACTGAACTCATTGATGAGTACGATATTCAGGCCTGGGCGCCAAGAGTGCGGTTTCTTTCCGGTAAATATATGGCTTCGAACATTGATCGTCCACAGTTTGAGCGTGGGCTTACCGAGATGCGAGAAGCCATGGAACATATTGAAAGCCGCGGTTCCAAATTGTCCTGGACGTGGATGTGTGCGGAGTTGGCGCTGGAGTATTTGAAGCTCTCACAGTGGCAACTCTGTGAAAAAATACTGCTTAGCGGTATAACGCACGGTGAACAGAATGATGAAAAGTTCTGGTTGTCAGAGCTTTATCGCCTCAAAGGTTGCCACTTGATAGCTACGGTAAATAATAAATCCAAAGCAATGCCATGGTTTAAGAAATCTCTGGATGTGGCGTTGTCTGCCGGGGCACGTTCATGTGTGCTACGTGCACAAATGGAAATCTGTCGGCAATACCCGGGTGATCATCAGGCCGTGAAATCACTGCATGACACAGCATCGTCGTTTCCGGAAGGGCAGCAGACTATTGATTTGTTGATGGCTCGCGAATTTCGTATCGATTCAACATCTACTGCCTGAGGGCAATTTCCGCCAGTCACTGATTATGCGTCGGATAACATCACTTGTCGTTCATCGTACCTGTGGTGCAGGCCCGGTTTGGCCAAATTGAGGCCGTTTGCAAAGAACAGTCATCCCAGGTGGTATTTGATAAACAACCAACGGTACTGACAAACGACACTTTGAATTTAACTCTGTCAGTGAGATTGGCGGCCAGCGTATAGTTCAGTCTGGGTAGCAGATATATTGAAGGTTTTAGTAATGCTCACAAAGTTACGTACACAAAAACTGTTTGCCACAGTACTTTTATTGACCTTGAGTCTGGGCGTTACTCCACTGAAGGCAGGAGAGTTTTCTAATGCATTTGGTACAGGTATCCAGTACGGTGGCATCGCGGGCTGGCAAGGCGCGTATTTATTTGGCCGCAACAAAGCACGGCTTAGTATCGGATATGCTGGATACACAATAGGTTATGATCGTTACCTGAGTACTCACACATCGCTTGGTGGTCAGGTATTTGCCAACCAATACCGTACCGGCGTTGCGCTGAGTGTTAATTATAATGTCAATGGCACGCCTGGAAAAGGGTGGGTGGCCGGTGTTGATCTATACAGCGGTTATGATACCGGTGAGCTGTTAGGTGAAATTTACTGGGACTTCTTGTTTGATCCCGAGAGCCTGGGGGATAACGAGTTTGAAACCAGGTCCGGGGCCTTTATTTCCGTTGGACTTCATTTTTGAGTCACCCAGGAAATCAATCACCGTTTGGTTAACGTTGTAAGCTGTTTTACGTGCTTCCAGTGCACGTTCGAACCAGAACACGTTGTTCGGCAGCGGTATGAGTTGTCCGGCTTACATGCAGGTATCCATGATGTCCGTTTTCATTGATCTATTTCAGAATTGATTCCATCACATTCGGGTATTGTTCGATACACCAGCCGGATACCAAACTGTTTGAACCCCGGTCTGTTGCAGGTTTCGCGATTTCCCACGTTAGTCACAATAGCTCTGTATGTACCTATAGTGATCGGGTAGAGGCGATCGTAGCTGTCCGTGGGGTGTGAAGTGGGGTCTCTGTCTGAATTACATGTTGCGGTGAATTTATAATTCACACATTATCAGTCAATGAATACTGTGACCAACATGATTGAGCTACGCAACCTGCAATTGTCCTATCCACTATCTAATGGAAAACTGGATGTGCTGAGTGGTGCGGATGCCGTCGTTAGCAAAGGTGAAACTGTTGCGGTTACCGGACCGTCCGGGTCTGGAAAAACGACTTTGTTACTGTTGCTTGCAGGGCTTGAGGAACCGGATGATGGCTCGGTACATATTGATGGAACCAATCTGGCTACGCTCGATTCAGACGGGCTCGCAGATCTTAGAAGGGATAAGCTGGGTATTATTTTCCAGTCGTTTCATCTAATACCCAGCCTGACGGCGCTTGGTAACGTATCGCTGCCACTGGATATTGCCGGAGTAAAATATGCACGCTCGAGTGCACAGGAAACCCTTCAGCGTGTTGGCCTTGCTAACCGCGCCGATCACTACCCGTCACAGCTTTCCGGTGGTGAACAACAGCGTGTTGCTATAGCAAGAGCACTGGTACATCAACCATCGGTATTGCTCGCCGATGAACCTACCGGCAATCTGGATTCTGAGACAGGATCATCCATTGTCGATTTACTGTTCGAGCTTAACCGTGAATCAGGATCGACGTTATTGCTGGTTACGCACGACGAAGGTATTGCCAATCTCTGCGATCGAAATCTCCGTTTGCACCATGGAAAACTGCATCATGAAAAACTGCAGTAGGTCTGCATGATGTTTTTTTTAGTGAAACTTGCATGGCAGGATTTACGTGGCAGCGGCCGGTCACTATGGATATTTTGCGCCTGTCTGATGCTGGGTGTGGCGTTGGTTGCGGCAACCGGTGGGCTTTATCGAATTGTTAATGCATCTATGCTTGCTGATACACGCGCATTGCTGGGTGGTGATGTTGAAGTTGACACCAATGAGCCGCTGCCTGAAACCACACTGCAATGGATGCGGGACAACGGCACGGTCACGCTGGTACGTGAGCTTTACACCATGTTGGGTAACTCACAGGGTGACTTCATACGGGTTGAGCTGCAAAGCATGGACGCAAACTATCCGCTGTACGGTAATCTGGAGTTGTCGCCGGCGATGCCACTGACAGATGCCACCGGACTTGCCGCTAGTGTCTGGGGGGTTGCGATTGATGCTTCATTGTCTGAGCAGCACAACATCAGGGTTGGCGATACTGTATTTATTGGCGAGCTCGAGATGGAAGTGCGTGCTCTGGTCGTTTCACAACCCGATCGGAATCTTACTGCACAGTGGCGCGGAGCTCCGGTACTGGTTGCTGACGCTGCTGTTGAGGCAGCCGGATTAACCGGGCCACACGCTCGCATCGACTATGATTATAAAGTCGCTACAGGTGTGCCGGGGGATCAATGGCGTGAGCAGTTTTATCAACGCTTCAGTGATCAGGGGTGGGATGTTCGCACCTTCGAAGATCGCAGTGAGAGAATTGCCGAGCGTCTGGCGCAGATCGCTTCGGGGTTACTGATCATTGCGTTTAGTACGTTATTTATTGGTGGGCTCGGCGTGTTCAGCAGTGTGCGTACACATTTGCAGAGCAAGCTGAAAACTATCGCCACATTGAGGTCACTGGGGTTGCGCAATGCAAGTCTTGCCTCGGTGTATCTGTTGCAGATTGCCATGCTTGCAGCGGCGGCCAGTGTGGCGGGTTGCCTGTTGGGTGGTGCGCTTGCGTTAAGCGGTGCTGCTGTAGTGGCCACCGAGGTGCAGGTTACAACGTCACCGGCACAATTGCTGTTGCCGCTTGTTATGGCGTTTTTATTTGGTTGTCTTACTGCTTATGCATTTGCACTACCTGCAATTGGACGGGCGCTCGCGGTGAGTCCGGCCGCATTGTTTCGTAGTAACCGTCATACCGCAGGTTCACTGTCTGCAGGCTTTGTACTCGCCACCGCGTTGGTGGTGTTACTGTTAATAGTCAGTGCGGCTATCAATCTGCCTGAGCCGCTGTTTGCGGTTGCTTTTATCGGTGTGATACTGGTACTGATTGCAGCACTTGAGGTACTGCTGTTCATCATTCGCAAATTTGCGAGGCTTTTGGAAACAGGCACACGTACCGGCACCAGGGTGCGTGGCAGTTTTGCATTGCGCCTTGCACTGGCCAATCTACATCGCCCGGGGTCGCCCTTACGCAGCGCAATACTGTCATTGGGCTCGGCGCTTACGGTGCTGGTCGCCTGTACACTGGTCGTCACAGCCTTGTTGCGTACTGTCTACGCGACCATTCCACAAGAAGCACCGGCACTGGTGTTGTACGATATTGAAAATGCGCTGGTCGATGATGTCGTTGCGGCTGTCTCTGCCAGCGCTACTGATGTACGTATCGAAACCGCACCGTTGGTCAGAGCAAGAATAACCGCTATTGGTGGCGTTGCGGCAAGCGAGTTGCTGCCTGCCGCAGATAATCAGTTTCGCCGTGCAATCAACAACGAACACAAGTTGAGTTATCGTGGCGGCAATATAGATGGTCTGACACTGATAGCAGGCGCCTGGTGGCCGCAGGGAACAGAAGCGGTTATGTCACTGGAAGATCGTGAGGCAGACCGGCTCGGGATAGGGGTTGGGGATCTCGTCCGGTATCAGATTGGTGGAAAGTCACTCAGTATTACCGTGCGTGCTGTACACACGCAAAAAGGTGTGCAAAGCCGGTTCTGGTTTGAAGGTATTGTTGCCGATGGTCTTCTGGACGGGGCCATAAATAGAAATGTCGGCACCGCTTTTATGTCCGATGAAGCAGCAATTGCAGCACAGAAAAATATCGCTGCGGTAGCACCAAACGTTATCACAGTGCGCACTGCGCGCCTTCTGGCAACTGCACGTGACCTGCTTGGTCAGGCAACCACGGGGTTGTTGGTGATTGCCTGTATCAGCCTGTTAGCAAGCTTACTTGTTCTGGTGAGTGTCATTGCTGCAGGGCGCAGCAGACAGATATTTGAAGCCACGGTACTTAATACACTGGGAGCCCGATTATCACTGATTCGGCAAAGTATGCGTCTGGAATTTTTGTTGCTGGCAGTGGTCACTGCCACATTTGCGGTAGTGGCCGGATCAGCCATCGCCTTGCCGTTACTGGAGTGGCGAATGAAACTGCCATCTACCGATTTGCTTTGGGTGGCGATCGTAACCGCAGTGGTTGTTGCAGTAACAGCGCTTGGCCTTGGTGCACGCTATGTGCACCGCCGCATGAGGCTTAAGCCTGCAATTCTGTTACGGGACTCTGGCTAGACGATGAGTTGGCTGGCTACTGAAAACCGGAGAATGAGTTAGTTATTTGGTTCTTCTTCGTCAGCGCCGGCAATCACTTGTTCGAGCTTCAGGTCGGTGAGTTTTTTGATGGTACGCCAGATGTAGTAGAAAATCGCAATCATCATCAGGATAGATGGAATTGCAATCACCGGATAAGACAATAGCGTCATACGACCGAGTTCATTATTAAACGCTTCAGTGCCGCTTTCACTGGTGACCACCAGTTTGGCCAGTACATAGTTTGCTATTGCAGAGAAGAAAAAAGTACCCGCAAAAAAGGTGTTTGCGCGGTCGAGTCGTTTTAGGAACAGTTGCTGATTGCCCCTTTCGATAAGCACCTTGTCTACCCGTTCTACTTGCATAACACTCGGGTTGTATAAGAGCTTTCGTATTAGTGGAAAGCCGAAAACATTAGCCACCAGTACACCAATGCCAATACACAGCGGGATCGCCGCTTCTTTAACCGCCAGCCACTGCGGGTCAAGTTTAAGCAAACCAATGCTGCCGGTTAACAGCACGCTGACCACCCCCAGAATAGCGACATAGTTTCTGACGCCGTTTTTGAAGAGATCGTACAAACCCCAAATCACCGGAAATGACAGCGCAAGCAACAAAGCGCCAGTAGGGCCAAGACGGTCTTCGCCACTGAATTTCATTAAAATAACTGACGGCAGAATAATGCTGACCATCAGATCAATGAAAGGACTTTGTTTTTTCTTTTGCGGTGTGGCTTGCTGCGGTGCTGAATCTGTCATTTAGGCGGGGCTTGGCTGACGGGGGAGTATTCCGACAGCCATACTAAAGAAGGCGCAGGGCCTGATCAATACACCTGCCTTGTTTTAGCGTGACTAAATGGCAGGTGGTATGGTTATCCGTGTCTGTCGGGATTATTTCACCAGGAAATATTCAGTTGGCTGTATTCTGTTTTCTGACACGGCGGGCCAGTGCCTGCATTTGTTCTTTTGACATAAAGAACGCCGAGTTTGTCTGAGAATTCACCATTGCACGTCTGGTGATTGCCGCAAGGCATACTACGCCAATCGCGATACAACTAACTGCCAGCATTTCGGTATTCCAATAGCATTAATTGTCCGGGTATCGGCAGCGCAGACGGGGAGGTTGATTGAGCGAAAGCAAAGGCTAACACTGCTGTTCCGGTCGTGTGGATGAAGCGTTCCGATTAAGCGGTTGTCCTGATACAGATTTTTGTACAGGCACAGGATTGTTAAATACTGTAAGTCATTGAATTATTTTTCTCTGAATAATGCTCAGAGCATACGGCACGCAGAGCCGGATCAATCAATTCCGCCCGGGGCGGTTGATCAGATACTCGCGTAACCCGACGTACAACCCGCTGGCTACCACAATGGTCGCCCCAATAACTTCATGTACCGACAGCACCTCTCCAAAAAAGAGGTAGCCAAACGCAATGGCCCACACCAGAATAAAATAGTTAAATGGCTGTAAAACCACGGCACTGGTGACTTCCAATGCCTTGATCAGCATCATGTGGGACGTAACCGAGGTCAGGCAGATACCACCGAGCAACAGCATGGTGTGCGAATCCGGAGTTTGCCAGTGACCAATAACGGCAATCAATGATGCAACAAAACCCACCACCCCAAAATACACCAGAGACGTTGCGAATGAATCAGTTCTGGATACTTTTCGGGTCAGTATGTTGTAGAAGGAATACATCACCACACAAACCAGCGCCAGCATTGCTGCGGGATTAAATACACCGGAGCCTGGCTGAATAATGATTAGGGTCCCGATAAACCCGACGATGACGGCAAGCCACCGACGCCAGCCCACCTGTTCACCGAGCATCGGCACTGACAGCGCGGTGACAACCAGCGGGAAGCAGGAAAAGATCGCGTGTATTTCGGCAATGCCCAGAAACTGCACGGCGTAAGCAAACAATCCGATTTCGGTACACATAATCAGGCATCGCACCACCTGCGTGGCAGGCACAGAAGATTTAAAAGCCGTAGTCAGACCGGTTTTGCCTTTGGCATAGATCAGTGCAAACAAGGCAAAAGCCCCGAAGCGCACAACCAGAATCTGGTTGACAGAAACCTGTGTGGTCAGCTGCTTGGTAATAACATCCTGCAAGGCGAAAAATACTGTCGCCACCAGCAGTAATCCAATACCTGTGAGCGCAGAGCCGGATGCAACAGTACTGACTGACTGCTGTGTTGCAAGTTCTGGGTGCCGGTTTTTACCGCTGTCCGGTGGGTGCGTCATAGAGCGTTCGCTTAAAACTATGTGCAGCAAACTGCACAGACAGGAGTATTGGCGGTTAGGTGGAATACGGGCGGTTTGGTGGCGGGTTGATATACGGCGAAGATAGCCGACTTTCGGACTTTTGAATAGCGCTGGCTGCGACGGTTACTGTAAATAGTCCAGCCTGTAGATCAATGCTAATGTTATTGGTGATTGGGTAGGGAAGTGCTGTGTATTTCCGGGTTGATGTTTGCACCTGACAAAGCGTGGTTGAAAGGTGCTGCAATTGATCGCAGCGATCGTTTTACGTCCGTCAGACAAGTGCCGACGGGCGAAGGATTCGACTGCTTTTGAGATCGGAGGTGGTAACTGCTTTTGGGCCAGCCGGTTTTTCAAGGCCTATTTCTTCGGTTGAAACGCCGAACACCAGCCGGTTGAAGGAACCAGCCCGCCATTAAAGATAATACAACTTCCCTGATCGCCTTCAGGCGCAGAAAAAAAGTTGCAACCGCTGCAGCGCATTCCTTCTTTGTCTGAGTTTTTCATGAACTGCAGGCCTTTGGCGGTAGGTGAATCCGGGTTCACCATTTCGGCACCAGAAGCATGATGACTCAATACTAAAGTGGTGACCGGGGTTATTGCAGTAATACCAATGATCTTGCTGAACTGTCGTCTATTCATTTTTTTAACCTCTGTGACCAAACTAATAATGAAGAATCAGGTTGCCGAAAATACCGGTTGGCGTTTAGGTCTATGATTGATGATTCCAGTGATAGTTCAATCTGGTGTTTTCTACAGTCGTGTTACAAATATTGAACAGGCAAAGCAGTAGGGCGTTCACTTTTTAATGTGTCGCGGTTACGGTTGAAACGCATCAGTGGCAGTGAAGTTTCACTGTCTGTACCGGTTGTCTGCGATGAATGATCAATCATTCTGCTCTCCGTAACTGCTTCTTCCCTGCCTTGGAAAGATAATACGAAGCCTGTACGAAAAGTGATTTCACTCTCTTTCGGTGCTAAGTGTCTGAATTTTTTTTTATTTCGGATAAATATCAGGTGGATTTCAGGTAGTCAGATCAATTTTACCGGATGCTTTCTTCTCCTGGAAAGAGAGCGTACAAATGGAACAACTCATCTCATCGTTAATGATCTGGATCAGCGCTAACACGTCTTACAATGTCAGTAATATCAGTCATCCTGAAGTCCGTTTGCTCAGCCCGCACGAGATGACTGAGGAATATTACAGTGGTACCGATGCACCGCGGCCGGAGTCAGGCATCGACTCTCGTGTGTTTGCGTTATACAGTCAGGATGATGCGTCGAACGGTGTCATATTTCTTCTCGATCCGAGGCTGAATAATGAACTCACTACAGAATCTGTTGGCGCAGCTACTTTAGCTTTAAACCGTTCCGCTCCTTTACATACGGATTGGCTTGAGAACCCCGTTTTTCAAGAGCAACTGTTGCATGAGCTGATCCATCATGTGCAATATCAAAGTGGAACGATAAATGATTTTCCATGCCCCGCGTATGGTGAGAAAGAAGCCTATCTGTTGGGTGGTTTGTACTTAACGAGGCGGCATGCGAATGATCCTTTGCCTAACCGCAAGGTATTGGCGCATATGTATAGCCGGTGTTGATAAGGGCGTGGTGTAGTTGCTTTACCTGGTCGGCGGTATTGACAGGATAGTGCGCTCACGGTGACGTATCACCCTGTAATATAATCCCTGTGTTTCAGTAACTAATTCGGACCTGATGTCGGCAATTGTATTATCTGAATGTCGGATAATAAAATGTATAAGTGTTTTCGGTTTTATAAGCGTTGGAGGGTATTGCTTGAGATTGAAGTTACTGCACGATATTTTTTCTGTATGCAAGCTTTCACCCGGGTCTGAAATACCTGGTTGGGCATTGCAATCCGAAATATTTTTTATCGCCAAAACCAGTGACGAGCTTTCAATTATGTGCCCGTCTTCCAGCGTGCCAGCGGATATTAACGCAAGTGGTGATTGGCGTTGTTTTCGCGTTGACGGGGATCTGGCGTTTGATCAGGTCGGTGTTGTCGCAACCGTATCTGCTGTCATTGCAAAAGCTGATATCAGTCTGTTTTTAGTCAGTACCCATGATCGGGACTATGTGCTGGTCCGTCAACATAACCTCGATCAGGCGGTTACTGTCTACCGGCAACAAGGGTTCCTGGTAGATCTGCCGGGCTAGCTTGGCAAGACGTTTTCGGGCCGCATCGGTTTTCCTTAAGCTGTTAAAGGACAGATTATCTTGAAGGCTCTCTCGATTGACTCCTGATCGATGGTGATCACACCATAGTGCACTCGAAGCTTGAAAAATACGCAAAAAAAAGCCCCGTAAATAAGCGGGGCTTTGTACTTTTGCAGATAGATTCTAGCCTGGATTTTTCATGAGGATTCGCCATGCAGCGATATTTACGTCTGATGGTGAATAGACACAGTGCTAACTTAAAAATATTGTCTAAACGATTGTTTGGAACTATAAGCATAGATAATCGCTATCATGAACTTGTCGCCTTGTGAATAGTCCAGGCTAGGTTACTCCATACTCTTCAGCGCGCGCTTCCCGAACCAGTTCATAGAGCGCGCTGAGTACATCACTGCGATAAACCACACCGACTACTTCGGTATGCTCTTCGCCGACACGCGTTACCGGCGCATAGTTTACATCGAGTTCATTCAGCGTCTGCAATGCAGCCAGTAAGCTGGTACTGGTGGGAATAGCATGTTCCGGTGCATTGGCAACGGTGCTGCAAGCCTCGTCTCTTCCAAAGTCGGCAGCACCAGTGAATATGTCATTAGTAGATAATGAGCCGGTGAATCTCTTATCTGTATTAATAATCACCGCAACATAACTTTTAACCGCAAACATCGCAGCTTCAACATCTTTTAACGATGCATCCGGGCCGATCTCAATGTAGTTATCCGACACGAGATCGTCAATGGTTCGGGTTCTCAGCAGGCTCTGGTCACGTCCGGTATTCAGGTTGATGCCACGTTTGGATAACTGCCATCGAAAGAAAGATCCATAAGGCATAAGCTGCATAGACGTACTTGCCATAGCCGATGCAAGCATCACTGCAATCACCAGGTCATAGTCAATAGTGAGTTCAAAAACAATAAGCAACGTTGATATAGGCGCCCCTAACATTGCCGACGCAATCGCCGCCATGCCCACCACCGAGTACACACCCTGACTGGAAACCAGATTCTCTCCAAATAGGCTGATTAAAAACCAGAACCCGCCACCGAGCATGGCACCAATAAAAAGACTCGGACTGAATACACCACCGGCAAAGCCACTGCCAAGAGCCACCGCCGCACAGACTGTTTTGGCAACGAGCAATCCGAATATCATTTTAACTTCAAGGCTTTCGTTTAGCGCCAGTGCGGTTCCTTCATAACCCACACCGAGTATTAGCGGGTAGTTCAACGCAACCAGACCTATTAAGACCCCGGCAAACGTGGGTCGAATCCAGAACGGGATACCAGTCTGCGCCCAGCCTCGCTGCGTGATTATCACCAAAAATATACACAACTGAACCACCAGTGCCGCAACAAAACCAAGCACTGCAAACGCAAGCAGTTCCCACAGTGAGCCGATGGCATAGTCAGGAATGGTAAATTCCGGACCGTTGCCGTAGATACTGTGCCTGACGATAACTGCTCCCATGGCAGCAATAACAACCGGAGCAAAAACCCGCAACGCGTAGTACCCGACAATAACTTCCAATGCAAACAATACCCCGGCGATCGGTGTATTAAACGACGCAGTTACTGCGGCTGCAGATGCACAACCTAAAAGGGCCAGAGACTGAGTGCGATCAAGACCTAGTTTGTCGGCCAACCACGCGGTTATCGATGCACCGATATGCACAGCAGGCCCCTCTCTACCCAACGGTGCTCCCGAGCCAAGTGAAACGAGTGTTGCCAACCCGACAATCCCTCCGGAGCGCACATCCATTTTACCAGCGCGCATCGCACTCGCTTCCATAACATCGGCAATGCCATGGAACCGCTGTTCCGGCATATGACGCAGGATCAATCCCACCACAATGCCGCCAATCACAGGTGCCAGCAGAATGGTCCAGTCAGATTTATTGGCAAGCCAGGCAATGCGGTCTGTATTATCTTCTCGGGCAAACAAAAAGTCCTGAAGAAAAACAATGCACTCAATTAACGCGACAGTGGTTACGCCGACAATCAGACCGGTAAACAGCGCTAATAGAAAAAAACCGAATCGACGTTTAAAGAACTCAGTCACAGGGAAGGCCTGAAATTAGCAATGCGTGAAACCAGCCGGAACAGGAGCCTGAGCAGCGTTGAAGTCACGATTAATCGCGCAGATGCTCTACTGCGGCAAATTCAGTGCCTGCTTTTCAGAAGGTCACGAATCTCGGATAGCAGGGCAATTTGCGGATCAACCGATTCTTCCTGTTCATTACGCGCTTTGTTAATTAACTTTACTACCAGAAAAATCGCCGCCGAAACAATCAGAAAACTGATCAGAGTGTTAAAAAAACTCCCCCAGTTAATGGTCACTGCACCGGCTGTCTTGGCTGCTGACAGAGAAGCATACGGGGCTGGTGTCGCGCCTTCCTTCAGCACCAGAAACAGGCTGCTGAAATCAACACCCCCCAGCAACAGGCCAATCGGCGGCATTAAAATATCTTCTACCAGGCTCGCTACTATGGTTCCAAAGGCCGCTCCTATAACGATACCTACTGCCATATCGACCATGTTGCCGCCTAAGGCGAATTTTTTGAACTCTTCAAACACTGCCTGCCCTTCCAAGAGATGTGGGCAGTCAATAAAACACCAAAAGCCGGTCATTACGCATGACAGTCTGTAAATAATGACGGGATTATGCAAAAGGGAGCCACAGCAATTCTGCAGCCTCCCCCCAACACAACAAGCTTTAGTTATCTGCAGGTAACACCGGTGTCGATGAACTGTCCCCGGTGAGTGTCTTGGTTGCTGTTGTTGGCTTAATGGAGTCGTTACCAGCTGACACCCCTGTACTAGTGCCGAACGAAATAACAGCGCTGTTTCTCTCGACCAGCTTACTGCCTATGCCTTTTACTTTGATCAAGTCTCCTACGCCCTGAAAGTTACCATGCAGCTTTCGGTACTCGACAATGGCTTTCGCCTTTGCAGTTCCGATGCCGTTGAGATTTTCTGCAAGCGTCACGGCATCAGCGGTGTTTACATTGACAAGCTGAGCTGCAAAAGAAGATGAACAAACTAAAGCTAACAGAGCGACCGCCAGGGTGCCCTTGATTTTTTTAAACATCATATACCTCTTATTTCTACTTCAATACTTCGGTTAAGTGTTACTACTAACAACGTTTATACTAATTACTTCAAACTACTAGCTACTACAATTACTGCTACTTCAAACTACATCCGGCGCAATGCACCCGACGCTTGAAATTCTACACACTGAAAATGATCAATAGTTCTGAACCCTGTCACATTTTTCCGACAAACTGTTAATTGATACCGTATCTTGCCCCAATCAGGCAGAAGCACTAACAACTGAATCTTCAGACTCAATATCAAGGACAGGCAGGCGGATAACAATCGTCGTTCCCTGGTTTTCGACACTCTTAGCTTCGACACTGCCACCATGTTCACGAACCACGGTGGCAACCAGTGCAAGCCCGAGCCCGGTACCCTTAAACTGTTTTTGTACATTAGGGTCGCGGTGGAATCTCTCGAAGAGTTTTCCAATCCGGTCAGCCGGAATACCCACCCCTTCATCAGATACTTCTGACACGATCCACGCATTATTTTCGGTTCGTGTGACAATACTGACCCGGGTATTTTCCGGTGAGTATTTTATGGCATTGCCGACAACATTGATAAATGCACGTTCAAGCAGACTCGAATCTGCGGTTACCCAAACATCCTGATCAATATCATTGACATCAAGTGCAATGTTTTTCTGTCTCGCCTGAGGCAACAACTGATCAATTGTACTTTCAATGATATTTTCAAAAAATACCGGTTGCAGTTGATCAACTTCCAGATGTTCTGCACGCGTCAGACCCAGCAGATCATCGATCATCTTAAGCGTTTTATTGATATTAGATTCAACCTGCAAATATGGCGTGACATCTTTCGATGCATCAGCCTGCTCACGCTCTTGCGATACCAGATACAAAGACGATATTAACGGCGAGCGTAAGTCGTGAGATAAATATTCTATAAGCTGCCCGCGCAGTCTTTCTGCACGCCTGATTTCGCTTAAATCTACCGCACTGGCAACAATCAACCGATCGGTCAGATTTTCTCCCAGCACATTGAAATCAATAACCAGCTCTTTGTCACCACGCACATGATTAACCTGCCAGTTTTTGCCTTCCCGCAAGATGGCATCAAATGCTTCTTTATCGAGCACCAACGGGTCTTTGCCCAGCTCGACAAAAAATTCCTGTACCGTTTTATTCTCAAGCGAAACATGATCAAACATTTCATCAGCCAGCGCATTACAGCGCATCATTTCACCAACAGCGTTCCATACAATCAAACCGGTTGGGCTGCCTGCAAAAATATTATCATTTAGAACTTTTAGCTGCAGCATGTGCTGGTTCTGCTTGCTCAGACGATCAGCATCCGTTTGCAGGCTCTCGATTGTGCCTCCGGTGTTTGGTAGCGCAATACGACTCTGCACTCTGGATGCACTGTCTATAAACTCGGCGAAGCGCTGATTCATTAACTGGCTTTCAAACAAAAATCCAATGACAAAAGGTTTTTCTGATGGAAAACGTTTTACCCATAAGCCATCTCGAATAGACCACTCAAGGTTATGAATTTTGTTGTGATCAACAGCCTGCAAATTTCTACTGGACTGCACAGTGTCATCGGCAACGAGAAACCACTGTTTTAAATCGAGGTGCGTGGTCGCACTCTGGAATACACTCACTAGCGGCTGTGTTGCACTCAGGCCCAGATCGTCATCGTATATCGCAAGCTTGTTGGTCTCTGCTCGCAGGAATCTTGTCGCAAATTCCAGGCGGTGCCAGCTCCACAGAGGAAAGGCGAGCACTATGGGAATAGCTGCCAGCAAGGGTGGAAACCAGATATTGGCCACCCGATACAAACCAAAACTCAACATGACCGGCACCAGCGCCAGCAGAATGGTTGCAAGCAACCCCCAGCGCGGTCTCAAGCGTGAGTAAATCATCAACAGTAACGCGATCAAGACAGCGACCAGCAGAAAAGCCAGCCATACATCGGTTTGTCCTATTAAGGTACCAGCGCGTAGCGAACTGTAAATGTTGGCATGTACTTCAACACCTGGCAGCGGTTGATCGACCCCAAAGATTGGCGTTGGTACCGCGTCACCAAGTCCGGTTGCCGTCAATCCGATGAACACGGTGCTGCCTTCAAACAATGCGCGATCAAAATCGCCCACCAGCACATCATAGGCTGATACCGTGCGAAAGGTGCTCTTCGGTCCGTGAAACGGAACCATGACTTCATAGTCGCCCACCCATTGGGTGGCAATGTCTTCATGCTCGGTACGAACACCGGCGAGTTCCTTCGGTGCTATGCCGAGGCTTTGCATTGCCGCCAGTGACAGAATTGGCCAGTGTGGGTGCTTAAACCCTGCCTTTAAAAATACACGGCGGACAATTCCGTCTGAATCGATCGGCAGAAAGATATGGCCAAGCTCTGTGGAAGCTTCGAGCACTGCGGGAATTGGCAGCGTTTCACCACCGCGCAAAAGCCCCTTACCCTCAGTGTGAATGGGCAGAATGACACGACCGGAACGCTCTATGGCAGATGCCAGTCGTGTATCGGAAGCGGGGTCTTCCTTGCTCGGTTCAGAGTAGAGAATATCGATTAGTACTACGCTTGCGCCAGCGTCAGACAGGTTATCGACTATTTGCGCCTGATCGTATCGGGACCACGGCCATCGACCATTCTTTTGCACGCTGTCCGAGTCTATGCCGACAATAACAAGATCGTCGGGGGCATCAGATTGGTGCAGTCGTACCCAGCTATCGTAGATCAGACGATCCATTTTCAGGGTGACGTCGCCGCGATGCAGCAGCATAGTCAGTAACCCGAAAAACAGATAAAAGCCGATTAATGTCCAGTATCCGAACCGACCCCTGCGTTGTACATCTGAATCGTGTACAGCCATCAGTTAGCGTCGTTTATTTCTTGCACCCTTAATTCTGACGCCCTTTGAATTCGTAGATGTTTCCGTACGGTGAAACAACAGAAGCACTCACGACGGCCCGCGATGAGATGAATATATCCTTGTCGGGATCAACATCCAGCTCGAGCGTTTCACCCGGTGGAATATCATGCGCCTCATATCGGATCAAATGGTCAAAGTCGTCTATTGTCTGGAGCTGGTTACCGATATGAACTTCAGAGCCCAGATCTCCAGCGTTAACGATTTTCAGTTCACGTTCACTCAGCTCTATTTCAAGTAACGGAGCCTCAACGCTATCGTCAATCTCAACTTGATCAATTTTCTGAATTGCCTTGAAACCCTTCAGACCGTTTTCATCCAGTGCGCGGGTACTCAGATAGAACGATTGAGGTTCAGGCAACAGGGCGGTGTAGGTGTCAGTGGTAGACATTGAATCGATAATGTCTGTCATTGACTCAGACGTTGCAAGCACCACTTTGTAGGACTTGGCATCTTCAATTGACGACCAGGCCAGATAATCTTCTGAACTCAACCGGGTAAATTCGTTGTACTCCGGCTCTTTGAGCAGATTAAAGAGCGTAGATACAGAACGCCCTTCACCGGCCAGTGTCCCTTTACCAACCGGTACTGTGTTAGACACACCGTTAGACGACACTTCAATCTCGCCCGAGGTTACCCCTACCGCACTGCCGTCGGTCACCTCTACGTCGATTTTAGTACCGCGAACCGCCGCAGAAACATTAGGCGTATCTACCGAAAAGCTGGTTGGCTCTTTGAAACCGACATTGCGAACGTCAAAGTCCATTTGCCCGGCAGCTGCAGAAAGGTTAACCACACAGGATTTTTCCGTGTCGAAGCAATCGAACTCAACAACCTGGATACGGCTCACGGGTTGAATGTTTGCCAGCGTATCGCCTTTGAAAGATAAACTGACAAACCCGTCCTTACCAGTATTAATCACATCACCGAGATAGACTTTGTCCCCTTTTTGCAGTGCGTCGGTAGCTTTATCTGCTGCACTGGTCAGCGACACCTTGCCTTTGGTAAAAACCACTCGCGCAAAATTTCTCTTTTGCACAAGGCTGCCAGGAAAGATCACTAGATCCCCCGGTTTTAGGGCATCCGGCGTTTTAATTTTGTTGAGCGCCGCGACATCTTCCCAATACTCGGAAGACCCCATTACCTGCTTAACAATGGAAGAGAGTATGTCACCCTCTTTCACTACAACGCGAATATCCTGGTCGATCGCCGAGACTTCAGACTTGACCTGTGCGGCCACCTGGGCACAACTCAGCGTAGACAACAACAGGCCCAAGGCAGCGTATGCATAGCGATACCCCGATTTAGAACCTCGTTTCATGTTTGTTCTCCAACAATTACAGAATCCAGTGATGACTGATACATCCCGAGCAACTTGCTGCGTATACATCTACGTTTTACCAACGTGTCCGGCCCGCACATCCGACTCAAATTGGAGAATGCCTTGTAAAAGCTAATGTCAGGACACCAGCGTACGTTCTTCCAGTCGGTATCCATGTTGGTAAATACTAGTCAGCTTCCACTTTTCGGTGGCGGAAAGTTTCAATTTTTTACGAAGGCGGCTTGCGTGTGTATCAACTGTTCGGGTGTTCAGCTCTGCCGATGTGCCCCAAACAGATGTCAGCAAATGCTGCCGTGACAATACCCGCCCCCGGTTGCGAAAAAGAAATAACGCTAAATCGTATTCTTTTTCAGTTAATTTAACGACTTCGCCATCGACACTTACTTGTCTGTTACTGGTGTCGAAAACGTATGGATCATACTCCAGTATCTCTGTTTCCGGCTGCGCACGACGCGCCAGCGCGCCTATTCTGGCCAGCAACTCGAATTGCCTTACCGGCTTGACCAGATAGTCGTCTGCACCCTTTTCAAGGGCGGAGACAATATCGGCCTCGGCCTGACGTGCGGTGATGAAAATGACCGGCACATCAGTGACCAGACTCTGCCGTAACCACGTCAGAATTTCGATTCCTGTGCCATCCGGAAGATTCCAGTCCAGCGTCACCACATCGTAGCTGGTCTTGCGGAACGCCCGCTGAAAGCTCTCGGATTCGTGAAACACCTCACACTGATGTCCACGCTCGGTGATCCATCCGCTCGCCCGATTTGCCTGATCTACGTCGTCCTCCAACATACCGATACGCAGTATTTGCGAGTCTGCCAAGAGACCTTCTCCCTAGATAATGAAAATGCCCAGGCTGTTATGCCAGCTCTGCGCTTGGATTAAAATAGTGCCGACCGGCCTTGATCGTGGTGATTTGCCGAAGTAATTGCCCATAGTCGCTGTCATTGGTAGCAAAATCAATCTCGCTGGCGTTAACAATCAATACAGGTGTATCGGTGTAGTTGTAAAAAAGCTCGGTATAGGCTCTCTGCAACCGCTCTATGTAATTGCTGGCAATCGCCTGTTCGGACAGTTTGCCCCGTTTTTCAATTCTATCGTACAAAACTTCGAGCGGTGCTTGAAGATACACGACAAGATCCGGCACAACGAGATCAAAAGCCAGTTCATTGGCAATCGAGTTGTAGAGATCGTACTGGGGAGCATCCAGGGTAAGCCCGGCAAACAACCGATCTTTGGCAAACAAAAAATCCGACACCCAAAATGGAGATTCCTGGAGATTTTCTGTCATGTAGCGCAGAGACTCACGTCGGTTCATTAAAAACTGCAGCTGCGTCGGTAACCCGTAGAGTTCCGGATCACGATAAAAAGCATCGAGAAACGGGTTTTTTTCTGGTGCTTCCTGTATCAGTTTTCCACGCAAAGACTTGGCGAGCCGCTGTGCCAGCGTTGTTTTACCAACACCTATCGGACCCTCAACTGCAACGTATCTGAGTGAATGTTCCACGCTAGCCTCGCGATATTCAGGAATTCCGGCAGTCTGGCACAAACAAGGCGCTGTGTGCTGATTTACACAGCAACGTAATTTGCAACCGCCAGATTAGTCCGGCTTTGCGGGCACCGGGTTAACTTCTGGGATCTGCCTTGGAGGATAAGCCTGGGGTTTAGGCTTGAGGTTTAGGCTTGAGGTTTACGCTTTGGCTTGCCGCGTGTACGACGCACAGGCCGGCTGCGCTGCCGTGACGCTGCTATTGCGGCTTGCGCTTCGGGGGTTTGCTGTAACTTTTCCCAGGTATCACACAGTGACTGCGCCACCTCACCAATCTGCGCTCGCAAACAGAGAAAGTCATAGCCGGCCCGAAAACGTGGATTGCCAATCAGTAGTTTAGCCCGCTTGCCCTGCGTTCTTTTAAAACGCGGTTGCAGCGTCCAGATTTCACGCATCGGTACTGAATAGCGACGTGGCAATGAAGTGCGCTTTAACTGGGCAGGAACAATCTCGTCGGCCGCCATGTGCAGTGCCTGCACCGGCGGATGTCCCGACGACTCGATTTTATCGGCTAACTCAGCAATATCGAGCCACAGAAACACCGCATAGATAAACGCAGGGGTGACTGCAAGATCATTGCTTATACGGTTATCGGTATTTTGCAGTGCAAGGAGCAACATGTGCTCGGCTTTTTCGTCACCCTGTTTTAACCGGCTGTCTGCCGCAGGAAACAGATACTGCAGTAAGTCGAGTTTGCGCAGCCAGTCGAGACTCGCTACACCATGGCCTGACTGAAGCAGTTTAAGTACTTCATCAAACATTCGCGCCGATGGTATATCTGCAAGCTTAAAGTGGTACTGATCGATCGCTGCGGCCACATCAGCTGCAACGGTGAAATCAAGCTTTGCAGCAAAGCGGGCTGCCCGCAATGCACGCACCGGATCTTCAACAACCCTTGCCTCAGCGTCACCAATGAACTTCAATTCACCGTTTCGCAGATCTTCGATGCCATGGTAAAAGTCCAGCACAGTGGCGTCTGCAATGTTGTAGTACAACGCGTTGACTGTAAAGTCGCGCCGCGCCGCATCATCTGCCACCGTACCGCCGTATACATTGTCGCGAACAATACGCCCGGTGTCTCCGGTAACGCCACCCTCGCCTTCACTATGCGCCGCTCGAAAGGTGGCGACTTCAATGATGTCGCGCCCGAAAACGACATGAGCAAGCCTGAACCTTCGACCTATTATCCGGCAGTTCTTAAATATCTCTTTGACTTCTTCCGGACTGGCATTGGTTGATACGTCGAAATCTTTCGGTCGACGACCAAGCAAAAGATCTCTGACGCCACCACCGACAAGATAGCTCTCGAAACCAGCTTCGTTCAGTCGGTCGAGTACCTTCAGTGCGTTTTTACTTATATTGTCGCGTGAAACATCGTGCTCAGATTGAGAGACAACATGAGCCAGGGCGGTATTATTCAAATTGTTGACCAGCCAGAGTGGTAACGTAATACACCTAAATTTAAATCAAAGCGCTTGATCGTTTTCTTCGCCGGTTCTGATTCTAATCACACGGTCTACATTCTCGATAAATATTTTGCCATCACCAATCTTGCCGGTTCGTGCGGCAGAGGTAATTGCCTCTACACATTCATCAAGCTGGTTGTCACTAACAACCGCTTCAAGCTTTACTTTAGGTAAAAAGTCGATGACATATTCAGCACCACGATAGAGCTCTGTATGACCCTTTTGGCGTCCGAAGCCTTTGACCTCGGTCACTGTGACACCCTTAACCCCGACCTTGGAAAGTTCTTCGCGAACGTCTTCAAGCTTGAAGGGTTTAATTATTGCCGTGATTTTTTTCATAGTATTAAACTCTATGAGTTAAGAACGAATTTACCGGAAGGTAGGTGACGAAGAAACTTTATGAATGCTGAGATCTGCCCCAAGATACTCTTCCTCTTCACTTAATCTGATACCCACCGTAACCTTTAACAAGCCATAGATAGCAAAACCGGTAACCAGGGCGATTGCAACACCCACGGCAGTACCGACCAGCTGCGAAATTAAACTCACCCCGCCAACGCCGCCGAATCGTTCTGCCCCAAATACGCCGCAAGCTATCCCTCCCCACGCGCCACAAACACCATGCAATGGCCAGACGCCCAGGACATCATCAACCTTTAGCTTATTCTGGGTCAATGTAAACAGCCACACAAACAGCCCGCCGGCAACGCAACCGACTACTAAGGACCCCATCGGATGCATGACGTCTGAACCGGCACATACGGCGACCAGACCTGCAAGCGGTCCGTTGTGCACAAAACCCGGATCGTTGCGGCCAACAATTAATGCTGCCAGCAAGCCCCCGACCATCGCCATCAGTGAATTCAACGCAACCAGGCCACTGATACCACCAACTTCCTGCGCTGACATCACATTAAAACCAAACCAGCCAACCGTCAGAATCCATGCACCCAGGGCGAGAAACGGAATACTCGATGGCGGATGTGCAAGCAACTCTCTGCCCTCAGATGTGTAGCGCCCTTTACGCGCGCCGAGCAAAATGACAGCGCCAAGCGCTATCCAGCCACCGAAGGCATGCACTACCACAGAACCTGCGAAGTCGTGAAACGGCTGACCGCCGATTGCTGCTACGGTGTCCTGAAAACCAAAGTTATTGTTCCAGACCATACCTTCAAACAAAGGATAGGCAACGGCAACAATCACAAGCGACGCGAAAAGTTGCGGGTAAAACCGAGCCCGCTCGGCAATACCGCCTGAAACAATGGCTGGTATGGCTGCCGCAAAGGTCAGGAGAAAGAAGAACTTAACCAGCTGATAGCCATTCGATTCAGCCAGCACTGACGCAGGCTGAAAGAAATCGACACCGTAGGCGATACTGTAGCCAATAAAAAAATAGGCGATCGTAGAGACACCGAAATCACTGATGATTTTCATCAGCGCGTTGACCTGGTTTTTCTCACGGACGGTGCCGACTTCGAGGAAAGCGAAACCAGCATGCATCCACAAAACGAGTATCGCGCCCAGAAGCACAAACAAGGTGTCAGTGCCGGTTTGCAGATTTTCCAAAATAAGGTTTCTTTGTTTACCAGTTGTTCAATTTTAGTGCTTTAACAGAGTATCAGCAACAAAACGACAATTGCCGCGACTCAAGGGTCTGTGTGCTGACTTGCAGGGGCATGTGCAAATTAGTCACCGTCTTGCGATTTAAATCTGTGTATCAACCGCCGGTCGCGTTTGTTTGGCCGGCCTGCAAGGCGCTCACCTTGTGAAACCAGACGATCATCTTTCAGTTTTTCCTGTAGCAACTCGCGTTTTTGTCTGCTTTCTTCGGACTCGGAATACGCTGTTTGAGCGTCTTTGGCGCCGACACGCTTTTCAATCAGGCGATCAACGACTACCGAAAACTCAAACGGCCCCTTGCGAATTTCCAGGTTTTGCCCAACGATGATCTGGCGCGAAGGTTTGGCGCGAGAACCGTCCACGAGCACTTTACCAGACGATACCGCGTCAGTGGCGAGGGATCGGGTTTTAAAAAACCGCGCAGACCACAACCATTTGTCGAGTCGCACCGTCTGCAATTCTTTATTCAACGGCATTCACCACAATGTTCTCTCTGTCGACTGGCTGATACTATGCACTTGCATAAAAATACAGCCTACCGGAAAAACCACTGTGGAAGTGTACGTCTACAACAGCAGCAAAAAAAGCGGTTACTACGTTTATCTGGGAGAAAAAGACAACTTCGACGTGCTTCCGGATTCAATCAGGCCGGCGCTTGGAGACCTTACTCTCACGCTGACTTTTGAGCTCAATGCTGATCGCAAGCTTGCTCAGGAAGATCCAGACGTGGTGCGGGAAAATATTGAAAAACGCGGTTTTCATGTTCAGATCAGTGACCCGATGCTGAACCCTGATTTCATGGATAGAGTCTGACGAACGCTAAAGCGACTGGACGTTCTTCATGTAATGTTGGAAGTAACAGTATAAGCCGTGGCGGGGAGCCCTCCACGGCGCTTAGACGCCGACCCTCCGGCAAGCGGCGCAAGCAGGAGGGTGATATCTGGTCTTTTACCGACTGTCTCAAATGCGGGAGGGTAATATCGTGCCCTTATGACATTCTCCAGTCGGGTGGTGCAACATCTATCGCTTTGGAACCCACAATGTAGATTCCTGGCTCGAAAAGTACGCGGCCAGATCACGAATATCCTGATCTGACAATGCCGCAGCGAAGCCACCCATTATCGCGTTTGTTCTGGCTTTCGATTTGTAATCACTAAGTGCTTTAACCAAATAGCTCTCGTACTGACCAGCCAGAATCGGGTTAGTCGGGATAGTACTGTTACCATCGGCACCGTGGCAGGCAGCACAGGTCGCGGATAACTCCTGACCTTTTGCCGCATCACCACCCGCAATCGATGTTACCGGAGCCATTAATGTCAGAGCCGCTGAAAGCATGCCAGCTTGAATAGTTGATTTTTTCACAAGTAGCTCCGATTTATTTTGCAGATGACAGATAAGCCGCAATATCGGCAATATCTTCGTCAGTCAGTGATGCCGCGTTTGCATGCATGGTGCCGTGCGAACGTTCTTTCTGCTGGTATGCTTTCAGCGCTGCAGCGATGTACTCAGCGTGCTGACCACCCAGTTTAGGCACGTGATAAGTCGGATAGGTATTCACATAATTAGGGATACCGTGGCAACCCAGGCAAGTCTCGGCTTTTTGCTTGCCAGCCTCCGGATCACCCGCTGTTGCCGAACTGGCAACAAGCAAAGCAGAACTGATGGCGCTTGTCAGCGCTAGCGCTTTAAGTATTTTCATGGCCGTTTTATCGTATCGAGTAAATTGATCGTGCCTGATATGACCACCCTGACCAGCGCCGCAAGCCTTAACGGTTACGTCAGGGTGAATCAGAAAGAAGGTCGGTGCCGCATTCTACTGCGGTAATCCGTGGAATTATAGTTGCTTTTCGCGGACTGACAGCGTCGCAATCAAGCACTGAGTTCGATAATCAGCTGGTTAACCCGGCTGACAAATCCGGCCGCGTCCTCAAGCTGCCCGCCCTCGGCAAGTACCGCCTGATCAAGCAACATGCGCGACCAGTCAGTGAATTTGTCTTCATCGGACTCTGCATCCATTTTCTTGAGGATAGGATGCGTCGGATTGATCTCGAGTGTCGGCTTGTTGTCCGGAATATCATGACCCGCCTGCTTCATCAGCTGTTGCATGTGCATGGCCATTTCCTGTTCGCCCAGCACTATACACGCCGGTGAATTCGTCAGTCGATGCGACACTTTGACGTCAGCGACCTTGTCGTCAAGCTTTTCCTTAAGTCGGGAAACCAGCTTTTCCGACTCTTTTTCAACGGTTTCCTGCTGCTCTTTTTCTTCCTTGTCCTGGATTTCACCAAGATCAAGATCGCCTTTGGCCACAGAACTCAGGGATTTGCCGTCGAATTCATGCAGATAAGACATCATCCACTCATCAACACGATCATACATCACCAGTACTTCAACACCTTTCTTGGCAAATATTTCCAGATGCGGGCTGTTTTTACCGGCCGCAAAACTGTCTGCGGTGATGTAATAGATTTTGTCCTGCCCCGGCTTCATGCGGGCAATATATTCTGCAAAGCTGACTGACTGTTCGTCGCTGCCACTCTCGGTAGATGCAAACCGAAACAACCCGGCTACCTGCTCACGGTTGGCAAAGTCCTCTCCCGGTGCCTCTTTCAGACAGCGCCCGAACTGTGTCCAGAAATCCTTGTACTTTTCAGGCTCTTTTTCAGCCATACCTTCAAGCAGCGACAGTACTTTTTTCACTGAGGCAGAGCGAATATTTTCAACAATCTTGTTGCTTTGCAGAATTTCCCGCGACACATTTAATGGCAGATCACTGGAGTCGATCAGACCACGTACAAAGCGCAGATAACGCGGCATCAGTTTTTCTGCCTCGTCCATTATAAAAACGCGCTGCGCGTAGAGTTTTATGCCGTTTTGCTGCTGCGCATCGTATAAATCGAACGGTGCATTTTTAGGGATATACAACAGTGAGGTGTATTCGTACTTTCCCTCTACCCGGTTGTGCGACCAGGCAAGTGGATCTTCCCAATCGCTGCTGACCTGGCGGTAGAAAGATTTGTATTCGTCTTCGGTTATATCTTTGCGAGCCCGCGTCCAAAGCGCAGACGCATCATTCACCTTTTCAAGCTCGGGTTCTTTTTTCTCTGCCTCCTCGTTCTCTGGATCAGCGTGCACAACTTCGAGCATCATGATCGGAAAGGTAATGTGATCAGAGTATTTTTTGATGATTTGTCGAAGTCGCCAGTTGTCGGCAAAGTCGTGTGCGTCTTCCCGCAGGTGCAGCGTTATGCTGGTACCTTTTTCAGCGCGTTCAATCTGTTCGATTTCGTAGCTGCCGGTTGCTTCGCTTTCCCACTTCACACCTTCGCCGGCAGCGTCGCCCGCTTTGCGTGTGGTTAGTGTGACTTTATCTGCAACCACAAATGCAGAGTAAAAACCCACACCAAACTGACCGATCAGGCGCGCATCTTCCTGCTGATCGCCGGTCAGTGATTCCATAAACTGCTTGGTACCGGACTTGGCAATGGTACCGATGTTGGTAATTACCTCATCGCGGTTCATACCAATACCGTTGTCAGCAACGGTTACGGTATGCGCTTCGGCATCGAAGGACACCGTAATGGCTAACTGCTCTTCGCCTTCGTTCAGCGCATCGTTGGCAACGGCTTCAAAACGCAGCTTGTCACAGGCATCAGATGCGTTTGAAATGAGCTCTCTAAGAAAAATTTCTTTATTCGAATACAGCGAGTGAATCATCAGCTTCAGCAGCTGGTTGACCTCGGCCTGGAATTCTTTGGTTTCAGTTTTGGCTTCAGACATGATGCGATCTCCGACCCGCTCCTTGCGGGCTGACTATAAACAAAAAGATTTTCTTATAGGTACGGACTATAGGCCTGAAATCAACAATTTGTCAGACTCTGTATTCCGTCTGCCGGAGATGCCGGATACCACCCCCGGTAACTCGCAACGCAACGAAAACCGGCGTTGCGATACAACGCACAGCGGCTTATAACTTCTCTTTGATTCTTGCAGCCTTACCAGTACGACCACGCAGATAGTAAAGCTTGGATCGACGAACATCGCCGCGACGCTTCACCTGAATTTCTGCAACCAGCGGGCTGTAGGTTTGAAATACACGCTCAACACCTTCGCCGTGCGACATCTTTCGAACGGTGAATGCAGAGTTAAGCCCTCTGTTACGACGTGCGATAACCACACCTTCGAAAGCCTGCAGACGCTCGCGTGAGCCTTCCTTAACTCTTACCTGCACCACTACCGTGTCACCGGGGCCAAACTCCGGCACCTCTTTTTGCATCTGCTCCGCATTGATTGCGTCGATTATATTGCTCATCACTCACACTCCGTCTCGTGCGTCATTAATCTGGTTGAACGGTCAGTTGTCTGACCGATCGGTTTTCTCAACTTCAATCTCTTGCAGCAATCGCCGATCTTCACTACTCAGCTCCAGTTGAGCGAGCAGTTCAGGGCGCCGTTGCCTGGTTCGCTCCAGCGATTTTTTCTTGCGCCAGAGCCGAATGTCCTCGTGGTTACCACCAGTGAGTACCTCGGGCACCTGCATGCCCCGGTACTGCTCCGGACGGGTATATTGCGGATGTTCCAGCAAACCCGTTCCGGCAAATGTATCCTGTTTCGCCGAATCACTATGACCCAGCACCCCCGGCAACTGTCGGGCAACGGCATCAATGACAACCATTGCAGCGAGCTCGCCACCGGACAACACATAGTCGCCAATCGATATTTCCCGATCGATTCGCGACTCAAGCAATCTTTCGTCTACGCCTTCGTAGCGCCCTGCCACCAGCACCAGACCCGGAAGCTGTGCCAGCTCACATACCAGGTTGTGATCAAGCCTTTGCCCCTGTGGACTCAGGTAAACCACTAAAGCGTCCTTTTGTGCGCTGTTCTCCTCAAGCGCACTGTCAATAGCCTCCTCCAGAGGCTCTGCCATCATCACCATGCCCGGCCCACCACCATACGGGCGATCATCCACGGTGCGATGCGTATCCGTTGTGTAGTCGCGCGGGTTGTAGGTAGCAAGCGATAACCGCTGCCGCTCAACTGCGCGACCTGTCACACCGCTTCCTGCCACTGACATCACCAGTGCCGGAAAAAGCGTGACGACCGAGATCCCGATTGTCGGGTGCTCAGTCGAGTTGTTCTGCTCCGTCAAAAATCAGGGTCCCAGTCCACAACCATTTTGCGTTCACCGAGGTTAACCTCACGAACCACATCGGGTTGGATCCATGGAACCAGTCTCTCCCTGTCTCCCTTGACCACCAGCACATCATTGGCACCGGTTTCCATCAAACTGTCTACTTCACCAAGCTCAATGCCGAGCGTCGTGACCACTGTCAGTCCGATCAGATCTGCCCAATAGTAGCTGTCCTGATCCGACTCGGGAAACTGGTCTCTGGTGACTTCGATCAGCGCATTGGTGAGTTTGGCTACCTCATCGCGATCTTCGATGCCATCGAATTTCACGACCAGAAACTTGCCGTGCTGCCGGCCTTCCAGCAGTTCTATTCGCCTGTCTGTATGTTGTTTTTTTAATTGCCAGATCGGGTAGTCGAGCAAGCCTGTTGCAGGTTCGGTGTAGGAAAGTACTTTGGTCCAGCCTCTAACGCCAAACGGCGAGGCTATTTTGCCTACAACAATTGTGCGCTTGTCACTCGGGGCACCTTTCTGGCGGGAGCCAGAGGTGTCTGCGCTGTTAGCAGCGTCGTCGGGTGACAGCTCCATGCAACTTTCCGCTCAACCTAACCAACCTGAAAGACAGTGCGGGTTACGCCGCAGCCGCAGACGCGGCCTTTTCGCGATGTATTTTTACCAGTTTGGCAACGCGCTCTGACAGCTGCGCCCCGTGGCCAACCCAGTGATCAATACGCTCCATGTCGATGCGCAGAGACTCTTCGCTCTCGTTGCGTGACATTGGATTGTAGAAGCCGATACGCTCAAGGTAACGACCGTCACGACGGTTACGGCTGTCAGTAACAACGATTTGATAGAACGGCTTTTTTTTCGCGCCACCGCGAGAAAGTCTGATTGTGACCATGATTTATCCGGATAATTCTGGTGCAAGCC
This sequence comes from uncultured Granulosicoccaceae bacterium, assembly GCA_937931165.1. Classification (GTDB taxonomy): domain Bacteria; phylum Pseudomonadota; class Gammaproteobacteria; order Granulosicoccales; family Granulosicoccaceae. The sequence continues at coordinate 62,803 of CALHCI010000035.1, forward strand.
AACTATATTGGCTCAGGGAAACCCATTACTATACAACAAAAATGTCCGTTTTAAAGCCCCGGACACGAATTATATCAACACAAAAGACTGCAGATCACATTCCCATGCCCGGGGGCATTCGGCCTTTCAGCCCGCGCATCATGTTTTTCATTCCGCCTTTGGACATTTTTTTCATCATTTTGCTCATCTGCATGTGCTGTTTGAGCAACTTGTTGATGTCTTGAACCTGTACCCCGGAGCCCATCGCTATTCTGCGTTTGCGCGACCCCTTGATGACTGCAGGAAATTTTCTTTCATGCGGTGTCATGGAATTGATCATCGCAATAGTGCGGCGAATTTCGCCGTCATTTGCCTGATTTTTAACTGAATCTGGCAGATTGGCAGCCCCCGGCAGTTTATCGAGTAATGATGCCATGCCACCCATTTGCTGCATTTGCTGCATTTGGTCACGCAAGTCTTCCATGTCGAAATTCTTGCCCTTCTTCATCTTGCGGGCGAGCTTTTCGGCCTTTTCGTGGTCGACCTTTTCGGTGACTTCCTCAACCAGGCTGACGACATCGCCCATGCCAAGGATTCGCGACGCTATCCGGTCCGGGTGGAAGGCTTCAAGTGCGCCCATTTTTTCACCGGCGCCGATAAATTTAATCGGCTTGCCGGTGATAACCCTGACTGAAAGCGCCGCACCACCGCGGGCATCACCGTCGGTCTTGGTCAGGATGACACCAGTCAGCGGCAGCGCTTCGCCAAATGCCCTGGCGGTGGCTGCAGCATCCTGACCGGTCATGCTATCCACTACAAACAGCGTTTCCTGCGGATTCAGTGCTTTGTTCAGCTCACTGATTTCCGCCATCATTTCTTCATCGATGGCCAGACGACCGGCCGTATCGACGATCAACACATCGGCAAACTGCTTCTTTGCATGCGCCAGCGCTGCGTTGGCAATATCAATGGGGGACTGATCAGCAGCGCTTGGGAAAAACTCAACGCCAACATCTTTCGATACTTTTTCAAGCTGGGCTATCGCCGCAGGACGGTAAACGTCACAACTGACCACCATCACTTTGCGTTTTTCTTTCTCACGCAGACGCAGCGCCAGCTTACCGGTGGTTGTCGTTTTACCGGAGCCTTGCAAACCCGCCATCAGAATCACAGCCGGCGGCTGGGTGGATAGATCGAGGCTTTCGGATTGCTCGCCCATGATCGCAACGAGCTCGTCATTGACGACTTTAATTAGCGCCTGACCTGGCTGCAGGCTACCGACAACCTCCTGCCCGAGCGCTTTATCCTGTATGGAGTCAATCAGCTGCTTGACGACAGGCAGAGCAACATCAGCCTCAAGCAACGCCATGCGCACATCGCGCAGAGCGTCCTTAATATTCTGTTCGGTAAGACGTCCCTGCCCGCGCAGGTTCTTTACCGTCTGGCCCAGTCTTTCGCTTAGATTTTCAAACATGCTCTATAGTTTCCCGACCAAACGGTGTAATGACACCGGCTCACAGAAAGGTGGATTTGTCAGCCCGCGAGTATACAGGCTTATGCGGGTTTCACGCCCATACAAAACCCCAAACATAACCTCAGACGAAACTTTGTTGTCGTCAATCCCGATTTCAACAGTAGAATAGCGGCATGTCATTCTCTCTGCTGGACAACCCCGCCATCGGCATCGCGACAATTCTATTGTACGCGGCCAGCGCGTGGCTGCTGTATCGAAGAACAGCCACTGATGGCTCTGCTTACAACGAAGCACCAGCTACTGCGAATGGTGGACCTTCTGTGGTCTGGTTGCTGGCACTGACAGCTGCAGTGATTCACGCGTTGATGTTACTAGGCTCAACATTCACATCCAGTGGGCTCAACTTGTCATTTTTTAATTCGCTGTCGGTGACGGCGTGGCTGGCAGTGGTACTGACACTGTTGCTGAATATCGGGCGTCCGGTGATTAATCTCGGGTTGTTTCTGTTTCCGATGGCAGCAATTGCGCTGTGTTTGTCATTGTTTTTTGCGTACCACAACGCCAGTACTCTTGCCCCGGGTATGCAATGGCATGTGCTGACCAGCGTGATTGCCTATGCGTTGCTGACTATCTCTGCTGGCCAGGCGTTGCTGGTATCTCTGCAGGACAAACGCCTGAAAAACCGCAACACCGGTGGCATTTTGCGCGCATTACCGCCGCTTAAAACCATGGAAACAGTGCTTTTCCAGCTGCTGCTAACCTGCTTTGTGTTTCTCTCTTTGTCACTAGTGACCGGCTTTCTATTCCTTGATGATCTGTTCGCACAGCGGCTGGTGCATAAAACCACCTTATCTCTGGTGGCGTGGCTGCTGATCGCCGTGCTGTTGATCGGACATTTACGCTGGGGCTGGCGTGGTCAGAAAGCCGCCGGTTTTACGCTCGGTGCGTTTATTTCGCTGCTGCTTGGTTATTTTGGTAGTAAATTCGTTATAGAACTGCTGTTGTCAGCTCCAGCCTGACAATCAATCGACCCCACAACCTGTAATAGATTCAATCAATTATTGCCGTTTCAAATGTCCACTTGCTTGACAGCCACGGCGCCAAGCTATACTTATAGATACTCCAATCAGGCCGGACCCTCACACTTAACTTGAACGACGTTCCCATCGGCATACTCCTCGTATCGCTCGTCATACTGATTGGACTCTCAGGATTTTTCTCTGGCTCCGAAACCGCGCTAATGACACTCAACCGCTACCGGTTGCGTAATCTTGCGAAAAACGGTCATCGCGGCGCCATGAAAGCCGCTGCTCTGCTGGAAAAGCCGGAGCGACTGATTGGCCTGATATTACTGGGCAATAACTTCGTCAACATTCTCGCTTCGGCACTGGCCACTATCGTCGCCATCAACATATGGGGCGACAAAGGTATTGCCGTTGTCACGGGTGTGCTAACACTGGTTATTCTGGTATTTGCTGAAGTTCTGCCCAAAACACTCGCTACCATCAAGTCTGAAAATCTGGCCTTTTTCGCCGCGCATATTTACACGCCGTTACTGAAGGTCACCTGGCCGCTGGTGTTTCTGATTAATTCACTGGTCAGCAAGATGCTCGGCACTATGGGCATCGATACTAAAAAGACTAATAATTCCGACAAGCTCAACAGCGAAGAACTCCGCACCGTTGTCGATGAAGCTGGCGATATGATTCCCGAACGCCATCAACGCATGCTGCTGAATATCCTGGATCTTGAAAAAGTCACCGTCGATGAAATCATGGTGCCGCGCAACGAGATTGAGGGCATCGACCTGGATGACTCATGGCCGAAAATAGTCGATAAACTCGCCCGCAGCGGTCACAGCAGACTGCCGGTCTACCGCGAAGATATCGATAAAGTGGAGGGCTTTCTTTACCTGCGCCGCATGCTAAAACTACTGAAAGGAGAAAAGCTCACGCAAGAATATGTAGAAAGCAGTGTGCGTGAAGCGTACTTTGTGCCTGAGGGCACACCGGTCACATTGCAACTGCTGAACTTTCAGCAACAGAAAAAACGCATCGGTCTGGTGGTAGACGAATACGGTGATATACAGGGACTTATCACCATTGAAGATATCCTCGAAGAAATTGTCGGTGAGTTCACCAGCGACCCTTCACAGCAGGAAAAGCTCAGTGAGATCGCGTTAATGCAAGACGGATCATACGTCGTGCAGGGCAGTATTTCGGTTCGCGAACTTAACCGCGAACTGCTGTGGAACCTGCCAACTGAAGGCCCCAAGACGCTCAACGGACTGGTGCTTGAGCACCTGCAGAATATTCCGGAACGCGGCGCCACTTTTATTGTTAATGGCCGACCGATTGAAATCACTCAGGTACATGGCAATGTGGTGCAGTCTGCACGCATTGATCGCCCGTTTAAAAACTACACACCACGTGACAACAGCGACGTCGAACTGACCGAAGCCAAAATGCGCGCTTCTCTGCAGTCTTAACCTGCCCTAACCACATCTGACTGGTTGTCGCCTAACGCGTTACAATCCCTGTTTGTACCTTGTGACCGGTTATGGCCAAAACAAAAATTACCTATCACTGCCAAAGCTGCGGTGCCGTTGCGCCGAAATGGAGCGGTCAGTGCGCTGAATGCGGCGAGTGGAATACCCTTGAAGAGTCTATTGCTGCTGCAAGTACTGGCAAAGCTGCCGACCGCTTCCAGGGCTACGCCGGACAATCCACCATTACCTCCATTGAGGATGTTGATCTCGCTATAGAACCACGACTGTGTACCGGTCTGTCAGAACTTGATCGTGCACTCGGTGGCGGCATTGTGACAGGCTCTGTCACGTTAATTGGTGGTGACCCGGGGATTGGTAAATCGACACTGCTATTGCAATGTATGGCCGCCCTATCAACAGATCACTCAACGTTGTACGTGACTGGCGAAGAATCGCTGCAACAGGTGACACTCAGAGCCAGACGGCTGGGCCTGCCTGCCAAAAACCTGCGTTTGCTGACAGAAACATGCGTTGAATCCATTACTGAACATGCACGCATTGATAAGCCACAGATTATGGTGATTGACTCAATACAAACGGTTTATACACAGCAGTTGCAATCAGCACCCGGTTCGGTTGCGCAGGTTCGCGAGTCCGCAGCACATCTGGTGCGCTATGCAAAACAGAATAACGTTGCGATGTTTGTCGTTGGGCACGTGACCAAAGAAGGTGCACTCGCAGGACCAAGGGTACTGGAACATATGGTTGACACCGTGTTGTATTTTGAGGGTGACTCGAACAGTCGTTTCAGAGTGATTCGCGCGATAAAAAACCGCTTCGGTGCAGTGAATGAACTCGGTGTGTTTGTGATGGAGGAAACCGGACTCAAAGGGGTGAAAAACCCCTCCGGATTATTCCTGTCTCGCCACGATGAACCGGTTGCAGGCAGTGTGATCATGATTACCCGCGAAGGCTCACGACCACTGCTTGTTGAAGCACAGGCGCTGGTCACTGCAAGCCACAGCAGCTATCCGCGACGGGTCACGGTTGGCCTTGAACAAAATCGCCTGAACATGCTGCTGGCCGTACTGCAACGCCACGCGGCCATTGCCATGCACGATCAGGATGTATTTATCAATATCGTCGGTGGTGTGAGAATTTCAGAAACCGCGGCAGACCTGCCGGTGTTACTGGCGGCAATGTCGTCTTATAAGGATATCGCTCTCGACAACACACTGGCCGTATTCGGGGAAGTTGGGTTGTCGGGTGAAGTCAGACCAGTCAGTAACGGACAGGAGCGTCTGCAGGAAGCGGTTAAACACGGCATTACTAAAGCTATCATCCCCTATGCAAACCGGCCGCGTGGTAAAATAGACGGGCTTGAAGTGATTGCTGCAAAGCGTCTCACTGATGCGCTGGATCAACTCTGAGCGGTCAGGAGCCACCACTCTCCAACAATTATCAGTGAGCCGGCTATCTCTGCCGGTATACGGCTGAGTCAGATCGCGCCACGTCATGTTTGTTTGCCAATCCGGGTTGACGCGTACTGAGTCAGACGTTTTAATGCCGCTCTAATAAGGAGCTTGTCCGTTGAGTAAGAAAGCCGCAGCCATTCCCAAAAGCACAAAATTCGAAGATGCACTCGGCGAGCTGGAATCGTTAATCGAGCAGCTTGAGACCGGTGATCAGTCACTCG
>CALHCI010000036.1 GCA_937931165.1 uncultured Granulosicoccaceae bacterium
TACCAACAACTCAACAGTGCTGAGCTCATGAAATCGAGAGCGCTGCTGCCACGCTGGTTAACCTCTGAACATCCATTGCCCTGGTTATTTCCGGTCACGTCATTGCTGGTGGTATTCGGTCTGTATCCCGTGCTGTATTCATTGTGGCTGTCGTTTTTTAAACGCAATCCCGCTACCCGCAAAGAAAAATTTCTCCCGTCATGGAACTGGAACAAACTCATTTCGGACGATCGGGTCTGGGATGCGGTAGAAATCACGCTGACATACGCCTTTATTGCACTTGCACTGCAGCTGGTACTCGGCATGTTGATCGCCTTAATACTCGACACAGACCGAAAGGGCTTTGGTGTTTTGCGCGCACTGATGACGCTGCCGCTGGTAGTACCTCCCGCAGTAACCGGTATGATGTTTCTACTGATGTACGACAGTTCTTTTGGCGTAATCAGTAATTCGCTTTACGCGCTTAACCTGTTATCACCCAGCGCACCGATACTCGGCACCAGTTCCACCGCACTGTGGGGCGTTATAGTCGCAGACGTCTGGCAATGGACACCGTTTATGGTGCTGATCATGCTCGCAGGGTTGCGTGCATTGCCGAAAGAACCGTTTGAAGCAGCATCGATTGATGGCGCATCCGGCATTCAATCGTTTTTCTTTTTGACACTGCCAATGATGTCAAAAATCATTGCGCTGGCAATTCTGATTCGCGGTATAGATCTGTTTCGTATTTTTGATTACGTGAAAGTGATGACAGATAGCGGTCCCGGCACTGCAACCGAAACGCTGACTGCCTACGCCGGTACCGTCTACTTTAAAAGTGCAAACTTCCCCTATGCGTCTACTGTTGCGCTGGCCACACTGATTGTGGTGCTGGTGGTGTCGAGTGTGTTTATCAAGGTGTTCAAAATTAAATTCTAATGACTACCGGCAAGCTCAAAACCGCATCAAGATACATTGTCTCTATTCTGATAGTCGGTGTGTTTATTTTCCCCATTGCCTGGTTTGCACTGACCTCAATAAAACCTATCTCAGCGGTATTTAACAAAGACCGTGTGGTGGTATTTGATTTTGAACCCACATTTGAAAACTACCGTGTTACTGTTCTTGGCGGCCGTAAATCGGATACAAGCTCCAGCTCAAGTATTGGCATGGGCACCAGTGGTGAAGGCGCTTATGATGGTAGAGGCTCCATTGTCTCTTCGTTAATCATTGCTATTTCTTCTACCTTTCTGGCCACCAGTATCTCACTGCTGGCAGCATATGCATTGTCCCGTCTGGCATTCAGAGGGTCTCAGGGATATATGCACTGGATTCTGTCTCAGCGGTTTCTGCCGCCAATCGCCATCATTATACCTCTGGTATTTATTTTTCGTGATCTTGGATTGCGTGACACACACTTTGGAATCATCATCGCACACACGCTGATCAATATTCCGATAGCGCTGCTTATCTTAAAATCATTCTTTGACGATGTACCTATAGAGGTAGATCAGGCTGCAATGATAGATGGCGCGACAAGGTTTCAATGTTTTTATCTGGTAGTGCTCCCGATGATTAAGGGTGGCATTGCTGCTACCGCAGTGCTCTGTTTTATATTTTCATGGACCGAGTTTTTGTTGTCGCTGTTCTTAACCAACTCAATCAGAACCGTGCCGGTAAAAATCACTACATTTGTGACTTCTACCGGCTCTGAGTGGGGCTACATTTCCGCCCTCGGTACCGCAGCGATTATACCCGGATTCATTTTCATTCTTCTTGTACAGAACCATCTGGTAAGAGGACTGACGATGGGTGCAATCAAAGACTGATGCGACTGGCATCTACGCCAAAGAGAGAGGAAAACCACATGAGCTTCAAGCGCTTTAAAAAGCAAAATTTTATCATCGATACCGCAAACCAGTTTTCCGCTGGTAAAATGACCAAGCGGGACTTTCTGAAAAAAATGGGCATGGCCGGAGTGGGCTTCTCCGCCTACTCTGCAGGAATGCTGGGGGGCGACTCAAAGCGACCGTTCTTTGGCAACGTCGCGCACGCTGACGGACACAGCACCACGCCACCGGAAGTAGCAGACTTTTTACGGGAGGCAGGAAAACCCTATGCGGGCACTACTATCCGCTATACATCGGAAGCCACACCACCGACCAACGTGCTTAACGAGTTAAAAGGTGAATTTACCGAGCTAACCGGTATTAATGTCGAGATTGAGATTGTGCCGCTTGAGCAAGTACTGGCCAAAGCCACACAAGACGTTCAGGGCCAGTTAGGTACCTACGACATTTACTACCTTGATCAGGCATGGACATCCACCTTTTCACCGGACACGATTGATCCGGTTGAATACTATGAAAAGAACCCGGACCTGGCGATGCCGGGCTTTGACTTTGATGACTTCTCCAAGCCTCTGGTAGAAGGTATCTGTGAGTACGACGGCAAGTGGATTGGACTGCCGTTTGATATTCCGATATTCACACTGATGTATCGCAAAGATATTCTCGAAAAGCACGGCATTGAAATACCACGCACCTACGAGGACTTTACCAAAGCGGTCGAAATGATTACCGCTGCCGAAAAAGAAAACAATATTTACGGTACCGGCTTGCAGGCGAAGTCCGGCCATTATTCACTTGAGTGTGACTGGACACAGGCGGTCTGGGGTCACGGCGGTTCTATCTTCGGCGCTGACAAAAACTTCTCGGGCAATGACGAGCAGGCCATTGCCGGACTTGAGTGGTATCAGAACCTGTTAAAGAATGCACCGGCAGCATCAGTGACTTCCACCTGGGACGGCCAGTGGCAGATGGGCGCTGCCGGCCAGATAGCACTGTGCCAGAGCTGGGCGGAATTCTTCCCGGGCTGGAAT
>CALHCI010000037.1 GCA_937931165.1 uncultured Granulosicoccaceae bacterium
TGTCAGGCTGAAACTTGCTGGTGTGCTTTCAATTCCCGATAGCACCGGGGCATCATTGATGCTTGTGATGTCTATGCTAATGGTTTTAGCAGTGATTGAGGTATCGATGCCTCCGTTAAGTTCGCCTGCGGAATCCCGTAACTTTACCTGAAAACTGTCAGCTGCGGTTCCTGTGACATTTGCGTTGGGGGTATAGGTAAGATCTGCTATTGAGGAGGCGTTTATCTCCAGCGGTGCGGTAACATCAAATCCGGCCAGCTTTAATTTGCCAGCAGTCGGAAGCATGTCAATGACTAGATATTCCAGGCTGTGGTTTTCCGGGTCGGTATACGGGAAGTCAGAAAGTTTAAACGTATAGGGGGTATCTTCCGGTACTGAAACAGATACGCCGTCGTTCAGCACAGGTGGTTGATTTATTCCCTGATTGACAATCGTAAATGTATTGAAGTCCGGTGCTTTGGATAGTCCACCTCCGCCATTGTCTTCCACGAAAAATTCAAAGGTGGTGTTAACATTGCCGTCGGTGTGTGATGGAGGGTAGTATTTTAATAATCCAGCGTTAATGTCTATAACACTGATGGCATTGTTAACTGCTGCTGGCGATGTGCCCAGCATTAAAACGCCATCAGAGGGTAGATTTTGTAAATAAATATTTAAAAACCCGTGGCCGTCAATCGGATCTGCAAAACCGAAATCTGTACTGACAAAGGTGTGTACCGAACCCTCGTTTACCGAGACGGTCTTGTCAGTTCCGTTGGGTGGGTCATTCACCGGGGTGATGGCAACATCCATTCTGTAAGAGGCAGAGGTATCTATACCACTATTGGCGGTGCCTCCTGTGTCTCTTACTGTGAAGTTGAAAAAGGTATCTGTTGTAGCGTTTGCTTCTGGCGTGTAGGTTAACGATGACGCTATTTCGGAATAGAGAACCTCGTCTCCGGGGTACAAAGGAATATTGCTAAGGTTAAGGGTTCCGGAGAGTGGCATTGTTTCGATAATAATACTGTAAGGGGCATTCCCGGAAGGATTGGCAGTGCTGATGTCATCAGGGTCACTGAAAGGGAAATCACCCGGGTCGAATGAGAGCGTGGTGTCCTCCAGTGTATTAACCAAACCCCCAGCCGATGCTGGCGGGTCGTTAACCGCAGTAAGGTTAAATGTGAGTGTGTTGGCCGTGGTATCTATGTTGTTAGAACCGTCATCCATAACCTGAAACGTCATGGTTGCGGCCTGATCTGCCAGGTTTGGAGCTGGTGAAAACTTCAGACTATTTGCAGTAATATCCGCCACTGAAATCGTCGATGGCAAACTAACCACTCCGCTCGGAAGCGACAGAGACCCGTTTATAACATTTGTGATGTAGACACCTGTGAAGTTGTCTGAGTCGGCATCAGAAAACCCGAAATTATTCAAACTCAGTGTGTGGACTGAATCTTCTGGAATCTCAATGTTATTGTCAGTGCCGGTTGGTTCATCGCTGACTGAATTTACCTGAATATAAATAGATTCTTTGTTGGCTGATCTGGTGTCAAGGTCATCTTCTGCTTGTATATCGAATGCTTTAATCAGGCCGAAAGTATCAGGTGGTGGCGTCCAGAAAAAGTTATCTGATAGTGAAGTGCCTGAACCAGACACCACTGATAAACTGCCGTTGACCACGTTGGAACCAATAAAATCTTGAATGTCACCATCGATATCAGTGGCATAGGCGATCAGATCATTGCCCGTGATCTCTGCGTCTTCATCTTCATAGATAGTTTTCAAAGGACTGGGCAGCGTAGTTAACACCGGTGCGTCGTTGACCGGTGTGATATTTACGGTGGTATTTAAGGAGTCTGTCAGTGCGCCCCCGTCCCCCTGAGTACCGGTGTTGCCATCTGAAACACTCCAGGTCAGAGTGAACGTGGGATCCGGATTGTGGCTGGTATTCTGATACTTAATTGATTGCAGTACGGTTTCAACATCTGTTTTGGTTGCGCCTGAGTTGAATGTGATCTCAAGTCGGGAGCTTGTTTCATTGACGGTGAAAAGCGTTCCGGCAGTGGCAAAGAGATCAGAGCTGAATTGATCCTGAGGTTGTGGAGTGGGTGTATTACCGGTTGCATCCGTTCTTTCAATCGTGACGACGGTGCCTGCAAAGTCTGTGGCCTCGAGCTCTGTGTCCTGAATGGAAATGGACGGAGTGATGACGACAGGGTCATCGCCTTCGGTCAGATTGATCGGGTTGTTTGCACCGGCGTTAATCACCGGTGCGTCGTTAATCGGAGTAATGTGTATAGGTACACGCTCCGACCAGTCCCCGCCATCAACAGAAACCCGCAGCGGATAAATATCCAGCCCGACAGGTAGATTTGCCGGATCAGATAGTGTTATCTCCCCGGTGCTGTTGTTAATTGAGAATGGAGACGGTTTACCTGCTTCAGGGATGATGTCGTAAGTGTATCCGCTACTACTTGGATTGGGCTCTTGTGGAGTGATGTAACCTACGACTTCTCCGGCGACCGAATCTTCATTGATAAATAATTCATCAGTGGGGCTCGATTTGACGAAGTTGTTATCCGTGGTATGAGCAGAAACCTCTGTCACGTGTCCGACCTTCAGGGTGGGTTGGACATCCTGGTTAGCCCCTACAGTCGCTGTTTCATCGATAAACTCGAAAGCAGTTTCGGCACCGTTGCGGTCATGCATATGCCAGTTGACGATCAGATTAGGCTGTTCATCCGGAGACGCATCGTAGCGCGCAAATCTGTCATCATTGATTTCTGCATTTGACCGGATTGAGTTCCAGATCCGAATATCGTGCAGTGTGCCGGAGAACTGTTTTCCAGGATCGAATCGAAATCCGTCGAAGTCATTCGGGCCGGCAAATATACTTCCATCTATTAGTTGTTGGCCAAACACCCGGGGGAAGTTCCCACCCCACACCCAGTTATCAGCACTAACGTTATTAGGTGCAGTTGCTACTCTTGCACCATCATAGAACAATTCAAGATCGCTATTTCTGCCCAGGTCAAAGGTGAGAGAGACAGTGTGCAATCTTCCGTCGAAAACGTCGTTGATGGTAGCGGATATCGCCGGAACGTTCGAGGATGGGTTAAAGATTTTCTGGTTCCACTCTAATAACCCGTCGTTGGTACCAGGTATCTGGTTAATAACCAGGTGCTCAAAATGGTCATCATAAGGACCAAAATCGGTAGTGGATATCCCGGAATATAGGGTAGATTCAAAGCCGGAGTCGTTTTTCTTTAACCCGGAAAAAGTGAATTCAAAAGTAAATTTAGTAAACGCGGTGGTGTTGGGGTCGTTGTCCATGAACTGGAACTGATTGGTATCTCCAAGAAATGCATCGTTTCCATCATCAAGATTCAGGCGCAACCCCGGCAGTAAATCTGATGGTTTGTTTACGTCGATCGCTATGTTGAAGGTGCCACTATCATTATTGCTATTTCCGATGATATCAAAATCAAAATGTTCGGATTCTGATGTAGTAGCAGTTGTACCAACGGTGATTAGATCGAGATTAATATCGGCCTGAGTAAACTCATCGCCAATGTTAAGCGGTGTTCCGTTTTTCTTAACATAAACGTTAGCACTTGAATAATCAGTGATCACGTACCTTAGTAAACTATCTGCAGTATCAGTATCAACAAACAGGAGATAACTTCGATCCAGAACTAAATCGTCTGAGCCGGCGTTCAGGGACAGCGTGTTATTTTCAATTTGAATAGGCTGGTTGTCAGAGGAAGTCAGATCAATATGGCTAAAGGCAATCGCTTCAAGTACCTTTGCAGGTTCTGCAGTGCCGTCGTTGTTAATGCCGGCATCGCTGAAAGTCCATTTCATCGTGGCTTCATCATGCGGCCAGCCGTTGCTGTCCGGTGGCCATGTGCTGGAGTTGGAGTATTCAATTGACTGCATAAGCATGTCAATACGACTTTTCGTTGCGTTGGCATTGAAGCTTATGTTGAGTAGACCATCACTGTTCTTAATCACCGTGCCGAAAACACCGCTACCATCAGTAACATCGCTGCCTTCGTTTAGATTTGAAGCTTGTGCGGATGATGAAAATCTGTCAGTCGGGTTGGTGATAAATTGTGGTGTCGGTGCATAGTCGACACCATCTGCTCTGTTGAGTGATAACGAGGTACCCGCAAAATTACCACTTGTCTCTAATTCGAAATCATTGATACTGATGATGGCGTCTATGATGGTTGGCGCGCCATTCATTTCATGGGTTACATACCCACCGACATTGTTGATAATCGGTGAATCATTGACGGGTGCAATGTTGATTGCTACCGAAGTGTTTTCAACTACCGGTGAGGCTCCAACTGATACAGAAATAGCGAGATCATCTGTGCCATTGACATCAGCTGACGGATGGTAGGTTAGAGACTGAAGCACATTGTTTACGTCTGCCAAATTTCCATTGAGCGTCATGTTGTTTGACATATCGCCATTGACTGTTACACCAGAGGTGGTGGTGATGGCCAGGGATCCCTGGCTCACCTGCAGCGTTACGTTGACCGGATCGGCGGGATCCTGGTCATGTGAGATTGAAATTGATTCGTTGAAGGCATAGGCAATGTCTTCATCGGTATTTACGGCGGCAGTGGTCAGATTGATTGCAATGTCGGTGACATCTGTGATGTTTACAATGCTATTTCCTGCAACTGTTTCGGTCACACCGAATTCTGCAGGGCCGCTATAGCCGTCGGAGAATTGCCATTCAATAGAGACAAGTCCCGGTGGGGATTCACTGCTATTGAAATATCCAATGTTTTGCAGTGTTCGGTTAACCAGATCTTCAGTGGCTTGTGCATTGAAATCCAATTGCAGCTTGCCGTTGCTGTTAGTAGTGACTGTCCCTATGTTTACCGACCCCAAAACCGCGTCTATGTAATCAAGTGGCTGTCCTTCGTTTAGCATGGAAAGATTGCCGGTGCCGCCGAACAGATCTTCTGTATTCGCACCACCACTTCGCATCAGTGTCAGTGTGGCGCCCGCATAGTTGTCTGCTACTGACAGTTCCGGATCAGTGACTGTGACATTACTATCCAGCACAACACCGGATCCGTTTTCGGTGAAATTTACGGTTCCTCCGAGCGCGGTAAACACCGGGCTCAAATTGGAACCTTTAATGTTTAAGGTGACTGTGGCGTTGCTGTAGTCAATATCTCTTGTCGCCACAAGCGGTGTGACGTTATCGTTGTAGATTCTCAGGTCTTTTACATCATGCGTTGACAGAAAGTGAGTTTTACCTGCACCGTTGTCGTAAGCGCCAACTAAAATAGTACCTGCTGGATCGATAAAATCCCCGCCTCGTTGAGATGCCGGATAAGCGAGCTGATCAATTCCGTCGATGTATACCGAAAAAGCACCGGTGCCATCAACCGGGTTATACGGCTCGTGGTTTATTTGCAGAATGTGCCAGTTGTTATCGTTGGCGTAGTTAGTGATATCGACCTGAAGTGGCGTAGTATCAATGCCGGCTTCAGTTGCGTCTGATAACGACACATAGAGTACATTCGCAACTATCCACGCTTGAATTGAGTTTTGTTCGTAACCCACTCCGTGCGATAAAAGCTGTTGTCTGTCGCTGGTCAGATTTCCTATTCTGAAATCAACAGCTAAGGTAAAACTCTGGGAGTAGTCGATATCTGTTAACTCGATAAAGTCATCAATACCATCAAAGTCGTAGCTGTCAGTTGCAAAGGCGGGCTCGTTTGTCGCTGAATTCACAACCGGCTGTGTGGTGCCGGTTTCATCAGCGATACGATTATTGTCAAGCGAGTAGTGGCTGAGTATCGGGTCTTCGTTGTCTGTGATGATGTAATCGAGGGTCTCGGTGCCTGTGTAGCCATTGTCCGGGTCGTAGGTGAAGAGACCATTGGTATGTGGTGAGATAGTGCCGTTGTCGGCACCCGAAACATCGAGCAGTCGAATAACCGGAGATGATGTTTGATCGTTCAGGGTAATGTTGGTGTCAGGGTCGGCTTCACTGTTGAGCTCAACGGTAGTGTTTTCCGGTAAGTCGCCCAGATCGTCGTTAACCGCCAGCAGGTCGATGGCCAGTTGGTGCTGCCAGCGCGCCTGAAGCTCCGCTGAAAGTATGGTTTCAGATTCTACTGAACCGCTGGCGTATTCAAGATCCCAATCACCACTCAGACGTGTGTGTCCGGTGACGTTGTTGCTGGCTGCAATGTCCGCATTGGTATAACCGGCAAGTGTTGATAGTAAAGCCTGCCCGTCGGAATCTGCAGCCAGATTACATCCATACAGCAGTATGTCTGCGTCTTCTGTGAAGCTTTGCTGCCATTGGTTTATCTGTTGCTCATGCGCGTTGACAGAGACGTTGCTCAGCCACTGCGAGCCGAGGGCAATCCCGCTGTCAGTTCCGTGAGAAATAATATGTACAGTTTCGATCTGGCTGCGCGAAGCCAGTGTGTCAGAAATAACCGCAATACCATCTGTGTCTGGCGCTATCTGTATCACTTCCAGCGCGCGTCCGGCAGCAACTTGCGACTCAAGATCCGCCAGTATCTGATCGAATTCAGGGACGGAGGTATCAACAAATACGAGCTCGGATAATAATTTGCCGTCAGCAACCACTGTTGGCAATGGGCCGGCAAGTTCGGTGGAGTCATGCGGAGCATCCACCGGGCCTGTAACTCCAAGTATATCGGCGGAATACAGAATCCGGGGTTCCAGGGGCTCAAGCTGAGGCGAGCACGGAGTATCTGCGGGCACACCCACACACCTCGCAACTTCATCGCTGCAGTTTTTACAATCCATTCGCTCGTCGCCTGGACCCGGGAAAATTTGTGTCGGACTCCTCAAAAATGACGGTTCAACACTTCACGTATGAGTCAGGAATCGGCTGAAAGCGTTTGTTGTTTAACGAAAAGTGTGGTTCAGCCCCCCGATTATGAATTCTGCATGAACCGCACTAGCCAAATCGGGCATCAATAGCCTGCTGCACGCCGTCTACGCTGACCCGCTGAAACTGCTCGGGTTGCGCAAGCTGTGCCTGTACATGCTCGGGCACCGTTGGTTTCTGGCCGATAGCACGCTCGATCGCCGTTGAGAATTTCGCCGGATGCGCAGTTTCAACAATCACGTTCTGCCCAGCGATTGAGTCTGCCATTTCTTCTATTGCATGGTAGGCGGTTGCGGTATGTGGGCAGATAATTTTGCTGTGTTGCTGCCAGGCGTGCTGAATCGCTGCCAGTGCCTGAGGTTCGCTGCAGCGTGCGGCTTTAAAGTCTGACATTAGGCTGTTCATTTCAGCGGAAGACAGCTCATAACCCCCGGCTGCTTCCAGCGACTGCTGTGCCTGATCGACGGCGTCTGTATCCCCCTGTTTAATATGCCATAGCAATCTTTCAAAGTTGCTCGATACCTGAATATCCATGCTAGGCGAGATGGTCTTTACGGTCTGTGTACCTTGCATTCGGTTGGTTTCGAAAAATCGTGGTAACACGTCATTATCATTCGAAGTCACCACCAGTGTATTAATTGGTGCGCCGAGTTGCTTCGCAATATAGGCAGCGTACACGTTGCCGAAATTACCCGTTGGTACAAAGTAGTTGCTGTGCTCGCCGGTTGATTGATGGATCAGACCGCTGGTTCTGAGGTAGTAGGCAGTTTGCAAAAGTATGCGAACAATGTTGATAGAATTTACTGCAGTGTATCCATACTGACTGGCCGCTTTGGTCTGATAGAGCTTTTTAACGGTACGCTGACAATCGTCAAAATCACCATCAACACATAACGGTAGAATATTGCCGGCACCTGTGGTTGTCATCTGTAGCCGTTGAAAATCTGACACGCCGCCATCCGGAAACAGCACCACGGCATTGACACGCTCGCGATTGGCGAAAGCAGATACCGTAGCGGCCCCGGTATCACCGGAAGTAGCACACAATACCGTGGCGTGTTTGCCATCATGTTTTAGTTTGCTGTCTATGATCTCAGCCAGCGGTGCAAGTGCAAAGTCTTTGAAAGCCAGCGTCGGCCCATGCATGAGTTCCAGCGTCCACAGGTTGTTGCCAAGTGTGTTGACCGGTGGTCCAACAGGGGCGCTGAAATGTTGCATGGCAGTGTTGATTGCGTTGGCGATCAGTCGGTCAGGTAAGCTATCACCGCCAAACAACTGCAGCACTTTTGCGGCGATCTCTGCATATTCTCCTGCGAGTAAATCAGGAGAGGCTTCGGGCCAATGCCGCGGCACAAACAGACCGCCGTTACTGGCGGTACCACGAGTAAGTAGCTCAGCCAGAGGTAGTGATTCGCTGCCGCCGCGCGTGCTGATATAGTTCAAAGGTGTGTCTCGAGGAGGAAATCCAAAGCGCAATTCTAACAAGTTTTTGCGGCGAAAAGCGCTCCTGAAGCAGCCGCTGTGGTCGTGTTGAGCGCAAACGGGCGGTGGTAATGTTGCAGGCCTTGCAACTGAAATCGGAAACTGAAAGACTTGCGCTCCCTCCGGTGCTGAAGCACCAATCGATACAAATTTCTTTCTCTATCAGGACCGATATCATGGATACAGGTGCGCACATCATTGCGGGATGCGAAGAATGGTGTGGCTTTCCGGAACTAGGCATTCCGGCAATTAAGGCACGGGTTGATTCCGGCGCCAGAACGTCTGCGCTGCACGCACTGAATATTCAGCCGTTTTCCCGCAACGATGCGCGCTGGGTGTCATTTGAGGTGCACCCGCTGCAGAATGATCGATCAGTGGTGCTGCGTTGTGAAGCTAAGGTCCACGACAGGCGCACGGTCAAAAACAGCGGCGGCTTTGCTGAAAAACGCTATGTGATCAAAACGGCTTTTAACATGGGGGATGATCGGTGGGATATTGAACTGACTCTGACCAATCGCGACAGTATGGGTTACCGCATGCTGCTCGGTCGTGAAGCGATGAGTGGGAAAATGCTGGTAGATCCTGCCAGAAGCTTTGCGCTGGGCGACAGAACCGAGGCAGATATTGCTGTGGTATACGCTCGCCATGATACGCACAAAGACGGGCTTAAAATCGGCTTGCTGGCGAGCAACCCCAATCTTTACAGTAATCAGCGAATTATTCAGGCGGGGCGTGAACGCGGGCATGACATTCGTTTTTTCGATATTCGTCAGTGTTATATGAAACTCGATGCTGATGCTCCCGAAGTACATACCCGGGGTGGCATCATGCTGAATGATCTGGATGCGGTCGTACCAAGAATAAAACCGTCGGTCACTTTTTACGGTTGTGCACTGACCCGTCACTTCGAAAGTATGGGTATTGCAGCACTGAATACGTCGCAGGCAATCAGTCGTTCACGTGACAAGTTGTACTCGTTACAACTGCTGCAGAAAGAGGGGCTCGACATTCCAACAACCGGATTTGCCTCTTCACCTATTGATACTGATGATCTGATTCAGATGGTCGGTGGGGCACCACTCATTGTGAAGTTACTGGAAGGTACGCAGGGACGGGGAGTCGTATTGGCAGAAACCAGTAAGGCCGCAGAAAGTGTGATAAACGCTTTTAAATCTCTTAATGCTAATCTGCTTGTGCAGGAGTTTATTGCCGAGGCAGAGGGGCGGGATCTGCGGCTGTTTGTAGTGAACGGTAAAGTGGTTGCCGCAATGCAGCGTGAAGCGGCGCCAGGAGAGTATCGCGCCAATATGCATCGTGGTGGAAAGGCCACAAGCATTAAGCCTACGCCTCAGGAACGTAAAATTGCCGTGCGTGCCGCGCGTGCGATGGGCTTGCACGTTGCCGGAGTGGATATTATTCGTTCTAAAGACGGGCCATTACTGTTGGAAATCAACTCTTCACCAGGTTTGCAGGGAATTGAAGATGCTACCGGAAAAGATATCGCAGGCTCTATGATCTCTGCCATCGAAAATATCTGCGACTGGAAACGTGAGCTAGGTGTCGAGATGCTCGATAGCAAAATGAGTAGTTGAATAGGTCTTTACTGTAGACCACATTCGCTTGTGTAATTATCGCCAGGCAAATTCCGGTTGCTCATAGTCATTGACCCGTGTGTGCTTACCGCGTAGAGCAACTTCGGCAAACTGATAAATGATCGCCGCAGTGGGGCTGTATACAGAAGTGCCAACTGACTTCGGGCTGATTGAAAATACCTGTTGTAACGAATTATTTGCATGATCGGCCAGATCATCGTCGAGTAATTCTTCAAGTGGAATTTCGAAACAACGTGCCACTTCGTCAGGGTTTGGTTGCAGAATCTGTGTTGAGGGATTCCAGAGCACCACCGGTGTAATTGAAAAGCCTGAACGGCTTTGGAAATCATCCAGTAGTCCGAGTACTGATTCGTCATTTAATGTAATGCCGAGCTCTTCGGCGAGCTCACGAAGTGCCGCTTGTTGTGGTGACTCTTCGTGGTCCAGCTTGCCACCAGGCAGTGCATACTGACCCGCGTGTTTGCGCAGCTTATTGCTTCTAAGCGTCAGATAAATACAAGGGTCATCGTTGTTGCTGTGTCTGCTGACAACTAACGCAACGGCAGCACGGGTGAGGCCGGTATCAGTTGGAATACGTTTATCACTGAATGACGTCAGGTTGTGCAGGATTGAGTTTCTAAGTGCCGGAGAGTGCATAGCGTTTTAGTATAGCCATTTTTAGTGCCATCGTTTCTGCTGTGTTGCTACCATAGGCGTGTTATCAGTCAGGGGGAATAAAGTTGCCAGTAATAGAAAAAATAGCCCGGTATTCAGATGAGTTAGTTGCCATTCGGCGCGATTTACACGAACACCCGGAACTGGGGATGCAGGAAGTGCGAACCTCGGGTATTGTCGCGGACTTATTGCGTGAATGGGATATTGAGACGCATACAGGCATTGGCAACACCGGTGTAGTGGGTGTGTTAAACGGGCGCTCACCCGGACGTACTATTGGCTTAAGAGCAGATATGGACGCATTGCCGATAGATGAAAAAACCAATCTGGCCTTCGCATCTAAAACACCTGGTGTCATGCATGCCTGCGGTCATGATGCACACACGACGATGTTACTCGGCGCTGCGCGTTATCTGGCACAAAGCCGTGACTTTAACGGTACCGCGATATTTATTTTTCAGCCTGCAGAAGAGGGGCTGGGTGGTGCCCGGGCAATGCTTGCTGATGGATTGTTTGAACGGTTTCCGTGTGATGAAATTTACGGCATGCACAACAACCCGAACGGTGCGCCCGGCAGGGTAGGAGTGAAGCCGGGCGTAGCAATGGCCGGTGCAGATTTTTTTGATATACACATACGTGCCAGTGGCTCGCATGCGGCAATGCCACATCAGTCGGTTGATCCGATTGTTATCGGCTCGTCTCTGGTTGCACAGTTACAAACCATTGTCAGTCGCAATGTACCGCCTACAGAGCCGCTGGTATTGTCGGTAACGCAGATACATGCAGGATCTGCCTACAATGTTATTCCGTCTGACTGCACACTGTCCGGGACTATGCGTTACTTTGAACCAAAGGTCGCAGATATGGTCAGGAAAAGAATAAGTGCGTTGTGTGATGGTGTTGCTGAAAGCTACGGTATTGAAGTTGAAATCGACAGCAGAAATATATTTGATGTGCTGGTGAACAACGAAGATTTATCACAGATAATGCTAGATGTTGCAGCTGATGTGGTGGGTAAAGACAACGTCGCAGTTACTTCAAATGTAGTCACCGGTTCTGAAGATTTTGCCGATATGTTGCGAGTGATTCCCGGTGCTTATTGTACCGTTGGCCATGGCGGTACACTGCCGTTACACAACGATGGTTTTGTACTCGATGAATCAATCCTGCCGATAGGTGCTTCAATTTACGCAAAGCTGATTGAACAGCGCGCGGCGGCAGGTTAGCGGAGACTGAAAAGTTCTGCTGGTTAGTCTGAACCCGTTAGGCAATCAGGTTAAGTTAACTAAAGACCTGTTCAGGCAATGCTGAACCATTCTCCAAGTGCTGCGCGTTTTAGTACCGTGACGTCGTCTCCGCCTTTTTTAAGGCGGTTTGCCACGCGGTCAAAAGCGCTTTCCGGTGTGTTGTTGTTTTCACTCAGATGACCGAGGAAAAGTCTTTGTAATCCCGGGTGCTCAAGCTTTGCAGCGAGTTCAGCTGACTGGTCATTACTCAGATGACCGTAGCGTCCGTCAATGCGTGTGCGCAGTGAATACGGGTAAGAACCGTTTTGCAGCATGTTGTGATCGTAGTTTGCTTCCAGTAGCAGCGCATCTACACCACCCAGTTGCTGATGCACGTAGGGTGTAACACATCCCATATCTGTCGCAATAGCAAAACGTTTTTTACCATCGCTGACGATGTACTGACAGGGTTCTGCCGCATCGTGCGGGATTGGAAAAGGCGTTATTTTCGCATCACCAATGCAAAAAGAGCCGTGTGGATGGATGAACTCAACATTTGGAATGTTGTTGTCTTTCATGCGTCCGAATGTTCCGCGCGTTAGCCACACCGGAATATGATGTTTGCGTGCAAGTACTGCGACACCTTTTACGTGGTCGGAATGTTCGTGGGAAACCAGTATGGCTGACAATTGCTCCGGAGCAACGCCTGCATCCTGCAGTCTTTGGCAAATGATACGCGCAGAAAACCCGGCATCGATCAATAACAGCGTATCTGCAACACGAACCAGCGTGGAATTACCGTTGCTGCCGCTGCCGAGACTGATAAACGAAACACTCACAGTAGTCTCTGTGGTTGCACTATATGCGCTAGATTTCTATTCCGGCTTTTCCAAGTGCACGTTTAACATCTGCGTGGCAATTTTCGCTAAGCCCGACCAGTGGCAGGCGGATACCTGTTTTTATCAGTCCCATTTGTTGCAGCGCCCACTTCGCAGGGATAGGGCTCGATTCAATAAATAACGTGCTGTTGAGGTCAGTGAGTTTGTTTTCAATTTCGCGTGCGGTACTTTCATCTTTCGACAGCGCAGCGGTGCACATCTGATGCATCAGTGCCGGTGCCACATTAGCGGTGACTGATATGTTGCCGCTGGCGCCCGCTAGTATGCTTTCCATCGCGGTGCCGTCATCGCCGGTAAGTATCAGAAAAGAATCGGGGCAAAGTGCCACCAGCTGCCGTATACGTTCTACCGTGCCATGCGCTTCCTTAGTACCGATAATGTTGTCAATTTCTGCCAGTCTTGCAGTGGTTTCCGGCGCCATGTCGACGGATGTTCTGCCAGGGACGTTGTAGAGAATCTGCGGAATATCGACGCTTTCGGCAATCTTGCGAAAGTGCTGGTACAAGCCTTCCTGAGGGGGTTTGTTGTAGTACGGCGTAACCAGCAGGCAGGCATCTGCACCGGCGGCTTTGGCGTTTTCAGTCAGTTCCAGTGCTTCGGTGGTGGAATTTGCGCCGGTACCGGCAATCACCGGTATATTGCCGCCAGCGAATTCAATGGTTTTGCGAATGACGGTGGAGTGTTCTTCCATGCTCAGCGTTGCTGATTCGCCGGTGGTGCCGACGGATACGATGGCGTCGGTGCCTTCTTTTACGTGAAATTCGACCAGGGTTTTCAGCGCATCAAAATCCACCGATCCGTCTTCAATCATCGGTGTGACTATCGCAACAATGCTGCCCTGAAACATTTATGTGCCCTGTGGTGAGTAGTAAGCCGCTACACAGCGGCAAAGGGCGACAGCTTACTGACACGTTGCAGCTGTGACAAGCACAGCCGTCATCTGTGAGGGGCCGATCAAACCGTATCAGGGCCCGTATCAGGGCCGTATCAGGCAGCCTTGTCGGAAGTGTTTTCAAGCAGCGGGTCGGGGTTGGCGCGATGCCTGGGCCAGGCGTCCAATACTGCCTGTGTCAGTGCGGCAAGCGGTATCGCAAAAAACACCCCCCAAAGTCCCCACAGGCCGCCGAAAAACAATACGGAGACAATAATCGCCAGCGGGTGCAGATCGACCACCTCTGAAAACAGCAGCGGTACCAGTACGTTGCCGTCCAGTATCTGCACGATCTGATAGCCAGCCAGCAGGTAGCCGAACTTGGCCGTAAAGCCCCACTGGAAGTAGGCAATCATGGCAATTGGAATGGTCACAACGACCGCACCGATGTACGGAATGATGACTGAAAACCCGACCAGCGCGCTTAACAGCACTGCGTAGTTAAGGCCCATAATAGCGAAAAATATATAGGTAAATACCCAGACGATCATAATTTCGATGAGCTTGCCGCGGATGTAGTTGGCGATTTTTCCGTCTGCCTGGTCCCAGACTTTTTCAGCCAGCTCACTTTTGTTGGGCATAAACCCGGCGGCCCAGTCGAGCAGTTTCTGTTTGTCTTTGAGTGTAAAAAATACAATCAGTGGTACCAGCACTACGTAAATCGCCAGTACAAAGAGGTTGATGGCACTGGCGATGGAAAAGGACAAAAAGCGCTGTCCGATTTGTCCGACCTGGCGCTGACCGTTGGCGATGAGCTCATCGATTTGTTCAACGGTAAAGATCGCGGGATACAGCTCGGGCAGACGCAGCAGTTGTTGCTGCCCGGCAGCAATCATGTTCGGGAGTTCACGAATCAGCGAGGTTACCTGTTGGGACAGCAGCGGAATCACCCCGAACAGTACCACCAGACAGAAAAACACAAAAGCCAGCATCACGATAGATGCGGCCAGCGGGCGCGGTATGTGGTAGCGCTGCATAGCGGTGACGACGCCGTCGAGCAGATAGGCGAACACCATGGCGACCATGACCGGCGCTAAAATATCGCCGAGCAGCCAGATCAGCATAAACGCTGAAATCAGCAGTAACGCCAGAATGACCGCCTGTGGATCAGAGAAATTTCTCTGATACCACTCGCGAATTGGTTCGAGCATTTTTATAGCGTATTACTCTTGTTTGTTGCAGGTTTTCAGACGTGCACGGTTGTCGCCATGACTGGCTGGTTAGTCAGCAGTAGCGACCAGATCATGATTTCCACGTTTTTCGTCTGAGAACCGTTATCTGAAGTGTAGGATAAACCACCAAAAGTGGGTCTGGTTATTAGCATTCTAAATATTGAAAATAACCTCTGACAATACAAGTTTGTCATGGTTGTTTGATTTATTTTGCACCAGCCGGTGCTACGCAATGCTACCGCCACCTTCGACTGGTTCTGTTCGACTGGTTCTGGCAGTACCCTCGTGGGACAATGCATCGGCCAGGTCGATATCGTACAACAAGCGACTACGCTCTACATTAACACTGACCCGAATTACCGATCCTTAAAGTCACAGGCTATTCAATGCGCACCAGTCAACTTCACTTGTCCACCACCAAGGAATCGCCAGCCGATGCTGAGGTTATCAGTCATCAGCTGATGTTGCGATCCGGGATGATTCGCAGGCTGGCTGCGGGACTGTATACCTGGATGCCCCTGGGCCTCAGAGTGCTGCGAAAAATAGAGAAGATTGTTCGCGAAGAAATGGATGCCGCAGGCGCGTCCGAATTAATTATGCCAGCGGTGCAGCCCGCCGAGTTGTGGCACGAGTCGGGTCGATGGGGGCAGTTTGGGCCCGAGCTGTTGCGTCTGCAGGATCGGCACGGGCGGGATTACTGTGTCGGTCCGACACACGAGGAAGTCATTACCGATATCGCACGTCGGGATCTTCGCAGCTACAAACAGCTACCGGTTAATTACTACCAGATTCAAACCAAATTCCGCGATGAGGTACGGCCGCGTTTCGGTGTGATGCGCAGTCGCGAATTCATTATGAAAGATGCCTATTCATTTCATGCGTCACCGGAGTCATTGCAGCAGACTTTTGATGACATGCATCGTGCCTACACGAATATTTTCTCACGCATGCATCTGACGTTTCGTGCGGTAGAGGCAGACAGCGGCGCGATAGGTGGTTCAGGATCAATGGAATTTCATGTGCTTGCTGAAAGCGGTGAAGATGCAATTGCCTATTCCACCGGCGGCGATTACGCCGCCAACTTAGAAAAAGCCGAAGCGGTTTGCAGCGATACGCTCGCTGAGCCATCTGAAGAAATGACACTTGTCGATACCCCGGATACCAAAACGATTCAGGCGCTGGTAGACAACTTCAGTATGCCGGTTGAAAAAACCATTAAAACGCTGATCTGTCATGCGAGTGAAGAGTGTGAATCTGATCTGGTTGCGTTGCTGGTGCGCGGTGATCATCAGCTTAATGAAACAAAAGCGAATAACCACCCGCTGGTTGCGTCGCCGCTTTGCTTTGCCAGTGAAGAGGAAATACGTGCGGCGGTTGGTGCCGGGCCGGGCTCACTGGGGCCGGTCAAGTTGCCGATGCCAGTGATTGCAGATCACACGGTGGCGGCAATGTCTGATTTTGGTGCCGGTGCAAACATAGAAGACAAACATTACTTCGGTATTAACTGGGGCAGAGATGCAGATCAACCCATCGTCGCAGACCTGCGTAACATTGAGGCCGGTGATCCTTCACCGGATGGTAAGGGCGAACTGCAGATTCTCAGAGGAATTGAGGTGGGGCACATCTTTCAACTGGGAGACAAATATAGTCAGGCAATGAAAGCCACAGTGCTGGATGAAAACGGTAAGGACGTGGTGATGTCGATGGGTTGTTACGGCATTGGTGTAACCCGTGTTGCTGCGGCTGCCATAGAACAAAATAATGATGACAACGGCATTATCTGGCCATTGCCGATTGCACCTTTTGAAGTGGCGCTGGTGCCAATTAACATGCGTCGTTCTGAATCGTTAAAAGAAGCGACTGAAAAACTCTATCAGCAGCTTAAAGATGAAGGCATAGATGTATTACTTGATGATCGTGAAAGCCGCCCCGGAGTTATGTTTGCCGATATGGAACTGATCGGTATACCAATGCGGGTTGTGCTAAGTGAAAAAGGACTGGCAAAGGGCATTGCTGAATTTAAAGGCAGAACGGATGAATCAGCCACCGAAATTGATGCTGACAACATTGTCGAATTTCTTAAATCGAAACTGGCATAAGCAACACTGCCTGAGGACAAAAAATAATGAGTGATCCGCAAACACTTGAAGTATTCAGCGACTACGTTTGACCGTGGTGTTATCTCAGTACCGTGCGTATTGAAAAGATAAAAACCAATCATAACGTCGCCATACATTACACCCATTTTCCACTGCACCCGGAAACACCAAACGAAGGTAAAACACTCGAAGCGCTGTTTGGTACAGACGCCACTGAAATTGCCAAAAAGAATGCGCACATGAAAGGCTTGATGGACGCTGAAGGACTTCCCTATGGCGTGCGAACGCATACCTATAATAGCCGTCTGTCTCAGGAGCTGGCAGCGTGGGCGGTGACACAGGAAGGTGGCGACGCTATTCACGATGCGTTTTTCAGGGCTTATTTTGTCGATACGAAAAACATAGCACTGGTTGGTGTATTGCTGGATGTGGCGGAATCTGTTGGTCTTGACCGCACAGCGGCAGAAGAGGTGCTTGTTACCCGTTCTCACCAGCATGTTGTCGATGAAGACTGGAGCAAATCACGCCATTACGGGGTGACCGGTGTGCCGACTTATGTGGTAGGGCAAAATGGTGTTGTCGGTGCGCAGCCCTACGAAGTAATTGAAAAGCTTGTGGTGGACGCTGCTAAGGGTTAGCCACGCCTTTTATTAGCATTCATCGGCTTTGGTAAATCGCTGCACGGTGCCCAGTGTTTCAGGTTCGCGTTGCGCTTCCGGCAGCATTTCACCGAGCTCGCCCACTCTGTACAACGGTGCTGCTATGGATGGCAAGCCGGCTCGTGCAAGCCCCAGGTAGCGCCACTTCAGAGATATTTTCTTGCTGACCTGATGCGGCTGAAAATCATTAAATTCGTCTACCGAAATCTGTTTGCCTTGCGTCAGGTAGCCCGCTTGCACGGCTTCGCTTACCAGTGTTTCACCTCGCGGTGTACGAACAACAATGCCATTGAAGCCTTCGTCTTCACCGCCCGGGCTGCCACCAGGCCAGACATCGGCGGCAGCAATATCTGCGCATTCACCCAGTGCGTCGGGGCAAAGCTTACAACGCGATTCGAGACACCAGCCCGCTTCATCTGCCCACAATTCCTGATAGGAAATCTCAACACTTTGATTGTCGCGTGTTTCGATTCTGGTCGGACCCGGATTGCCGTAGCCGCGATGGCGGTATAGCGTGACTCGTGATTCATCAATATCGAAGTGGTTCAGTACATGCTGAGCTTTTGTCATCGTCGACTGCCCACCGCAAACCATAGTCAGTCTGAACTTAATCAGCCGGTTAATGCGCTCGTCTTGCTGCGCGAGATTTTCAATGGCATTCAGATCACAGGGCTTGGCGATAATGGCAAAAGGCTGCTCGCGATCCAGCGCTGTGCCTAGTGCGCTTAGCGGAGCAACCGGTGCATAGCGTGAACCGGCAGCGGCCAGTACCTGTTCTTCGTTTTCACTGATACAC
Source organism: uncultured Granulosicoccaceae bacterium (assembly GCA_937931165.1). Taxonomy (GTDB): domain Bacteria; phylum Pseudomonadota; class Gammaproteobacteria; order Granulosicoccales; family Granulosicoccaceae. Next base: position 18,412 of record CALHCI010000037.1, read on the forward strand.
GGATTGCTGTGTAATGGATAATCACTATCTGCTTTTACATGGTAAATAAATTTAGCCTGCTGGCTTGCGATCAGATACTGACCCAGTGCAGTCAGCACGCCCCCTGTCGAGCCGATAAAGCGGGTGTTGTTGTCTGTTGCCCAGGCATAGTGCATCTGCAGATACTGCCCCCATACAGTATCGGATTTTATTGCATCCGTTGGCGTCGTGTTTAAAGCTGGCCGCACATGAATACCAGGGCACATGCGGCTGCATAGATCCTCTTCTTTAGTGGTAAATCCATTGATGGGAAACGGACGTAGTGAGCCGTTGGCATTGGCTTGCATAGACACGCCGTTTGTCAGTGTTTCGCAGAGTCCGCAGCCAATGCATAACCCTGCTTCCACTATGGATTTTATGGTGATTGTTTCTGTCATTGAAAAATCAGTTTAACAGCTGACCGATTCTGGACCAGCGAATGTTGTCTTTTGATTTAGAGAACCATACCTGTCTGGCTTTGCCAACGATATCTGACAGCGGCACCTGGCCAAACTTGCGTGAGTCGTTGCTGCGAGATCGATTGTCTCCCAATACAAAAGCATGACCGGGTTTAACAGTAACCTCGTAGCTATTGTCGTTATCTTCTGCAGTCCATTGTACCTGCCATGATTTGCCATCATAGGTTTCTGTGTCGGGTGCCGCATCGCTATTGAGTCGCATGCCGTTAACTGACACATTGTTGCCATCTATAGTTATTGTGTCTCCCGGTAATCCGATGACTCTCTTTACGTAGTGAAGTGTACGATTGTCCGGGTAGACAAAAATTGCCACATCTCCGCGCTTCACAGCACTCCGGCAATTCGGGCAGTTATAGTTTTTGTTCGCAAAGATAAAGTCCCCCTGCAGCACTGACGGGTGCATGCTGGCACTGGGAATTTGAAACGGTTCTACCTGGTGTTTGCGTACCCATAGCAGTGTTGCCGGGAGAATAACCGTGGCGCAAATAATAAACACCAGTGTGTATACGCCGCTGGTCTGCCATGCTTTAGTTTGAAAGTGTTGGAGTCGGGAAGCGACCCGCCAACCATCGATTATGGCAAATATCCAGATACCGATGGTAAGCGCAGTGGACAGTGCTACAAGCGGCATTGTCAGCGTAGCCGGGAGCAACAGCGCAATAATCATAATCAGTGGAATTGCTGTGATAGAAAACAACAAAAATATCCAGATCGCTTTGTTGAACTCGCCGTTGTAGAGCTGTCCGAGACCGGGTAACGCGGTGGACATCAGTGCGGCAAACAGCGGCTTGCGGGGTTTAATTCGGTCCATATCGGGATTGTCTTGCATAGGGTTCTCCTTGGTTAACCTGCGACGGTGGGAATCCACAAGCCGAAGATAAAGCCAACCACTTGAAACACCCCGAGTGCGGCGCTGGCTGCCAGTGCCAGTGATGGCCAGACAGTTTTTGTGCTCGAGGACGGTGGTCGCGAGTAGTCGTACGGTGTTTGCTGTGCAATTCGACTTAACACCGTATCGGTAAAGTGATCCGGGGGCTTCGGCATGCCATCGGTCAGTAACTTGTCTAGTTGATCTCTGGGTTGATCTTTGGGTTGATCTCTGGGTCGATCTTTGGGTGAATCTGATAGTTGATCATTATGATGGTTGGTCATTGTGTGTCATCCAGTTCATCAAAAATGGTTTTAAGTTTATTTCTGGCACGCGACAATCGCGTTTTAAATGCGCTGGTGCTGCACTGCAATATGTCGGCGGCTTGCGCAACAGACAGTTCGTCAATGTAAAAAAGCGCAATGGCACTTCGGTCGTCAACAGGTAGCTGTTGAATTGCGCTTAATAATGTTTGCTGTGATTGCTGTTGTGACAGCACTTGTTCGGGTTGGTGGCGCACTGCTGCTTTCAATTCCACTTCATGAAGTGGTACCTGAGCCGGTTTATAGCTTTGCAACTTACTCAATGCGGTATTACGGGCAATGGTAAAAAGCCAGGTGGAAACCAGAGCTTTAGCCGGGTTGTAAGAGGCGCGGTATCGCCAGACTTTGAGAAAGACGTCTTGTGCGATATCTTCGGCGTCGGTCTGGGTGAACCCCATTCTGCCGAGAAAACCGAATAGCGAATGCTGATACTGCTCAACCACAACGCGGAATCGTTGCGGGTCATGCGCTGACAACGCGGAGACAGCATCAGTGTTGGAAAATTTTGATTCCATACTGAGTTGTACCGGCCTGATGGAAAAAGGTTACAGCGTACTGCGGAAAGGGGGGTGAAATGTTAGGTCAGTCGGAAACTGTCAGTTAAGTCACTGATCCCTGGCGTTGCGCGAAGGAAGCCTGAAGTATTGCAGGCCGCTAACCTCTGCCAGCGGCCTGAAGAAAGGTGTTGCTTATGCCAGTTCGGTGCTTTGGTTGATGACGCGGCTCACAATGCCGTACTCGATGGCCTCGTCGGTATCCATCCACTTATCACGCTCGATGTCGAGCTTGACCCGATCAATATCGGTGCCGGTACGCGTACTGATAACGTTGGCCAGCCGTTCACGCATTTTAATAATCTGCTCTGCCTGAATGGCGATATCTGATGCACTGCCGCCTGCACCGCCACTTGGCTGATGGATCAGGAATCGGGTATTTGGCAGGCAGTAGCGATCTTCCTTTTCTGCAGCAAGAAAGATATGGGTGCCGGCGCTGGCCACGTAGCCGGTACCAATAACCTGAACCTTCGGAGCGATATATCCAATCACATCGTGAATGCTGTCACCGGCTTCAACGTGGCCACCCTGGCTATTCACAAAAAGCTGGATCGGGTCAGAGGAATCTTCTGCCATGGCCAGCAGCTGGCTCATTACGCGCTTGGCCATGGTCTGATTTATTTCTTCACAGATGATGACCTTGCGCGCTTTGAGTAGTTTTTCGGCAACGGTAGGATCATTTTTTGGCTTGTCGTCTGCCATCGGGTTCTCCGGGGTATAAGCAACTGGTTGTAGCAATGGAAAGGTGGTGCACGTTAAGTGCCTAGTTTATCTCTCTGCCATTCACTATGGTGGTTAAATAGCGGAAATCGAGTGCAATTTGAGTGTCAATTGCATGTCACTTGCGAGCAGGCCTGGATGTTACCGGTGCTATGGCGGTGAATAGTGGCCGAGCTGTGCGAGTCGCATACGCAGGTAGTCGACTTCAATATCAACGGTAACATCAATCATAAACTGAAAGACTTCAACTGCGTATTGTTTGTTGAGGTCGTAGTGGCTTGCCAGTGCTTCGGCCAGTTCTATCACTTTTCCTTCTCTGTCCTTACGGACGATCAGATCAAGCATGCCCTGTCGATCTCCTTTGGTGTCGGCAAAAGCCTCTGGCATTTCTGTTAATTTGGACTCTGCCACCAGCTTGCCAAGATTGACTCGCTCCATGATAGCGAGCAATGCCGAAACATCGGCGGTAACCGTTTCTCCGAAAGTGTTTGAATCTTCGCCTTCCGGACACGCTGCTGAAGTCCAGTTTCGGTAAAACGCGATCAACCGTTCGCCGACGCCGCTTGCCATTTTTTGTACCGGGCTATCGGGCGCTGTGCGATTGATTACGTTGTTAATGCGGCTAACATCGCTGAAGGCGTCCTGGGTTGCAAACGCATAACGGCCCAGCTCGGCGTGACATTGTTCGATTTTGGCCAGCTCATAGTCGAGCAGCGATATGGCGGGATCAGTGAGCACCAGTCCCGGCTCGTAGACTTTGTTATTTGCGTGGAAGCGGGTGCGTTTTTTTAAACCAATGACGATCTCGTTGGCGAGTATGTCGAGGCCCGGTCGAATGGTTTTGTTGAGATCGAGGTCAGGATGTGTGGTCATGGTGCCTACTGGTTTTTTGTTGCCGGTATTTTGCGCCTGCCGCCGTTGCGATGCCATACCTTGTCTGCTTACAGACCGGACTGATACCCTACAGGACAAAATTAAAAAAACACCGGAGGAATTATGGCCGAAGAAAACAAGCGTTTTAAGCGCCGCAGTCAGGCCTGGTTTGACAATCCCGGCAACCCGTCCATGACAGCGCTGTACGTCGAGCGCTATCTGAACTACGGATTGACCCGCCAGGAACTGCAATCGGGTAAGCCTGTCATTGGTATTGCGCAAACCGGCAGTGATCTGTCGCCTTGTAATCGCGCTCATCTGGAAAATGCCAAGCGGGTTCGTGAAGGCATTCGTGAGGCCGGCGGTATAGCGATTGAATTCCCCGTGCACCCGATCCAGGAAACCTCTCGTCGTCCAACTGCAGCCATTGATAGAAATCTGGCTTATCTTGGATTGGTGGAGGTGCTGCATGGCTATCCGATAGATGGGGTCGTGCTGACAACCGGCTGTGACAAAACCACTCCCGCTTGTCTGATGGCTGCCGCCACTGCCAATCTGCCTGCGATTGTTTTATCCGGCGGGCCGATGCTGGATGGCTGGTACGACGGTAAACTTGCCGGATCGGGCACCATTGTCTGGGAGTCGCGCCTGAAGCTTGCGGCAGGTGAAATAGACTATGAGCAGTTCATGGAAATCACGGCGTCGTCTGCTACTTCTCCGGGACACTGCAATACCATGGGTACGGCTTCAACGATGAACGCACTGGCAGAGGGGCTGGGTATGTCATTACCGGGTTGTGCGGCAATACCGGCACCTTACAGAGAGCGGTTACAGATCGCCTATGAAACCGGCAAGCGTATTGTTGAAATGGTTGAAGAAGATCTGACACCGGCAAAAATTATGACGCGCGAGGCGTTTGAAAACACCATCGCACTGAACTCGGCGATTGGTGGTTCGACTAATGCGCCTGTCCATGTGAATGCGATTGCCAAGTGTATGAATGTGCCACTGACCATTCAGGATTGGGAGACGCATGGTTACGACATTCCTTTATTAGTAAACATGCAGCCGGCGGGTGAGTATCTGGGAGAGTCGTTTCATCGCTCGGGTGGAGTGCCCGCGGTACTTGGTGAGTTGCAGCGACACGGTAAGCTGAAAGAGGCCATGACAGCGAATGGAAAAAGCATTGTCGCTAACACGGCAAACGTGGAATCCAGTGATCACCGGGTGATCAAATCGTACACCGAGCCTATGCGTGAAAAGGCCGGGTTTCTGGTGATGTCGGGTAATCTGTTTGATTCAGCGGTGCTCAAGTCCAGTGTGATCAGTGATGAATTTGCGCAGCGCTTTTTAAATTCTCCGGGTAGCGAAGGGGTGTTTGAAGGCCGGGCAATTGTTTTTGAAGGCTCGGAAGATTATCACGAACGGCTTAATGATCCGTCTTTGAATATTGATGCCAGTTGTATTCTGGTGATGCGCGGTGCAGGCCCTGTTGGCTGGCCGGGTTCTGCAGAGGTAGTTAACATGCAGCCACCGGATGCGTTAATTAAAGCCGGTGTTACCGAGTTACCCTGTATAGGCGATGGCCGCCAGTCGGGTACGTCGGCAAGCCCTTCAATACTGAATGCCTCACCTGAATCTGCTACCGGTGGCGGGCTGTCACTGCTACAGACTAACGATGTGATTCGTATTGATATGAATAACCGGTCGGTAAACATGCTGGTAGACGGTGATGAATTGAAGCGTCGTGCAGAGCAAAATACTCCGCCACAGATACCACCTGATCAAACGCCCTGGCAGAACATCTATCGCACAACAGTGGGGCAGTTATCACACGGTGCATGTGTTGAATTGTCAGAGGCGTTTCATCGGGTCACCGAAGAATTGCCGCGGCATAATCATTAACACAGGTTCAGGCACGCCAAATGACGCCGTCTCATTCAAATCTTTGTAAGAATCGCAACGCGCTGGGTATTTTGCTGGCTATTCTCCAGTTGTGTATTTCGGAACCACTATGAAAATTTTAATCACCGGCGGTGCTGGATTCGTTGGTCAGCGCATTGCGATGGAGTGCCTGCGCCGCGGCGAACTGGATATCGCAGACAAGTCTATTGAAACGATTGTACTTACCGATAATGCAGACCCGCCATTCTGGCACGATGGCATACGTGAAGACTCGAGAGTCACCACAAGCTTCGGTGATATTAGTGGCAATCACTATGTTCAGTCACTTTTTAATGATCAGTTTGATGTGATCTTCCATCTGGCCTCGATTGTCAGCGGCCATGGCGAGACAGATTTTGACCTTGCGATGCGGGTAAACCTTGATGGTACCCGCTATCTGTTTGAGCAAGTTCGTGCGCAGGAAAATAATGCCAGAGTGGTGTTTGCAAGTTCTGTTGCGTCGTTTGGTGGAGATGGTATGCCGGACAGCATTGATGACAACACCAAACAAACTCCGCGCACTACCTATGGCATGACTAAAGTCATTGGAGAATTACTGGTTAACGACTACAGCCGTAAAGGATTCTTTGATGGCCGTAGTGCACGCCTGCCTACGGTTATTGTCCGACCTGGTAAGCCCAATCTTGCAGCGTCCAGTTTTATCAGCGGATTGTTTCGTGAACCGCTGAATGGTGAGAACGGCGTTATTCCGGTTGACCCGTCACTGCAGACTCCGGTCCTGGGTTACCGAAGTGTGGCTAATGGCATCATTAAACTTGCCGAGCTTGACCCCGATGTTCTGGGGACGGACAGGGCGGTTGGATTGCCTGCTTTTAATGTGTCGGTACAGGAAATGATGGATGCACTCAAACGAGCGGCCGGCAATCGTCACTTGGGTGAACACGTACTGAAACGGGACGAAGCCATTGCGGCAATCTGTGAGAGCTGGCCTAAACACGCCAACACAAAACGCGGATTGGAAATGGGATTACCGATGGAGAGTTCACTGGATGAAATTGTTACTCACTATATTGAAGATTACCTGGATGCCTCATGAGTTCGTCTGAAACCGTTATTAGTTTTCACACAAAACCCGATCAGAGTATTGGAACGATTCGTTTGTCCGATAAAGACAATGTTGTCGTAGCGCTGCGTGACCTCGCCGCTAAAGAGTCTGTTGATGGTGTGGAGTTAATCGATGATGTGGCCAGAGGGCACAAGCTTGCGGTTGCAGACATTGCCGCTGGCGACGCGGTCATAAAATACGCACAAACCATCGGGTTTGCTACACGTAAGGTCAGTAAAGGCGAGCATATCCACACGCATAACATAGAGTTTAGAGGTACGGAGCACAACTATGAGTACAGCACAGACGCTGTACAGCCAACGTTGTTGCCCGAGTCGGAGCAGGCGCAGTTTATGGGTTATAAACGTGCTGACGGGCAAGTAGGAACGCGTAACTTTATTGCCATACTCTCCAGCGTAAATTGTTCAGCCACTGCAGTGCAACATATCGCCAACACGTTTGATCATAATCTGCTTGGTGATTATCCGAACATAGATGGTGTGGTGGCTTTCTCTCACAGCACTGGCTGCGGGCTTGCCGATAGCGGGGATGGCTTTGATAATTTGCAGCGAGTGCTGTGGGGATTTGCGCAACATGCAAACGTCGCCGGTGTATTGATGGTTGGTCTTGGCTGCGAGGTGAACCAGATATCAAGCCTTGCCGAAAAATACCGCCTGGAGCGCGGTACATTGTTTCGAACCATGAATATTCAGTCGGTCGGCGGACATCAGAAAACCGTGGCCGCAGGTGTGGCACGTATCAAGGAAATGTTGCCGCTTGCCAACGATGTAAAGCGCGAAGCCTGTCCGGCATCTGCACTTAAGCTGGCGCTGCAATGTGGCGGGTCTGACGGTTGGTCTGGTATTACGGCGAATCCGGCGCTCGGGTACGCGGCGGATTTACTGGTGCGCAATGGTGGTACTGCGGTGCTGGCCGAGACGCCTGAAGTTTATGGTGCCGAGCACCTGCTGACACGTCGCGCTGTCGACGAAGCCACCGGGAAAAAACTGATCGACCGGATACTATGGTGGGAGCAATACGTCGAGCGCAATGGCGGGTCGATGGATAACAATCCGTCCCCCGGCAATAAGCTTGGCGGATTAACCACTATTTTGGAAAAATCACTTGGTGCTGTTGCCAAGGGTGGTACCACTCGGCTTAACGGAGTTTATCGCTATGCAGAAAAAATAGACAACAACGGTTTTGTGTTTATGGACACGCCCGGCTACGATCCAGCATCAATTACCGGTGAAGTCGCCGGCGGTTGTAATCTGGTCGCGTTTACCACCGGCAGGGGATCTACTTATGGTTGCAAGCCGGCACCCAGTATAAAAATCGCCACCAATACGACCATGTACGATCGTATGACCGACGATATGGATATTAATGCCGGCCGGATTGTGTCGCACGGCGCGAGTATTCCTGAAGTCGGTGAAGAGATTTTCAATCTGTTGCTGTCGGTTGCCTCCGGAGAAAAATCTCTAAGCGAACAACATGGCCTCGGTGATCACGAGTTTGTACCGTGGCAGGTCGGGGCTACCATGTGAAAAAATATATGGTGGTCGAAACATTCAAGGACGGAGCCATCGATGCGATCTATGATCGCCTCGCGACTAATGGACGAATGTTGCCGGAAGGGCTGTACTATCTGAACTCATGGGTAAACCGCGAAAATAGCGTCTGTTTTCAGTTAATGGAAACGGATAGTCCGGAATTGTTTGATGACTGGTTTAGCTTCTGGAACGAACTGGTTGACTTTGAGCTTTTCCCCATAGATGACTGAGTGATGGCTGAGTTTTTATACCGGGCTGTTTAATAGCTCGGTGATGGTTGCTTCAATTAACGCCGTTTCCTCTTTAAACCGACCCGGCCCTGCCGAACAATGCCCGAACACAGACTGATAACCACGATACTCTGCGTTGCTTAAGTGATTGAGTTCAGCGCGGTTATCTTCATGGCGAAAATACAGATCCTGTTCACACGGCATTAGCCATATTTTACTTTGAATACTTTTAAGTGCAGCTATAGTGTTGCCGTTGTGGTCATGGTGGTTGCCAATATCTGCGGTTTGCCATGTGTTTAATGCACAAAGCAGATCGTTGGCATCGTGGGTGAGATGATCATTCTCCCAGTCTTGCAAGAGTGCTTCTGCTGTTTCAAACCCCAGATCGTTATATTTTCTATTTCGGTAGAATTCCTGCGAATAGGCCCAGCCGGCATAGACTCTGGCAAAGGCTTTAAGTCCGGTGACTGGTGGTGTGTGATAGTTACCGTTGTTAAAGTTTTGGTCAGCGGTGAGTGCCGCCTTGACTCCTTCCAGAAAAACATGGTTGTGCGTGGATGTTTTTGCGGTGGCGCAGATGATCAGTGCACGCTCTACCATGGTTGGCCGGTGAACACACCAGTGATAGGCCTGCAAACCACCCATTGACCAGCCCACCACCAGCTTGATTTTATTTACGCCAAGACTTTCCAGCAGCTGATACTGCGCAACAATATTTTGGTGGATTGTGGCAGCTGGAAAGTCTGCGCCGCTGCATGGTGGCGGGGTATTGCCTGGAGATGATGACACACCGTTGCCGATCAGATTGGGTACGACGATAAAGTATTTATCGGTGTCGAGTGCTCTGCCGGGACCTATTAGTCTTTCGTTATCTGTATGTGTGCCTGTGTAGTACGTCGGGAATACAATGGCATTGTCGGCAGCATGGTTGAGCCTGCCATGCGTGGTGTATGCGATATAAAGCTCAACGGCATTGGAGGTGATACCGTCACCGGCAATCGGAAACGTATTCAGTGCTGGCATTCCTCTCTCATGCAATTTCTTTTGCGGTTTCTGGTACAGATTCAGATGTGGGTCAGAACATTTTCAAATAACGGTCGCGTTCCCACTGACTGACATGATTGGTATAGGTAAAAACCTCTTCTCTTTTGGTGAATACCCATGATTCGAGCATCTTGTCGCCAAGCACAGATCGACTCAGTGGGTCGGACTCAAGAGCGGTAATCGCTTCATCGAGGTTTCTTGGTAACCACTGAATTTTTTTGTCTTGTCTGAACTGTTCGGTTTGTTCAAACAGGTTAACGTCGTTGGCAGGGTCGGGTGTGAGCGATTGTTCGATCCCTTCCAGTCCGGCCGCGATCATTAAGGCCATGCCGAGGTACGGATTGCAGGCGCTGTCTGCAGCACGTAATTCTATTCTTGCGCCATCAGATGGAATGCGCACGGTATTGGAGCGGTTGTTACCTCCCCACGAGGTAAAGCACGGGGCCCAGGTGTAGCCGGATGTGCTGCCTTTCATGATCAGCCGTTTATAGCTGTTAATGGTTGGTGCTGAAAGCGCGAGTATGGCCGGCAGGTGTTTCATAACGCCCGCGGTAAACTGATAACCCAGTTCTGATATCCCTAAACCGTGGGCATCCGGCAGGTTGCCGGGTTCGAATAAATTGGCACCGGTATTAACGTCTGCCAGAGACATATTAAAGTGCGCGCCGCTGCCGGCTTTATCTGCAAATGGTTTTGGCATAAACGACGCAAAACAATCGTGCTGCCGGGCAAACTCGTTGGCCATCACTCTTAGAAATACAAAACGATCGCTCATGGTTAGCGCATCTGCATACTGGAAATCAATCTCGAACTGACCAACACCGTCTTCGTGATCAAATGAGTAGACGCTCCAGCCAAGATCATTCATGGCATCAACGGTTTTGCCCAGCCACGAGTCCAGATTATCCATCAGGCGGGCGCTGTCGTAAGCAGGCTTGTCGAGAATCTGGAGATCGCTGATGGCATTTGGCTCGGCAGCGCCATCATTCTTGAAAACAAAGAACTCAGCTTCTATGCCGCAGTTAACCTGGTAGCCACGGCTCGCCGCATCTGCCAGTACCCGTTTGAGTATGCCTCGATTACAAGGTTCGAATGGTTTACCAAGATACCAGAGATCGCTGGCGAACCAGCCTGTATCGTCACGCCAGGGCACGACCATAAATGAATCCGGATCGGGTACTGCGGCGACTTCATCATCGGCCATGTTTTGTGGTACCCCATCGAGTGCTGCACCAGTGAACAGCTCAGACCCGCCAAGCATCCGCTTAAGGTAAGCCGAAGGCACCATTTTGGCTTTGGGAATCCCGTGCATATCAACATAGCTTGGCACCAGATATTTGATACCGTGTTGTTGTATTTGCGATTCGAGATCGGCAACGACTTCGGGTGTGACATTAACCGATGCACTACTGCTCATCGGTTGGCACCGTGGTTTTGTGTTGTGATGTGCAGCGCATGGTTATCCTCCTGTTAACCACACTTTACCGAATCAGGGCAACAATGTCTTGGTCATTCCCCATTCATAGTAGCCATGACAGCGTTATCGCTGTCATGGCTTTAGAAGTATCAGGCTGCGACAGAAGGGCTCGGGGTTCTTGGCTTTAACAAAATTCTGCGTCGCGTTTTTTTGTACGTTATTTGAGTGGCTGGCGCGCGCTTTTGCACTGTGCGTGTTTTAGCGGTTCTGACCGTTGGTGTGGCAACTTTACGGTTGCGTGCGCTGCGTTTGCTGGTTGCCTGAGCCAGTTTCTGGGCGCGCCTCAGTGTCATTTTTGCCCACTGTTTGTGCGCCGGTGAGAGCAGCTCTACCGCTTCGCCGTTCAGGTTGTGGCGATGGGTTGATTTGACTACGCCATAAAGGTAACCGAAGCTCGTGACGTGTCGCTTAAGTGCTTCCATTAACGCTCTTCGTGACACTGAGTCCGGTCTGCCTGGCTGTTGCAGAATCTCTTTATGAATTTTGAGCGTCACCGGTTTCAGGTCTCTGCCATCTTCAAACAGGTGTGGCCATGTAGCACTAAGCCATAGTTGCGCTGCGCGAACCTGATCTGAATTCCACTTATTTTTCATGTCTGCAAAATACCTATACGATGGGGTACATAGTGGGATTCAGCTCTCGAAAGGAAAACCTTTGTACGGAATAACACCTGTGATCCCTGTTCAGTAATACGTGATATGGAGGCAAACGGTTTTGCTTGCAATAGCAACCGACTCTGGTTAACGACAGGTAGAGCAATGACTGATAAACAAGGTAAGCAGGCACAAGCAGAAAAGCTGTTGAAGGGCGCTTATGCATTAAAGAACAGTAAGGATAACGCTCGCTACTACCGAGACTTTGCGCCGATCTATGATGAGCAGTTTGCCGAAGCGCTCGGGTATTCATACCCGTCGGCGCTTGCTGGCATTTACATGGAGCAACAACAACCTGATGACAATACACCGGTGCTGGATGTCGGTTGTGGTACCGGGCTGGTGGCAGAAGCACTCACATCGAATTCAAAAATTGACGGTGTTGACCTGTCTGCAGACATGTTGTCGATTGCGGAGACTAAACGCTGTTATCGTCAATTGTATTGTCACGATCTGACTACCGGGCCCGGTCCGTTACCCGGCGATTACGGCGGCGTTGTATCGGCGGGCACTTTTACTCACGGGCATCTTGGTCCGGATGCATTAAAGGATTTGCTGGTAGTGGGGCGCCCCGGTGCTCTATTTTGTATTGGAATCAATGCGCATCACTTTGAACAGGCTGACTTTAAAAAAGCTTTTGCTGGATTGCTCGAAAATCTTGCGATCTCTGACTACACAGAGGTGGTGTGTGACATTTTTACGGGTTCAAGCTCGCATGTTGGTGACCAGGCAATAGTGACTGTTTTTCGTAAAATGTAAGGTCAAATAGTGGCTAGCGTGCCGGTACGGATAGAAGTTCGCTGATTTATATATTCCGGGAAAGGTAAAAATCCGCAACATAATCAAAGAGATAGGGTTTTTTTTGCTACTATTCTCGTGCTCAAACAGCGCCAAGGCGGTGCTGTAGCCCATTGTTAAGGAGGTCCTCATGGATCCTGTAGGTTTAATAATTTGGCTGGTTCTCGGCGCAGTAGCTGGTTGGCTGGCTGGAATAATAATGAAAACAGGCACTGGCAGTGTTGTTACTAACATTATTGTCGGCATAGTCGGGGCATTTCTCGGCGGCTGGCTGGCAAATATGCTCGGCTTTGCATCTGCGACAGGCGGGTTTTCCATCGCCTCGGTCATAACGGCTGTGATTGGAGCCTGTGTGCTGTTGTTTGTACTGGGGTTAATCCAGAAAGGTCGCTCCAGCGTGTAGGCTGGCGATTACAATCTGTAAAAACAGGGCGCTCCGGCGCCCTTATTTGTGTTTGAAGCAGCAGGTTTGTCAGCCTCACACGCTATTTATTGTCGTTTTTGTGATTGAGTTTGAAATTTTCTTCTGAATACTTCTATTCCGTAACAGAAATTTGCAAAGATTTCTGAATGTAGATAGTCTGCCCATGCGAGCGTGTCTGCATTTCTGGGCTCATTCCTGGACACCCTCTTTATTTTCCAACCTACTAAAACACATATAGCCAAACGAACATTTGGGGGTTCGCAAACCAATGAAACTATCTAAGATTGCAGTTGCACTCGTTGTCGCAGGCGCCGCTGTAGCGCCCGTTGCGCATGCCGATGTAACCTTGAGTGGGTATGTCGGTATTATTCTGGGTGGCAGCGATGCTGATCCGGTAAGGGATCCGGATACCGGCTTGATCACATCTGAGCCTGGCGAACTCGCATTTTCATCTGATGACTCCACGCTGAACGTTGCAGCTTCTCACGAGCTGAACAATGGCCTAACCGGATACGGTAACTGGCGTGTGGACCTTGGGCTCTCTAATGATGGATCCGCTTCTGCTGACAATATCTACGTTGGCTTCAAGGGCGATTTCGGCGATATCCGGATTGGTGAAGTGCCGGATGCTGTCGAGTTCGGTCAGGTTGCCGGTGACATCCTTTCGGACATCGGCGGTGAAGACCGCGGCATTAGCTATACCGGTTCTTTCGGCTCGGCCACTGTCGGTCTGAACTGGTCTCCCGTGGGTTCACTGAATGGTGAAACAGAAGGCGGTGGAAGCGACAAAATTGCTGCGGGTGTTAAATTCAATGCTGGTGGTTTCGGTATCGGGCTTGGTTTCGCAAACCACGACGAATTAACTCAAATGTCTGCCGGTGCAACATTCTCCTTTGCTGGTGCATCCGTCGGCGTGGCTTTCAAAGATTTTGATAATGATAGGCAGACCATCGGTGCAAAGGCTTCATGGGCCGCTGGTGATATCAGTCTGGGTCTGACTTATGAGGCAGACCAGGGCGATGTCGGTGATGACAGCAAGATTCGTTTCGACGCCGGTTATGACCTGGGTGGCGACATGAACATCAGCACACGGGTTAATGTTCTGGATAGCGCAACTGACGTCACTGACTACCGCGTTCTGTTCGCAAAATCATTCTAGATCTAATTTCTTAAGATCCAGAATGTAAAAAGCCCTCGTGAGAGGGCTTTTTTATGCCTGTATGAGGTGCTACAGGTCGTTAAGGATTCTTTTTATCTTGCGCCGGCAGCAAAGCTGGAAACTGTTCTCAACAGTACTCGCAGGTCCAGACCAAAAGACATGTTCTTAATATAGTACAGGTCAAATGACAGCTTGGTGGCCGCTTCGGCTTCACTCGCCGCATAGCCCGCATTTACCTGAGCCCACCCGGTGATGCCCGGCTTTACCAGCACACGGTGTACGAAATAGGGAATTCGTGATTCGAGCTCTGTGGTGAATTCCGGGCGCTCTGGGCGTGGTCCTACCAGCGACATATCCCCCATTAATACGTTGACCAGTTGTGGGATTTCGTCGATGCGGCTTTTACGCAGAAATAACCCGACCTTTGTGATTCTGTTGTCTGCTTGTGTTGCCCATTGAGCGCCGTCCTGCTCGGCATGCTGCACCATCGTTCGAATTTTGAACATAGTGAAAAGCTTGCCAAATTGCCCGACTCGCGTTTGACGGAAAATGATAGGTCCCGGGCTGTCTAGCTTGACGCAGACCATTGCGATCAAAAATACCGGCGTCAGTAATACCAACGCAATTGCGGCGACAACAATATCCAGAGCGCGTTTAATAGCACTGTTATACACAACGGTATGATCCGCCTGGCAGTCAATAACCCACTTTGCGTTTATGTGCTTGTTTGGAATGCGCTGGTATAGCTTTTCGATAAAGTTGGTGTAGGTCGAGACATTCAGGTTGTTGTTCAGTAAACCCAGAAGTTCTGACTCACTTGGAGACATTGGATCATCCGGGTCTACTACTACTTGATCTACACCGTTTTTCATCGCCCAGTGACGCAGTGAAAATGGCTCCTGATCATCCATAACCAATGACACTGTTCGCACGCCCTGCGCAATCAACAAAGAATCGACACCTGGTGCTTGTTCTACGAATTTTCGTGAACCAACAAATCCGACAACATGTTGATCAGCCATGCCCACAACAAGTGCACGAACAATAAACAATCCCAGTGCCGTGGAGGCAAAGGTGAAGATCGTGATGTAACGCCCTACGACAAGAAAGTGAACAAGCAAAAGTTCAACGGCAAGGACAAGAATGGCACTAAACGAAATCAACGCACACAGGCCGAGCAGCTTTACAGAAGTGCGTTTTTGTTTTGGCTCATGGAGTCCGGCGATATGAGCAATCAGTGCAAGGCATAAACCAAAGCCGAAGCAAAAAGCCATCTGCCCGACGTGCTCGCCGGCAGCATCGTTTTGGATTATTGCACTATGAGGTGTTAGCCAGAATGCCATTGCTGCGCAAACATAGGCGATTGCATAATCCAGTACAAACCATGACCACGGACCAATGTTGGAAAGCGTTAGCTTGCCAGCAGGTTTTACGTGATCGTGCTGCCGGTCCGGCTGCTGATCAATAAGGGCGGTTTCTGATTTCATGCAGGGTATACAGCTGGAGTCTTGGTGGCCGGAGGTTACTGATAATTCACAATAAATACAGTGAATTAGTTCTCACAACCTGGCTACTGACTGGCGCTGACCGTTAGTGCTTTAGAGTGCGGCATCATACCCTAACAATGGCCATTTCCTGTGTGTACTAACAGCTTTGTTGATTAATTTTTACATTCGATAGGAAAGTGATTTAACGTGATAATTGCACGCGTTTTAATATAGTGCAGTGAATCACGATAAGTATGCCGTATAGACCAAACTTAGGAATTAAGTTTGCCGATGGTGGGATGTCTTTCCAGGATAGTTTACAAATGTAAACGGCGCTTAAAAGCGCCGTTATCAGGAAGGTTTGTTGCCGCGAGGTTTTAGTTACTCGGCAAATTCGTCATCTCTTGATGAGTCAATTTTGTCGAAATTCAGAATAAACTTAACGGCAAAGCGATTTTCTGTGTAGTTGCGGTTTGCACGTTGTGGCGCATCGCTTTGCTGATGGTCATATTGAAGGCGTAACAGTGTGAGATCAGACAACTTACGATCAAACACCAGCCGGCCAAGCCAGGTCTTGATGGTTTCGTCACCTGAAATTTGATCCTGCACTGAATAGACAACGTCGGCGATGACATCAGAGCGACGACCGTTGAGCTTGTAAGAAAGTTGTAAGCGGTTGTCTACAAATGGCTCATCAAGCTCAGATGCCAGATTCGAACTGTCTATAGTGACAGTTTCCGGATCTACCAAAGAGGTATCAGTGTTGTTGCTGAGCGGTGAAATCGTGTTAAGTGATGGTCCTGAGCGTGTCACATCTCGAGTATAAGTCGCTTTGAAATCTGAACTCAACGCACGGTGTCGAAACTGCAAGCTTGGACCCCGACCAAAGAAACGTTCACCATAACCTGCATATAAGCTGGTGCTTTCACTTGGAGACCAGGTAAGACCGGCTTCCCACAGTGAAGAATTTTCATCTTCTACTGTCGTCGGGTTTACGGTGTCTGTGCCGGTGACAAATTCTCGAAATTCTGTTCCGGCCGACACTTCAGCGTAGAGCGTCTTCGAGATTGTGGTTCCGATAGAACCATAAAGACTGCTGTTTTTAAAGAAATTTGTATCGGATTCATCTTCACTGTAGTAACCACCTACGCCCCAGAGCAAACCGCCATACTTCGGGTTGCGTCCAAGTGAAAAGTCGATGCCGTTATCCTGAGATGTTGCTGCCTCATCGGCTTGTTCAAAAAACGATGCATGGTTTAAACCGACGTATAGTTCTGCCAGTTGTCCAAACTCCCTGTAAATAAACAAGCGTGCTTTCAGGTTTAGCGCCGGATCGCTGTCATCGGCAGGTCTTAGGAAGTTGCTATCTGGTGATAGTTTTGAGTAGGTAGCAGTGGTGTCGAGATATAGGAGGTTGTCGATTAGTGTGCCGCGAACTCTGGCAAACAATCTGGGATCGGTGACATCTCGTTTAGAATCGGTGTATTGAAAATGCTCTACCTCACCAACGATGACCGAGCCGAACCGGTTGCCGGTGAATTGAAGTTCGACCGAGGGCTTCACGGTTAGCACCAGTTCCGAGTCGCCGCCGTTTTCCAGTAAATCAGGGTTGTCTGTGGCAGTTGCGCCGAATTCCAGGTAGCGGGCAACCACTGTCTCGGCAATAGACATGCCGGAGTAGGCCGACAATGAGATTGCAAGCAGCCCGAGTTTAAAGATTCGCTTGGTCAACTGATGTCTCCGGAGATTTCGCCAAGAGGCCTGATGATACAGGCCGCAACTAAAGTTTCTATGCGAAGTCTATGCCTTCGCAGAACTCAATGCACAAAGATGTTGGGCGAAATGCTACCCGGTGCGCTGTAATTGCCGTCTGTTGTCGGGAATTACGCGTTTGATCACAGGTGTACTTCAGTCTGTGAGGGCAGTGGCACGCGAGTGCATGCCACCTTTGAGGGGCGTGTTAGCAGTGTTTACTTGGACCCGTAGCCATAGCCGTAGCCATAACCGTAAATGTTTGACTGCTTCTTACGGGTTTTGTTCAACACATAGCCAACACGGCTGTGATTGTTGACCATTTTCAGCGCGTCGGAAACCATACCCTGAGTGGTCGATTCCGCAGCTACTACAAAGACTATCTGGCCCGCCAGGTCGGCAATGATCGATGCCTCACTGGTAAGTAGAATAGGGGCAGTATCAAACACGATTACGCGATCTTTGTAGTTTTTTGACAAGCTTTCTACCAGCTCTGCCATTGCGCGGCTGGACAGTAGCTCGGTGACATGGTGAGTTGAGCTGCCGGCCGGTAAAAACTTAAGATTTTTAATGTCTGACTGACAAACCACATCTTCGACGTGCAGGTTGGGGTTCAATAACAAGTCTGTCAGACCGCGTTGTTTGGGCGGAAATCCCAGTCTTTCGCCTGCGCTTGGGTTGGTGACGTCTCCGTCTATCAACAGTACTGATCTGTCTCTTTCCATCGCAATACTGATTGCCAGGTTGATCGCTGAGAAAGTCTTTCCTTCACCGGATACGCAACTGGTGACCATGACAATATTTGAATTTTTTATACCATCAAACTCGGCAACGTCGATTGCAGAAAGTATAGGACGTTTGATCGCTCGGTATTCTTCAGACAGCTGGTTACGTGTACCGGCAGCAGCAACCAGGCCTTCGGCGTCGAGTTTGTCGTAAGGTAGTTCAAAGTAACCGTCATTAGAAGGCCGACCTGATGAGCGCCCGCTGTCACGTGGCGCTAAATCTTCCTGCGTAATGTTGTCTTCGAGTTGCGGTCGCTGCCGGACAGGTTCATCAGCAGGTCTGCGATCGCGTGACTGCGGGTTACTTTTGCGGGCAAAGGCTTGTTCTATCGCGCTCATAGTATTACTCGTTTAAACGACCTGTTATTGCTTTTCGAGCGCAGCGACAGTGGTGTCGCCGTCAGCGGAAAACTTCAGGTTTTCGTATAAGGTTGTATTGTTTATCAGGGTATACAGCAGAGCTCCGCAGGTAATGGGAAGCAGTGCTGCCAGCGCGGTAAACTTAATGTGTTTCATGAAGTTGCCAACGCGTTCGGAGCGACTGTGGTTAAGTGTCACAACACCCAGTACCGGCAGTTGTGTTACATGCTCCAGTGAGCGCTTGTTGTAGAATACCGGGTTTAGCAGCGACAGGAAGAAAGCAATAAGAACGCCCGCCACAATGCTGCCGATCAGTGTCAAAGCAGTGAGCAGCAGTCGATCGGGATCGGTGGGTCGTGATGGGACGAAAGGTGGATCAATCGCACGGATAAGTGTGTCGTTAGAGTCCTTTTCAATATTGCCGGTAAGGCGCGCAGCTTCGCGTTTGTTCAGAAGAATCTGGTGTTGTTCACGAACGGTTTCATAGTCACGATCGAGCTGGGTGAGTTCTGCTTCCACTGCAGGAATACTGTCAACGGTACTTTCCAGGTTCTGCACACGGCTTGAATAATTGGAGGTTCGTACGCGCAGCTTGGCAACTGCTGCTTCTGCTTCAGCCAATAAGGTAGAGAGTTCCTGGTAGACGATACTGCCTTGCACCAGGCGTGAAGAATTACTGCTGCCACCACCGGATGCAGCCTTTTGCTGCCGTAAATCTTCGATCGATTGCTGCAAAATGGAAACTTGTGGATGCCGTTGGGTGTAGCGAACTAAAAGCTCATCAAGCTGTGCCTGAAGCTCTCTGATTCTGGCGTCGTACGGGCTGCTGTTGCTTGCAGAGCTTCTGATCTTGCGCTCTTCTTCTGAAAGATTGGCGCGAAGCGTATTGCGTTCGTTGATCGCTTCCTGTAACTCGAGTTCTGCGGTGCGCTCGAGCTGTACAAGATTCTCTAAACGTTGGTAGTAACCGCCGGATTCGCCGGGGAGTGATCCCGCATGCTTGCGTTTGAACTGGGCAAGTCGTTGCTCTGCAGCAATCAAACGTTCTTCGTAGTCTTCGATTTGAATGTCCAGAAAGCGTTGTGCAGTCTGGTTGTCAGAGCGGTCAGCGTTTTGTGAGCTGCTAACAAATATATCGATCATGTGCTGCACCACGTCGATCGCAACCTGCGGATCTTCGTGTGAGTAGCTAACCACATAGATTGACTTGCTCTCGTTGGTATCGAGAATCTCGATGTCATTCTGCAACGACTTTAACAGGCCTTCCTTAGTGACGCCGTCAAACGTAGAAAGCAGATCGAGGTCATCGATCAGTTCTTCGAGGTTAGGGCGGTTCAACAGGGTTTTACTGATGAGAGAGACCTGCTGCTTCAGATTTGGCTTGACCGCTATGTCGTTTAGCAGTGGTTCCAGAATTCTGTTTGAGTCAACAAACAGTCTGGCCGTGGCGGGGTAGCGTGCATCTATCTGTGCTACCATAAGCCAACCCAGCAATGCAACAATCCAGGCTGTTAGCAACGCGGTCCACCGGTAGCGCCAGACGCCCCAGATAAACTCGCTTACTTTGTCAAATAACTCATGCATTATAGAATCATCGTAAGGTGTGAACTGAAAGGATTACCAGGCTAACTGCCTTAGAACCAGGACTCAGGGATGATAATGGTGTCACCAGGTCTAACAGCGCGGTTAGCTGAAATGTCACCCTTCTTTAACAAGTTGTGTAGTCGCAGACGATAAGACTTACTTGCTCCGTTTTCGTTGCGAACCAATACCGCTTTGTTTCCGCTTGAGAACTTTTTAAGGCCGCCGACCTCAATCATTACATCGAGTACCGTCATACCGTTAACATACGGGACAGTTCTTGGTTGCGTACCGCCACCAACCACTTTGATTTGTTGTGAAGGCGCACCCTTAAACTTGTTTACAGTGACAGTAACGGTCGGGTTTTTAACGTAGCTTTTGTATTGATCTTCAAGCTCACGCGCGAGTACCGTTGGTGTTTTCCCGCTTGCTGCCATGTCTTCAACCAGACGTGTGGTGATTTTACCGTCAGGGCGTACCGGGATAGAAACAGACAGGTCTTTGTAGCCCCATACGAATATATCCAGCGTATCACCAGGGCCGATCACGTATTTGTAGTCTGGCTCTGAGGCTTGCGTCGCGGTAGTCGCGGCTTCTGCGGCACCCGGGTTCTCAGTTGAGACTTGCTGGGTGTTTGGTGTTGCGCAGCCGACCAGGAAAGAAGTCATCAACGCGGTGTAGAGAATTTTTATCTTCATGGCTTCAGTATCACGCAGCTATTAGGTTTGATTCGCGAATTTCCTGCGGCAGTAGTCCCTCGCTGATCAGATCACTGATCACCTCGCAAAGGTCCGGCAATTCAAGTTCTTGCCGGTCATGCGCCATCGCATGGAGCATAAGGCGGCTGCAGATGAGGTTGATCCAGCGTCTGATTCCGAGGCTGGATCGGTGGACGGCAGTATAAACGTTTGATGCTATAACTGGGTTGTTATTCCACCCGACAGCTTGTAAATTTTGTAAAATATAATCCTTTGTTTCTTCGTCTGTTAACGGTGCAATCTCGCATGTTGCTGACAATCGTTGGTGAAGCTGTTCATGTTGTGGCTGAGATATCTTTTGCCATAAATCCGGTTGACCGACTAAAAACAACTGCACTAATGGATATCCATTAACCCGCTGGTTCGCCAGTGCCGTGAGCTTGATCAGCGCATCGCAGGTCAGCTGGTGTGCCTCGTCCAGTACCAGAACAGGCTGCTTGTTTTGTTCGTGCAGATGTTTCAACGATTGTGTGACAGAGAACATCGCATCTGTAAGACTAAGCTGGCGGTTATCATCGCCGAGCAGCCGTGCATAGTACGACAGTAGCTGCGTACCATCATAGTCAAGGCATTCGATAACCATAGCGTCGTGGTTGTGATCACGTGAGTCAACCAGCACACTGTTAACAAGCGAGGATTTTCCCGTGCCAGCCTTCCCGGTAATCAGTACGATACCGTCTGACGACTGCATTCCGTATTGCAGGTATGAGGCAGCCTTGGTAAACACGGGCTGGGAATACAGGTTTCGATAGTCTGTCGCAAGACGGAAAGGGTCTCCGCTTAACCCGTAGTATTCCATATACATATATCAATTCTCGATTTGTCGATGCTTTCAGGCGCGTTTCGAGCCACACAGCTTCTTGTTGTTATTGTTTAAGAGCGTACGCCTCTGTCGAACATTACCTGACACAAAACGACGCTCCGCTGACTACAACACAGCTTTTAGATTGTGGCGGCAATCATCTGTAGAACTGTCGTTTGATGTGTTCGTTCAGGGCACTACCCCCCAATTTGTAATCCAGACGCTGACTGAGCAACCAGATAGTTTATCTATTATGTACCGGAAATAATTCTCAATTGGTCACAGTTTTATAAATTTTGCTTTGTAAAACAATTTGTTGCCTAAGCTGCCGACTTCAGCTGGTCTGCATATACCTGAGGAATGGTCTGCCAGTCGAAATCCTTCAGCAGTTTAACGACCTTACCTTCCATTTTTTCAAGGTTCTGGTAATGACGGAACCGGGTGCGAGTATCCAGATTGTCGATTTTTGGCTGATCCGGGTCAATTTCCCAGGGGTGAAAGTAAAAGATTGCTGGCTCCTGATCTTTGTGGTTTACCCGGTTGATTGCCCACTTACTCACTCCGTATGGGTACAGTCGAAACCAGCCGCCACCACCGCACGGATAATTTTTATTGAGTAACCGCACTGTCGTAATCGGTAGTTCCAGAATTCGCTGTTCGGCATACCGATGCGAAAATCTGGGTGCATCCGGTATGCCGTACAGGTCGTGTTTTATCGGTGCAATACTCGAACTGTACGCGTACCCTTGTTCAAGCAACACGTCGTGTGTCCATTCGTTTTCTCGGGTAAATGAATAACTGGGTGCCCGGTATCCGTTAACCTCAGTGCCCGAAACATCTTCAAGCTTCTCTTTAGACATTTTCAGATCAGTGGCAAATTCCTGTCTGGTGAGGTTGGTTACGCGGCGGTGATCCCAGCCATGACTGGCGAGGTCGTGGCCGGCGCTGACAATCCGTTTGACCAGATCCGGGTAGTGCTCAGCAACCCAGCCGAGCGTAAAGAATGTCGCCTGAACCTGGTGAGCACTGAACATTTCAAGTATG
Source organism: uncultured Granulosicoccaceae bacterium (assembly GCA_937931165.1). Lineage (GTDB taxonomy): Bacteria > Pseudomonadota > Gammaproteobacteria > Granulosicoccales > Granulosicoccaceae. The sequence continues at coordinate 41,164 of CALHCI010000037.1, forward strand.
CGATCAGTGTTGTGTTCCACCCTGCCGGCGAAATTTTTCCAGTTTTCCCTTGAGACATAGGACTCAAAGGCCGAAACCTGAAAGTAGTCTTCGACGTCTACCGTCATCGCGTTAGCAGTTGGAGCTGAGTGTTCGTTCATGTCTGGGCAGTTTCGAGCTAATAAAATACAGTGGGCGCAGCTTACACGGCGGATAACGCTATGTGCTGGTTTACTAGCGGAACTTTGTAAGTTTTCTAAAAGATTGCATCAGGTGGCGGCCGGCTTTGTTACCGTATGGTCGATTAACCGGTTTAAGAATCAACTATGAAAAATCTAAGGCGGTATTGTTGAAATGTGTGGAATTGCAGGGTTTACCCGATACCGCAACCCGAGTGATGGAGCGCCTGAGCTGCTATCGAGAATGGGGGAGGCAATACGTCATCGCGGGCCTGATGCCGGTGATATCTACTGCGATGAGCAGGTTGGTCTTTGCCATAGAAGGCTGAGTATTATTGATCTCAGTGAGGCGGGTGCACAGCCGATGCATTCCGCCAGCGGGCGCTATGTCACTGTGTATAACGGTGAGATATACAACTTTCAGGTCCATAAACAACAGCTTGAATCTGAAGGTGTAGTGTTCCGAGGGTCATCAGACACAGAAGTGCTGCTGGCACTTTATGAGAAGCATGGCGCAAACTGTTTGGAAATGCTTAACGGAATGTTTGCCATTGCAATCTGGGACAAGCAGCAGAAGTCTCTGTTTCTGGCCCGAGACCGGCTGGGTAAAAAGCCGCTTTACTACTACAGCAAAAACGATCAGTTCATTTTTGCCTCGGAAATTAAATCAATCCTTTGTGCTCCAGGTGTAGATAAGTCAATTCGTCCTGATGCGGTGATGGATTTCTTTCATTATCAATATGTCCCCGATCCTAAATCTATCTTCAGTTCTATACACAAGCTTTCTCCGGGTCACTGGATGCGGGTCAATGAAAGCGGTATTGATTCAGGGTGCTACTGGGACGTGTCGTTTGCCGACGTGAGAAGCGACAGCAGAGATAAGATTCACGAGGATCTTTTTGATCTGGTTGAAGACAGCACCCGGCTGCGTATGATCAGTGATGTGCCACTCGGAGCCTTTCTCAGTGGTGGTGTCGATTCGAGCGCGGTTGTCGGCATGATGGCCCGCAACAGTGCCGAGCCCGTGACTACCTGTGCGATCGGATTTAATGATAAAAAGTTCGATGAAGTTGAATTTGCCGAAAAAGTAGCCAACCAGTTCAAAACCAGTCATCACGAATTTACTGTGAAGGAAAAAGTTGAGTCTCATCTGCTCGACATCACCCGCATGTTTGATGAGCCATTTTCAGACCCTTCATTTGTGCCTACCTATTTTGTGTCGCAACTGGCTCGTACCATGGTAACTGTAGCGCTGGCGGGCGATGGCGGTGATGAAAACTTTGCCGGCTACAGTAAATATTTAAACGATCAGTTTGAAAATCGGTTGCGCAACTGCGTACCGTCCATGCTGCGTAAGTCTGTACTATCCGGGCTTTCCGGGCATTTAGTAAACAGCCAGCTCAATTCCTTCCGGCGTGCCGGTTCGTTGTTGCACTCGTTATCATGCGAGCCATCCCACGCGTTTTTTCTGTCCAACTCGTTCTTCAGAACCCATCTGTGGGACACCATGCTTACAGATTCTTTTAGGCAGGATTTATCTGGTTACGATGTCTCTGAGCTAACCAGAAATTACTATAATGCCGCGGATACCGATGATCATCTGGCTAAGCTTTTGTACACAGATATTAAAAGTTATCTGCCTGGGGATATTCTCGTCAAGGTTGATCGAATGAGTATGGCAAATTCACTGGAGACCAGAGCGCCATTGCTGGACTATCGCGTGGTTGAATACGCAGCGTCTATTCCATCTTCCATGAAAATTGAAAACAAGCAGGGTAAGAGTGTACTGAAAACATCTCTAGAAGGCTTCTTAACGGACGAAACACTGTACCGGAAGAAAATGGGGTTTTCGGTGCCGCTTGCTGCATGGTTGCGCAATGAAATTCGTGAGCTGGCTGAGCAACACCTGCTGGCGGCCGACAGCGGTTTATCAAATTTTTTCAAGGTGAGTGAAATCACTTCCATTTGGGAGCTGCACAAATCCGGAGAAAGAGATTACTCACAGGAATTGTGGAGCTTGCTAACATTCGAAATATGGTGGCAGCACTATGTACAGTAAATTCTGTGCAACGATGTCGATTTATAGAATCGTAGAGAAACAAGTTTGAATTCCGTTAGAAAACGCTTTCGTGTATTGCACGTGACTCATGAAATGGGCGTTGGCGGCACACAACAAGTGATCAGTCAGCTCGTCAAGAATCTGGATAGTTCGCGCTTTGAGTGCAGCATTGCCTGCCTCGACGGCGAGGTAGGGATGATTGGTGAGGCGTTGCAGCAGGATGGCGTGGCGTTCCATGTATTTGACAGAACAGCAGGTTTTGATCGGGCATTGATTAGCAAATTAAGAGCCTTATTAAAGCAGCAGCAGATTGATATTATTCACTGTCATCAGTACACGCCGTATGTGTATGGTGCGCTCGCTGCACTATTTACCGGTGTGCGTATTGTATTTACCGAGCATGGACGATTTTACCCGGATAGTTATAGCTGGAAGCGCAGGTTGGTGAACCCTGTGCTAGGCGGTTTCACTCATTCTATCGTGGCAATTTCTGCGGCCACCGCTGATGCACTCGGGCACTATGAGTGGTTTTCGCGAAAGTCTATCAAGGTTATCTATAATGGCACGTCAGTCCCCACTGCCGATGAGGCGGGTGATTACTTTCGTGCTGACGTTGGTATAGATTCAGAAGATCTGGTGTTTGGAACCATTGCCCGTTTCGACGAAATCAAGAATCTTCCGATGATGATTGAAGGTTTTAGCAAGGTGCATCAGAAGAATCCGCACACGAAACTATTGATGGTTGGAGACGGCGATGAACGCAAGTCGCTTGAGGAGCTAGTGCAGAAATTTGCCATTAGCGATAGCGTTATTTTCACCGGGTATCAATCCGATACTGCAAAGTATATGGCGATTATTGATCTCTACCTGCTGACATCTTTTAGCGAAGGTACATCAATGACTTTGCTGGAAGCGATGGCAAACGGTACGTGTTCGATAGTGACAGCAGTCGGCGGGAACGTAGAGCTTATCGAAGATCAGAAAAACGGCGTGGTTGTCGCCTCGGGTGACACTGCAGCGTTGGCGGAATGGATGAGTAAATTGACCAATGCGCCGCAACAGAGGCGTCAGTTTGGAGAGCAGGCAAAGCGCACTTACGAGCAGAAATTCTCCGTCACCACCATGGCTAATCAATATGCCACCACCTATGAAAAGGTGATGGCCTGAGCTGTTACCGGGTATAAGTTGTCTCAGCTTCTGCCGGTTGATCTGGTACAGGTTCCCGCTGGCCGATCCTGTAAATAGATTTTTTTGGTTTCCGGTAGTTGTCCGGTACCTTGTAATCAATCACGTACTTGCTGAATGACAGCAGAAATATGAAATACAATATTTCGAAAATCATCAGATCAAGAAATATAGCGAGCATGAACAAGCCGATGTACAGGCTGTTGAGTAGATCTTCCAGATAGTCCCTGTGCAGACCTGCCGGGAACTTCGCATCCGGTGGAGGCTTCTTAAAGAAGTTTTTGAAGCGCATCCAGAACCACCACAGGTAAATGAGTCCGGTTAATAGACCACACTCGGCAGCCAGTTGGATGAACGTGTTGTGTGCGACGTGTCGTTTGGTATTGCTGTAGTCTGGAAATGCCACGGTAAAATTGCCAACGCCTACCCCGAAGACCGGATAGTCTCGAATAATCTCCATGCCCACCTTCCATGACACAAGGCGTGGATCTAATGCCTCTTCTTCGGAAATAACGTCGTCTTCAACCTGGGCGGCATTGTCTATGGTTTCATCGACTCGATTCAGTAACACACCACTTTGGTAAATAATCGCGACGGTAAGGCCAATGACGATTCCGATAGACGCTAGTTTGTGGAAGCTGCGGAAAAAAATGTAAGTGATGACAAAGCCAAGTGCCAACAGCCCTCCGCGTGAACCGGTCAAAAACAGTGCATGCCAGGTTAGCGGGATGATTAACCAGATGCCGTATCTTAAGTAGAAATTCTGGAATGAGATGCCAATGTAGTAGAGCACCGGGGTGGCAAATACATACAGCATTGCCAGATAGTTCTCATCGAAGTACACGCTTTTCGGCATGCCACCGAGTCTTCCGTTGATGCCGAACAGCCAATATTGACCGGACAAGTACATAACGTTTGCCCAATAGGTGTAATAAACCAGTATTAACGCAAATCCATAGATCAACCAAATCAACTTTTTTCGCGTGTCGATAAGCAAAGCAGCAATTAAGTAGAAGATGATGATCTTGTTAAAGATTTCGACGATTTCGCTGGTGGTCAGCTCGCCTGGTAGCGGGTTGTAGTAAACCGAGAAACTCGTGTAGGGAATAGACAGATTCACCCAGGCCGCAAAAATCACAATTGCGATGGTATGCGGGTACAACAGGATCCGATAATTGATACCACGGATGGCGGTTGCGCCACAAAGTCCGATCAGAGTTGCTGCCGTCATCAACAGCGCAACTCTGCTTTCTGCACCAAAATGATGAGGCCACATAGACTGCATCTGCCCGACACTGAACAGGTAATAAAATATCACCCCGAGCCAGGGAGCAAACAGGCTCATCACGCAGGCGAATGCGACGTAAATTAACGCTGCGATACTCATTGTTAGTTTGCCTTTCGTCTGCGGTCAGACGAGTGAGGCTCAATTGACGCGCTGTAGTTCAATATCTTTCACTGTGTGTATGAACAGGATTTGCTGCGTTAATATTCTTTGCTGACCCGGGCGTTGCGGCCGCTGGTTGGTAATACCATCATGCTGGAACGCGGATTTTCAGGATGCGCCGAATTATCTGGCAATCGATTTACGACAGCAATATCTGCGCCCCCGTCTTGTGAGCGGGGTAGCCGACCAGATAAGATTTTGCGCCAAGATATACCGTCACACTGTAATCAGCAATTAGCCACGTAACATTGTTCACGTTGTTTTATTGCGTTAGCCGCCGTAAGTGATCGGTAGCGGGCTGAAATGTGATCAGAATTACGGTTACCGTGACTGTACGCGCCGCGACTGCCTGGTTATTAGTTGTTTTCAATCAGAGCTTGCGGTCGATATTGTAGAGTTGCAGACTTCAGGCCGATACAGGCTTGGGGAGCAGTATATCCCTGTCTTACCTCATCAAACCTCCGCCAATTGGCATTCCTCCGCCAACGGGCATTTTAGTGACTTCAATCACAAAAACTACAAAGTTAATCTGAGTGGGCAACGAAAAATTTAATCCGATTCGGTTACGAGTTGCGTCGAGCACTCCGGATAATACCGGGCGCGTGTTCGTCGTGGGCGTACCATTGCCTGCGGGCGGTACCGACGATGCTGCCGGGCTGTGCGTTCGCAGTGGCAACGGTCAGTGTCTGCCGTCTGTCGTCGAGGTTAAATCTCGGTGGAGTGATGGCAGTATTCGATGGAGTCTGGTGAAATTTGCTGGCAACTCAGCGACAGCGGATATTTACCTCGATAAGGCATCAGCGAGTGAGATGCCAGTGCTTAGCGGGTTTGAGATATCACAGCATAATGGTTTAACGGTGACTCACGAGGAAATCTCGTATCGGTTTACCGAAGGTCGGGGGTTTCCCGAAATACTTTTATCGGACGTGCTGCTGCACGGGGAGGGCGCCGGGTTTTATATAACCGATGAAGAAGGCCGACCTTGTCAAATCACCTATAAGAGTCCATCGCTTGAATTCAGCGACGCACTCTCTGCGGTGGTTGATGTAGAGGGCCATGTGCGGTTTAGCGATGATCGGGAATTAATCCTCAACGTTGAGTTTCATCTTTTTGCAGATAACAGTTTCTCCGTGAAAGCAGGTATCCACAATCCGCAACGGGCGCAGCACCGTGATGGTATCTGGGATCTTGGAGATCCCGGCTCCGTTTTATTTGAGCGGTTTGCTCTGGAGTTGCCGTTCGCAGATCAGGATGAGATTCTGTTTCAGAAAGAATGCGGCAATGACTGGATTTCTCATCGTGTGCATCCTTCCATTTCTCTGTATCAGGCTTCAAGTGGCGGCGAACACTGGCAAAGTCCGGCACATGTAAACCGGTACAATGAGTGTCGTAACGAATTTTGTGGTTATCAACTGGAGTTGACTGGTGGTGCTGTACAGTCCGGGGCAAGGGCGGAGCCTGCAATTGTCATCAACGGTGGTGCAAATCGGTACTTGTCGATCACACCGGACGAGTACTGGCAAAACTTCCCGAAAAAAACCACTATCGACAGTTCGATTGAGTTTGACATTTTTCCGGCGATTGCCGGCGATTGCCATGAGCTTCAGGGCGGCGAACGGAAACAACACACTTTTCATTTTTCTGTCGCTGACAATCTCGACGCATCGAAAATGCGGGTATTGAGTGACAGAGACCGCTGCTTTGTATCTGTTGATGCAGCGGCGTTCGAGCAGGCACAGGTGCTGGGTACGCCAGTTGGTGCATCCTGTGAGCCGTATGAAAAACTACTGGAGCAATCTTTTGATCCGGATAAGGGATTTTTTGCAAAAAGAGAACAACAGGATGAGTTCGGCTGGCGCAACTTTGGCGATGTAGTCGCAGATCATGAAACGCTGTATCACGATGATGGCAGCTATTTTATATCTCACTATAACAATCAGTACGACTGTGTTTACGGATTTGCCCGACAGTATCTGCTCACCGGGGACGCGCGCTGGTACAAGCTTATGGATGAGCTGGCACGTCATGTTGTTGATATTGATATTTACCACACTGATCAGGATCGTGCCGAGTACAATCACGGTTTGTTCTGGCATACAGATCATTATCAAAAGGCGTCCACGGCCAGTCATCGTACTTACTCAAAAGATCACTATGCAGATGACTGGACAGGTCCGCGTGGTGGTGGCCCCGGTCCGGAGCACTGTTACACCAGCGGGTTAAAGACTTACTACTTTCTCACTGGCAACATGGATGCGAGAAATGCGGTTATTGGCATGACGTCATGGATTGCAAATTACTATGAAGGCACAGGCACTTTCGTCGAGTTTTGCAAAACGTTGTTGTCAAGAGATGTTAAAAAACTGATCGCGTCATTGCGTGGTCAGAGAGTTTTTAAATATCTTTACCCGTTTGATAGAGGTGTTGGCAATTACATAAGAGCGTTGCTAGACAGTTTTGAGCTGACAGGAAATCAGGCGTATTTAGACAAGGCCGAGTTTGTTATTGTCAATACGTTTGGGGCGGCAGACGATATCGAACAGCGTGATCTGCACGATATAGAACATACCTGGTATTACACGGTATTTCTGCAGGAGGTAGTGCGTTTTCTGGACACAAGGCGTGAGCAAAAGAATTTTAACGCAGGTTTCCAGCACGCTCGTGATGGACTGCTGCATTATGCAACATGGATGGAAGCGAACGAGCAGCCCTATCTGGAGCAGCCTGACAAACTCGAGTATCCAAACGATACCTGGGCCGCGCAGGAAATCCGCAAAGCAAATGTACTGTATGCAGCCTACCTTTACGCAGTAGAAGACAGGCAGGCGTTTCTGAAACGCGCATGCTTTTTCAGAGATTATGTGGTCCGTACTCTGTCAAAATCAGATACGTTATATTTTGCTCGTATTCAGGCCTTGTTGCTGCAGAACCATGGCCCCTCTGGCCTAATGGACACTGAGTCCCCGGCCCATTCAGAGCTGGATCAACTCACTGTCAATGCTACGCATGGACAATATAGTCATTATCGCGTCGGTGATTTTTTTGGTGCGGTGACATCCGGATTATCCAGAGTGGTTAAAACAACAAACCCGAAACGTGAGTATGAATGGGTGAGGACACGTCTTGGACAGTAAAAACACAAACGATGTGTTAGTCAGTTTTGTTATTCCGCATCATGGTAGAGATGCGTTATTGGTAGAAACGGTGACGTCGATCTCCCGTCAAGTGATTGAAGGGGCAATTGAAGTCATCATTATTTCAAAAGATGCGCATCATGATACCTCTCTACAGTCGCGGTTAACGCAAATGTTTGATAGTGGTGGGGTGGATTTTGTTGCTATTCCACCTGGTAAAACTATCTCCTTTGGTCGGAACCTTGGTGCAGAGCGCGCAAACGGACAGTACCTGGCATTTATTGATGCTGACGTTCGGTTGGCAGAAGACTGGGTTTCGGTGATGATAAAAACATTACAGGATAACCAAAACTGTCTGCTGAGTGGTGCAGTTCAACAGGCTGATACTGACAAGACAACGGTAGATGTCATTAAGAGTTCGATGAGCCAGGCGAATGCCGGTAACGTCAATGCCTTACCTGGTAATGCTTTATTTATCGAAAAATCGGTGTTTAATCAACATCCCAAATTTCCGGAGCATCTTGAGACCTGCGAAGACTGGGTGTTTACCAATACGCTGGCTCAGTCGGGTGAGATTGCGTTATCTGATGATTCCTGGTTTGTACATCTGGGAGAAGACAAAAACTATAGTACGCTGTTTCGCAAGGAAATCTGGCGTGGGACCTCCAACCTTGATTCTATTCGTGGGCGTAAAATAGAAATAGCAGAGTGGCCAAGCTTTATTGTGCCGGTGGTGGTTGGTGTGAGTTTTCTGATTGCAATGATTTTATTGATATCTGGAAAGATACTGTTAAGTGTTGCGTTAATGTTGTTTGTACTACTGGCACCGTTCCTCTATGCCATTCGACTAAAAAGAAAATCATCTGTACCGGTTGGGTTGCCGGTGCTCGTGTATTTTTACCTCGTATACTTTTTGGCACGTGCTGTTGGTATGGTCAAGGGTGTGTTTTCCGGCGTACCACATAAAGAAAGCAAGAGTGCCTAATATGACTAATGACAGAAAAGTAAAAGTTCTCCATTTTATTTGCTCTACCGGATTTTACGGGGCGGAAAAATGGATATTGGCGTTGGTCAATAATCAGGATAACGACACGGTTCATTCGGAACTGGTTGTGACCAAAGAAGCAGAGAATCAGGATTTACAGCTGACCAGAGCTTTTCGTGAATTGGGTCATCCGGTGCATGAGGTGCCGATGTCATTCAAGTTTGACCCGCGTGCGGTAAGCGCGTTAGCAAAGTTACTCAAAGATCGACAAATAGACATCATACATACGCATGGTTATAAGTCGGATATTCTGGGTATTCTCGCTGCCAAAAAAGCCGGAGTGAAATCGATTTCAACGCCACACGGATTTGAAAAACTCGATGACTGGAAGCTCAATCTGTTTATTGGTATGGGGTGTCGAACATTTCGTTTTTTTGATTATGTAGCACCATTGTCTGTCGAGCTATGTGAGGATGTGCGCAAGTACAATGTTGCTGAAGAAAAAATTGAGTACATCAGAAACGGCGTAGATCTCACCAGCATACAAAACCGGTTGCCTTCGGAAAATCCCGCACGCAGTGAAAACCGGACAATTGGTTTTATCGGTCAGTTAATCGGTAGAAAAAACGTTGCAGACATTCTCGATGTTTTTGATCGCATTGCTGAGGATCGTCCGGGCACCAGATTGGTACTGCTGGGTGACGGAGATGCCAGAAAAGAGTACGAAGAGTACGCTGGTTCAAAGAAGCACAAAGCGAATATTGAGTTTTTAGGGTTTAAAAACAATCCTCTGGATTATCTGACTACTTTTGATTTGTTTGTTATGACTTCAACGCTTGAGGGAATACCACGCTGTTTAATGGAATCAATGGCGATGGGTGTACCGGTCGCTGCCTATGATATTCCGGGCGTGGATCAGCTAATAGAGTCTGGAAAAACCGGAATGCTTGCACCATTGGGAGACAAAGATGTGCTCACAGAGTGTTGGCAAAAACTGCTGTGGAACGATGATTTTGCCGATGAGATTTCCCGTAACGCATCTGATCTTGTGAATTCAAAATTCTCTGCGAAGCGTATGGCAGATGAATACAACGATCTGTACTACAAAGTGCTGTCACAAACCGGTGCGCTCGAAACCGGTGTGATGGGTGGCTAGTACCTGGCCAAAAGGCACGACGCAATTCATAAAAGCTAAGGAAGATTCCGCGCAATCAACGGTCCGATAATTCTGGTGATAAATACCGGAATTCGCTTCCAGACGGCAATGACCAGCTTGTACTTCGGGTTATCCGGATTGATTTCGGGCAGCTCACCGGACTCAGTCCAGTAGTGCCACGATAGCGGATATTCTTCGGCGCCCCATTGTTTTTTAAATTTGTAAGTGTTTGCTTCTTTAGTCGAGCGACCGAAGTCGAAATATTCGTAGTTACGTGAGATCGCTTCAGACAAAATCGAACGGTAGAGAAACATGTTGGCGCCAAGATGATTGTGCTTTCTTAGCGATGAGGCCCATGGAATCTCCAGCTTATCGTTGTAACCAATAAGAAATCCCGCCGCCAGTGCCTGGTTGTCCTTTCTCACTACAGTAATAAATGACTCCTGTGGAAAGGTCTTCAGGATATCTGCAAAGAAATGTTTGCCGTAGGCCGGGGTACCCAGGTCTCGCATGTTGCGGCTGTATACTGCATAGAATTCGTTTAGCAGTTCAGTGCTGCCGGTAAGCGTCGTCATTTCATGGCTGGCAGCGCGTTTAACTTGCGCTCTTAGTTTGGAACCAAGCTGCTTGTTCAGCGCTTCGTCGTCCTGTGGCAATCTGAGCACCATACTGACTTTTTTCTGTGATGATGGCCAGTCACTGCGTAACCGCGTCTCTCTGATCTCCATATGGCTGCAGCCCAGTCGTTTGGACTGCTCTGCACCGTATTGCATCAGTTTTTGCTCTACAGCTTCGGTGCCGGCTAGTGGTCCGCCGTAGTTGAAGTAGGGCATTGAAATTGTAAACGATCCGAATATTTTGCTACTCAGGTGGGTCAGTGACATCACCCCGAGAATGGTCCCGTCCTGAGATCTGCAGACCAGAGGTAATGTCTGGTGGGTAAAATTACGCTCGATAAGCGCGTGCCAGCGAGCATCGTGATATACCGTCGCATGGCTACAGGATTGCACAAATTTCTGCCAGTCATTGCCGCCCGTTTCGGTTGTCAGTAACAGCTCATCTTCTTTGGTGTTCTGCTGTGCTGGTGCGGCAATAAAATGACGCGGCGAGCTACTGCCACTTTGATTGTTGTCATCAGCCGAAGCGCACAGAGCTGCGACCTCATCAATGGTTGTGGCGCGCTTGGCTTCAATCGTTTTTATTTGTTCACTGAGCGCAGATACCTCAGAAATGAGATCCTGGCAGTCGAGATTCTGCTTACGTGCCGGCCCGATCTGACGGGACAGTGTTTTCCTGTGTGTGTCCTTGTCGGAAAGTTGCTGCTGAAGGTCTTGAATCTGGCTCAGCTTTGCTTTTGCGGCTGTCAGGCTTGAAGCATCTGAAAGGTGTTGGTCAAGTGCTGATTCAACGCGTCGCGGGTCTTTTTTGAGATATTTCTTTATCTCGGCTTTGATGTCGAATTGGGAGGCTTCTGGCATGTTCGGTGTGTTTTTGACCTGGTTCGAAAACGTTTGGGAATGTGCAGCAATTGGAGAACCGCCCGGGTGAGAAGTGCAACGCAGATTTCCCGCCAACCGTTGCTGGCGCGACAGTTTGAGCCCCGGATCGTAAAATTAGTTTACACGGAGTGTCTAGTTTGGATTTTAACAACAGTAAATGATGTGAGAGGACTAATGATTGTTATACTAACGGCCGCTGATGATAGTAGGTCCGGTGTGCCTGGCGGCCAAGGTTTTAAACACATTCTCGACCACCATAGCGCTATCTCCCTGAACGTTTAATCGGAATACTTGTGTGAAAATTGTGGTGTTGAGCCATAGGGTGCCGTATCCCCCGATAAAAGGGGAAAAAATACGCACCTATCATCAACTCGAGGCTCTTAGAGAGGCCGGGTGTGATGTGACGCTGTTTTGTCCGATGCACGAGCCTGAAGACGAAGCGCTGGTCGCTGAGTATGCATCCAAAACCTCGTTTAAAGTCATTGCCAGTCACTCTGGTAGAAGCTCGCTGCGTATGTTGCGGAACCTCTTTACCGGACAGTCGCTCAGTGTCGCAAAGTTTCACTTCCGGGAACTACAAAACAAACTGAATTCGCATCTTGCAGAGCACGAGGCAGATGTTTTGTATTGCACCAGTTCGGCAATGGCGGAGTATGCCCTGATTGCCGATAACCGCAATTCCAGATGCAAAGTTCTGGTCGATTTTATGGATCTTGACTCCGACAAATGGCAGCGCTTCAGCGAAGTTTCAAAGCTGCCAATGTCGTTTATTTACCGCTATGAAGCCAGAGTGCTTGGTCGCTACGAAAAAAAGGTACAGCGGCTGGTTGACCATTGCGTGTTTGTATCACAGGCAGAAGCAGATTTGTTTTGTACTAAACACAACAGTTTTGGTGAAAATCTTGAAGTGATCGGAAACGGTGTAGATCTCTCTGACTTTTATCCGCCCGCCAGCACTGAGCACTCTCAGTCACCCACGTTGCTGTTCACGGGTGTCATGGACTATCTGCCAAACGAAAGCGCTATCTGCTGGTTTGCAGAAAACGTCTGGGAGCAGATTGTCGAAAAATATCCGGATGCCCGGTTGATAGTCGCCGGAATGAAACCCACCCAGCGTGTGCTTGATCTGGAGCACTATAAAAACGTCAAAGTTACAGGCTACGTTGATGACATGCTGCCGTATTATCATCAGGCAGATGTATTTATTGCACCTTTTCAGATAGCGCGCGGCGTGCAGAATAAGATCCTGCAGGCGTTTGCCTGTGGCCTGCCGGTAGTGACTACGCCGTTGGGGGCAGAGGGTATTGATGGCGAGGGTGATGTACATTTTCTTATTGCAGATTCACCTGACCATTTTGCACAGCGCATAGAGGAGCTGGTTAACGAACCTGAAAAGTACAAACAGCTTTCCGAATCTGCCAGCCGGCTCATCAACGAAGAATATAGATGGGAAGCCAAGAATCGGCCACTGGTCGACCTGATACTTTCGAATTCCTGACGGATAATCCATGCGATCCAAAGATGCGATCTCTGTTGTCTCCAGCATTCTGGTGTTTCCGCTGTTTATTTTTTTCAAATTGCTGTCGAGTGTTAGTGACACCAACAGTGTTTTCGCTTCTCATGCGCAGTTCCTGAGTCTTTTCCCTGGAAAGATCGGCAGTTATCTACGCAACAGTTTTTACCGTATGACCATGACGCGCTGTGAGCCCGAGGTGGTCATATCGTTTGCAACACTTTTCTCTCAGCAGGACACCGAAATCGGTAGTGGCACCTATATTGGCCCGCAATGCAACATCGGCAGTTGCAGCATTGGCAAAGATTGCCTGCTAGGTAGCGGCGTACATGTGCTCAGCGGTAAAAACCAGCATGCAATCGATGATCTGGACACGCCGATTCGGGAGCAGGGTGGAAAAATCACCAAAGTGAAAATCGGCGATGACTGCTGGATTGGTAATGGTGCGGTCGTGATGGCCGATATCGGATCTAAGACGGTGGTTGCCGCGGGAGCGGTTGTGGTTAACCCGGTAGGTGACAAGGTCATCGTGGCTGGCAACCCCGCCGTTGTTATCAAAAACAGAGTAGTGGACGCCTCGCCGAGCGCCACGTAACGAGAATCAGTACCAGTGTCCGTACTTAAAACTATTTCCAGGAATATATTCTCGAATTACGTGGGAATTGGCGGTGCGATTGTTATCGCCTTCCTGTTGTCTCCGTTCTTAATCCATACCCTTGGTGATACAAAGTACGGGGTCTGGTCGGTCATTGCTGCACTGACCGGATATATGGCGCTGCTGGATCTTGGTGTTAGCTCTGCAGTCGCCAAATATGTGTCCAAATATAAAGCGTTGAATGATTACCGGTCTCTGAACATTGTAATGAGCACCGGATTATTAATTCTGCTGTGTGTAGCCACAGCGCTCATTGTTTTCAGCCCACTGATTTCCAGTGGAATGGTGCGGTTTTTTGGCTTTGATGATGCGTTGGGAGATACGGTATCAAAGCTTATTATTATTGCTTCAATTGATATCGCCATTTTTGTTACCACCAACGTGCTTGTTGGCGCGTACTACGGTTTTCAGCGATACGAAGTCATCAATGCAGTTAATCTTTCAGTAGGCGTGTTCAAGGCGCTGGCGTTTTATTATGCATTAACCCATGGCTATGGGCTTCTGGCGATGGGGGTCATTTCCCTGATTGGTAACGTCATCGCCACCACCTCGTTGTATCTGGTGTTAAAAAAGATCGAGCCTGAAGTGAAAATGAGCCCGGCCAAGGCGGAAAAAGAAACTGCCAAAAGCATCTATGACTACAGTAAATACACGTTCCTATCGATGGTTGCCATGCAACTGGTGTACTACAGCGATGCTTTTGTTATTGGTTATTTTCTTTCGGCAGCAGCAATTACCATATACACGATTCCATGGAGTCTGTCGGAGTACACCAACAAGCTTATGTTGGCGGTGGCACAGACCTTTGTTCCGGTTTTTAGTGAGCAGGATGCCACGCAGGGTAATCAGGCGATCTACAATACCTACGTAACCGGAACCAAGTTTGTGCTTGTGTTATCGAACTTGCTGTGTCTTGGCGTTCTGGCAACGGGTGATTATTTTGTTGGATTATGGATGGGCCCCAGGTATGCAGTCGAGTGTTCAGCAATTCTGGCTGTGTTGTTTACGACGCAGTTAATTAAAGGGCCTCAGCTGCTTAGTTATTCAATATTGCTTGGAACTTCCAATCACAAGCGGTACTCTTTTTATAATTTTTCCTTTTCTATCTTAAACCTGATACTTAGTATCATTCTGGTGCAGAAATTCGGCTTGATTGGTGTTGCGGTCGGTACCGCCATAACGCAGATTACCCTGTATGGAATAGTCACCCCCATTCTCACGGCTCGCGCAATTAACTCAAGCCTCGTTGACTATTTCAAAAGAACTTATTTGAGAATCTTGCCGTCGAGTGTCTTGTTGTTTGTACTGTTGAAGTACTTTGCTTCGGTCAGAGCACCTGATTCTTACGCAATCCTGTTGTTACAAGCAGCCGGAGCCACCGTTGTTTATTTGGTGAGTGTGTATTTTGTGCTGCTGGACAGTAACGAGCGCAGCATTATCAATTCAGGTGGCAGGAAGGTACTGGCAAAAGTTTTTTAATTCATTAATGATTTGCGTTAATAAACTGCCAAGTGAAAAATACCGACTGGCGGAATAAGTGGTAGTCTGTGCTTTTGGTTTTTGTTCAGCCTTTGCCATGAATCCTCTCTCCATACCTGACAGGTTTGACCCGGCTGCAGTCTCCGGTTTGCGATCTTACCCGATCTGTTTTCTGGTATTTCTGCTCGTGCTTACCGGTTGTGCCACACCTGTGCCACCACCAACTTATCCTCAAACGTTGTTAAGCAAAGATGACTTTATCTTTGAAGGCGGGTTCGTTCTACCGGATGAGCAATACGGCGTTTCAAGTACCAACTGGACTCAGGGCGTTATAGAAGTACATAACGGCGCTTTGTATATTGTTGGCAATGAGCAGGAAGATGCGATTGCCCAGTTTACTATACCGCAGACACTTGGTTTCACTGGTGATGTTGAATCACTTCCAACCATTGGCAATCCACTGCAACCCTTTGCCGGTGTTTTTGATCGGATACAAAACAATCGCGATGGAATGGACAGTATTGTCGGGCTTGAGGTGTTTGAAGGTAAGCTGTTTGCGAATGCTATCGAATATTATGATGCACCCGCTGACAATCGCCAGACTACGTTTGTGATTAATGAGTCTTCAAATCTAGCCCGCTCTTCGATTCGCGGCCCTTATGCATTAAAGGGCAGTGCCAAGGCAGCCGGATGGCTCAGTGCTGTCCCTGTTGAGTGGCAGAAGCAACTAGGTTGTTCGCATATTTCCGGCAGCTCCAGTGGCAGGCCAATTATTACCCGGTTCAGCATTGGACCATCGGCCTGGTGCGTAGATCTGCAGGTGTTTGATGAAAAAACCCCCAAACAAACCATACCCGCACGTGAACTGCTGGGCTTTGATTTAAAATACCCGTTAGCAGAAGATTTACTTAATGAATCACTTGACAACGAACTCTGGACGCATCTAAGCCAGGCAACCTACGGCTTTATCGTACCCGGTACCGCGACTTACGCGACATTCGGGTATTCTGGTGGTCATCGCAGCGGAGTTGGTTACAAATTGACTCGAAATAATGGTGAGGATTGCTCGGGCTACTGCGCTGCTAACCCAGCGGATACTGAAAACTACTATTGGTTCTGGGACGTCAGAGACTTATGGCGTGTGGCACTGGGGCGAAAAGCAGCCAGTGAGGTGCGTCCCTATGAGTGGGGAGAATGGAATGTACCGCTTAACGCGCGTGACTTCAGGTTTGGTGGCGGTGCTTATGACGATGTTACCGGCCGACTTTACTTCACGTTGCTCAATTTGAAATACGACGCCGAGAGGGGCGTTAACCCTCCGGCGGTTATCGGATATCGTATTGGCGGTTAAACAGGCAAAGCCGGTTTAGCAGTTGATGCCAAGCCGTGTGCCCTGAGAAACGTTTATTGGCACACCGGTTGCCGTCACCGCACCACTTGCATTGACAGTTGACGTTCCTGATTGCAGTGTTTGACCATTCGAAATGCTGACAGCGCTCCACTGGCACTGCGTACCACTTGCAGGTCGGAAGGCGGTAGTGCGTCGTGGTGTGATGTTCGCAGACTGGGCACCGCCTGTTGACCTGAGAGAAATCTCGTAGCGGTTGTTAGTATCTACAATACCGTCAGCAAAAGAGTTTTGCGGGGTTGACCATTCTATATTCAGGTTATAACCGTCATTGCCGGTTACCGTTGGATTGATCGCACCTGATCCACTTGCATTGGTTATCGACGGGTAACTCAGTGATTGCGGATAGCGCCACGGCGCTTCGTCTCCAAAGCCCAGTCCGAACACAGGCTTCACTACCGCAGCAAATGCCTGCCAGCCATGACCCACACCTTCCAGGGCATTGGCAGTAAAACCGGCATTGGCGTCAGTCAGCGCCTGAACCAGCGGGGCGCCCTGTGTTTGCCAGTCGATGGTTGTATCTGCTTTGCCATGGTCGATAGCCAGAAACGCAAAATCATCCGCTGTTCTTCTTCTCATTTGATCCAGGTGGTTCATCCAGTTCCATGCAGTGGTTGGCACGTTACCACCGGCACCATAACGTTGAATGGTTTCACTGTTGGGGCCTGAATTTACCACCTGTAGCGCGGAAGGTTGTTGTCCCCACAGTTGAATGAAGTTTGATTGAAACGTTGGGCTGGCCGGATAGTTGGTCATTGGCTGGCTGGCGTAAATACCGGATACGATGTTTGGATAATGCAGCCCGAGTGATAGTGCGCCGGATGCACCCATGGAGTTACCAATGACATGAATCAGATCAGCGTTAACGTTAAAAGCAGAATCACGGATGACTTCACCGACCGCTGCCATTAAGCGTCGCTCGGTATAGTTTGCGACGGTGCCGCTCGCTGGTACCTGACCCTGTGTTTGATAATTATGATCTGCAGCGTGCCCAAACCACCAGGTGTGCACGGTGCCCTGTTGTTCACCCGGGTCGTGTGCGAATAGCTGAATAATTTCCCAGTCTTCAAATTCAGTTTGCGGGAGGTACGTTAAGCCTTCTCCAAAAGCATGCAGGTTAAGTTGCAGCGGGTAGCTTTGGCTTGCATTGTAGTTTGCAGGAAGTGCGACCGTATAGCTGAAGGCATAACCGTTGAGTGTCGGGTTCCAGTTCTGGTAGTCCATGTAATGTGTGTACAGGCGTCCCTTGCCACTGTTTTGAGATGCAACCAATACCGGTCTGGGTGTTGCCACAGATTCTGTCACAGGTGTGTCCAGCGTGTTACGCGCGATTAGTGTTTCTGTATCGTTGCCGGTGACAGTGGTAATGCCGTAGTAAGCAGAACCTTGTTGTCCCGCTTGTATGGTATGTACAAACAGGCCGGTGTTGTCTGCCAATGGAGATCCCAGATCTTCCACCACAAAGTTGGCAGGTTCCTGACTGGATCTGTAAGTGTTTCTGGACGTGTTTGAGTCCAGTGCCCCCCAGCGACCGGTAAGCCTCTGAGCGTTTGACAGGTTTGCTTCGGTAATTGGCGCGCTGTGTCGATAAACGTGGTAACTGGCGCCACCGGATTCAGGCCAGACCAGAAATGTCTGACCGCTTCGGTGCAGCGCAGTCAATTCTGTGATTACCTGTGGCAGCACCTGGTTCGGATTGACTGGCTCACCACTGCTGCCGGTTGCGGTGGTTAAAGTGCCGTCCGAGCCGGCGCAAGCTGTCAGTGTGAGCAGCATTACAAGCGTTGACAGATATCGTAAGTTCAATGTGTGTGTTTCCGTTTCACTGGACTGGATTGGCCCGGTGCATAGTCAGGAGATGGCGTCAGAGACGGCCTGAGTAACCAGATAAGTAGCGGCGGCTGGTCAGTTAAATGACACGTCGTATAGAACCTGTGCGCTGTGCACAGGAAGTTGCAGTGTACTGTCAGACGAAATTCATGCCAGTCGAATGGCAAAATCTTTTGTGGATTAATGTTTCTTACGCTGGTTTTGTGCCTGAAGCAGGGCCGCACCAAGCGAACCCACATCCGCCTGCTTCGGTTTCCGGTTGTTTTGATGCTGCTTCTGCTGTTTTAACCTGGCTGCCGGACGCTCAGCTGGCTTCGTGTCCATTTGGTCCTGTGCGCGATCGGAAAGTTTCATAGTGAGCGCGATGCGTTTTCGCTTTTCATCAATTGACATTACTTTTACTTTCACCACATCGCCGGTGGCAACAACATCATGCGGGTCTGATACAAATTTGTCAGCCAGGGCAGAAATATGCACCAGCCCGTCCTGGTGTACGCCGATATCGACAAATGCACCAAACTGCGTCACGTTGCTGACTACCCCTTCCAGTATCATGTCAGGTTTCAGGTCTGACAGCTTATCTACCCCTTTCTTGAAAGTGGCTGTTTTAAATTCCGGTCTGGGATCGCGACCGGGTTTTTCGAGTTCACTGAGAATATCCCGGATAGTCGGAACGCCGAATTGGTTATCGGTATATTGTTTTGGATCGATTTGATTGAGTGATGCAGTATCACCGATCAGATCTCCTACTTGCTTGTTAATGTCTCGTGCAATCTTCTCAACAAGGCCATAGGCCTCCGGGTGTACAGCGGAGGCGTCGAGCTGATTCTTACCCTCACTAATGCGTAAAAAACCAGCGCATTGTTCAAAGGCTTTGGGACCTAGTCTTGGTACTTTGAGTAGCTCTTTGCGGCTTGCGTACCGGCCAATCGATTCACGGTGGGCAATGATATTTTTTGCAAGAGATTCAGATAGTCCGGAAACATAGGCGAGAAGCTCGGCTGATGCGCTGTTTAAATCGACGCCAACCGAGTTCACACAGTCTTCAACAACACCACTCAGTGAATTCATTAATTCAGTTTGATTAACATCGTGCTGGTACTGACCGACACCGATCGCTTTAGGGTCAACCTTAACCAGTTCAGCCAGTGGATCCTGTAGTCGACGTGCGATTGAAACTGCGCCGCGAAGTGACACATCAATATCAGGCATTTCCTGTGCAGCACTTTCAGAGGCGGAATACACTGACGCACCGGCTTCACTGACAATGACCTTTTGAATCCCTAAATCCGGATGCGCTGTTATCAGATCAGCGGCGAGCTGATCGGTTTCCCGTGACGCGGTACCGTTACCAATAGCAATAAGATTTGCTTTGTGTTTTTTGGCAAGCTTTGCCAGTTCGCTGACAGATTGATCCCATTTTTTTACTGGCGCATGTGGGTAAATAGTAGCAGTGTCGAGTAGTTTGCCTGTTTCATCGGTTACTGCGACCTTTACGCCGGTGCGCAAACCCGGATCAAGTCCGATGGTTGCGCGATTACCCGCTGGCGCGGCAAGTAACAACGCCCGCAGGTTTTTCGCAAACACTTCAATAGCGGTAAGTTCTGCCTGTTTGCGCATACGCATTTTTAAATCAGTTTCAATACGTGTGTGCAGCTTGATGCGCCAGCACCAGCGAAGCGTTTCCTGTAGCCAGGTTGCGGTATGCGGAACATTAAGTGCTCTTGCAATCTTGACAACACACGGGTGCGGTTGTTGTTTGTCCAGTTCGGGGAGTTCCAGCGTCAGTCGAAGTACGCTTTCTTTCTGCCCGCGCAACAGGGCTAATGCTCTGTGTGACGGGATTTTGCAAATCACTTCTGAATAATCAAAGTAGTCCGAAAATTTTGCTGCACTGTCTTTCTGGTCTGGTGCGACTTTGCTGATCAGATGTGCATTTTTCCAAAAGAACTCTCTGAGCTCATTGCTGAGTTCCGGCTGTTCCGAAATCTCTTCCATTAGAATCTGTCGCGCACCTTCCAGCGCTGCCTCGGTGTTTTCGATCTCTTTGTTGATATAGCCGGCGGCCGCCTTTTCTGTGTCTTGCGTATAGTCTTTCAGAAGCAAGTCGGCCAATGGTTGCAGACCTGCTTCGCGGGCGATCTGCGCTTTGGTTCGACGCCTTGGTTTATATGGCAGGTATAAATCTTCAAGCTCGGTTTTGCTAAGCACACCAACCAGTTTCTTCTGCAGCGCTTCAGTCAGATGCCCCTGTTCTTTGATGCTTGCCAGAATGGTGTTGCGTCTTTCATTTAATTCCCGCAGGTAAGTTAATCGGCTTAACAGTGTTCGCAACTGAGTGTCGTCAAGCCCACCGGTTGCTTCTTTTCTATAGCGCGCAACAAAAGGGACAGTTGAGCCGTTATCAATAAGGTCTACAGCAGCATTAACCTGGTGTTGTTTGACACCCAGTTCTGATGCGATTATCGGATTTGGATCCATGGCGGGAGTTTACACAGTGCAAATGAAATGGAGGTTATTGCCGGAACTATAACAAGAAATAAACTTAACAATAGTTAGCAAAACTCAAGGATAGGCAATAGCTAACCGGTATACTTTTGCAGGTACTTATCAAGCTGATTGGCAAACTGTCTGCGATCTGCTGCAGACATCGGCGGGGCTCCGCCGGTATCTATGCCACTGCCGCGCAGTGTGTCCATAAAATCCCGCATATTGAGACGCTGACGGATATTATTTTCGGTGTACATTTCGCCACGCGGATTCAGCGCATGTGCACCTTTCTCCAACACTTCGGCTGCCAATGGAATGTCTCCGGTGATGACCAGATCGTTGTGATTGACGCGTTTAACGATTTCGTTATCAGCGATATCGAAACCGGCTTGCACCTGAACCAGTGTTATCCATGCAGCAGGGGGGATATTCATTGCATGATTTGCGACCAGCGTCAGCTTTATGCTGGTTCGCAGTGACGCTTTAAACAAAATTTCCTTAATCACCGTCGGGCAGGCATCGGCGTCTACCCAGATGGTGACTTTGGACTGCAATTTATCAGGTTGTTGTTCAGTTGCCATGGTTTGATCTGCGTATTAATCACGCTCGGTGTTATTATGTAGGACCCTGTAAATGTTCGCTTAATAATATCATGAAGATATTCAGAGCCCTGATGTTACTCGCTTGCAGTGTCACCTGTGGTTTCACGGCTGCAAATGAATCGGATGTCATTGCAACTGAGCAGCAGAGCTTTAGGCTCGAAACGGTTATAGAAGGGTTGCGTAATCCCTGGGCGATAGCTTTTCTACCGAATGGGAATATGCTTTTTACAGAGCGCTCTGGTGGTTTATATCTGGTGCAAGACGGTGTCGCACAGCCGATAAAAGGGGTGCCGGAGGTACTGGCCGGTGGGCAGGGTGGTCTGCTCGATATTGAATTGCATCCACAGTACGAGCAGCCGGGTAAAGACTGGATCTACCTGACTTACTCCTCGCCACGCCAGACTGGTGAACCCGGTCGCGGTGCAAACACGGCGTTAATGCGGGCCAGGCTTAAGGATGGTGCGTTGATCGAACAACAGCGTATTTTTAAAGCACTGCCAAATTATTCCGGAGGCAGGCACTACGGTTCACGTGTGGTTTTTGATCGCAAAGGATTTTTGTACCTGACAGTGGGGGATCGTGGTGACCGTGATCAGGTACAGCGTCTTGATAATACCCGTGGAAAAATATTCAGATTAAATGATGATGGCTCGGTCCCTGAAGACAATCCGTTTACTGCCACTGATAATGCGATCGATTCAATCTGGAGTACCGGCCACCGCAATCCACAGGGGTTAGCGCTACACCCTGTGACCGGTGAGCTGTGGTCGCATGAACACGGGCCTCGCGGTGGTGACGAACTTAATATCATTAGCAAAGGCAAAAACTATGGCTGGCCCGTCATCACCTATGGTGTGAATTACAGCGGAACGAAAATTACCGATGACACTGCTATGCAAGGGATGGAACAACCGGTCACTTACTGGGTGCCTTCTATCGCACCCTGCGGTATGGCCTTTGTAACCGGTAATCGTTATCCGGGATGGAAAGGCAATGTGCTTGTCGGGTCATTGAAATTTCAGAGGTTGCAGCGTGTCGCACTGGAGGGTAACCAGGTGACACATCAGGAAGCCATGCTGGAAGGTATTGGTCGTGTCCGGGCGATTGAGCAGGGACCTGACGGACTGATCTACGTTGCCACAGAAAGTCCGGGTCGGATAATCCGATTGTTGCCAGAATAAGTTCCCGAGGTAGCTGGCAGAATAATAGCCTGAACTATATTCTGAGTAACAGTGTGTCTATGCTTTGCTAATCTGCGCGTAAGCAGAGTGATTGTGTATTGATTCGAAGTTTTCTACTTCGAGGTTATAAGCGCTAATGTCGCTGTTATTGTTCAATACCGTGGCGACTTCTCTTATTAAATCTTCAACAAAACGCGGGTTGTCATAGGCGTGCTCGGTGACAAACTTCTCGTCTGCTCTTTTAAGCTGACTGTAAAGCTGCGCTGATGCCTGCTGCTCTGCCGATTCAATCAGTTGTTGCCATGAAAAACTGTCAGTGCTGGCTATCTCGGCATCGATAGAAATATTAGAGCGCTGGCTGTGTGCACCGTACTCTGAAATCTCTTTTGAGCAAGGACACAAAGTGGTGACAGGAATATCAGTTTTTACCCGCGTTTGAGTTGCACCTGACTCGGTGCTGGTTGCAGTCAGTGTAATTTGATAATCCATCATACCGGGCAATTTAGAAACCGGTGCGTGCTTTTCGATGAAGTAGGTAAATGTCATCGACAAAGAGCCAGCATTACTGTCGAGTCTTGACAGCATATCGTAAAACATCTCTACAAAGTTGGCTGTAGTGAGTGTCTTTTCGCGGTAGTCGTTGAGTAGTTGCGAAAACCGCGACATATGTGTGCCTTTGCGATCTTCGGGCAGATAAACAGAAAGCTCAAACTCTGCGACACAGTGCTGTGGTTTGACCTGATCAGCGACGACAACCGGCACACGTATACGTTTAATGCCAACGCGGGTGATGGCGACATGTCTTTTGTCTTCGTAGCTCTGCACATCGGGCATTGCCTGGTCAGACTTCCGGGTGTCAGTGGAGTCGTTCATAAGTAGCGTGGTATTGCCTGGGTAAGCTGTGACTGTTACTGGGTGACAGACAGTTGATCAGCGGTGTTGGGTAGTTGCAAAGTCGCAGTGAAGTTCATTATCTGGTGTCTGATACCGTCTTCGTCAAGACTGCAGTCTTTGAGTAACTCGCCACGCTCACCATGTTCGCCATAGTCGCAAGGCAGACCGATATTAAGCACCGGCACTTTGATGCCGAGCCGATTAAGGCATTCGTTGATGGCACTTCCGGCGCCGGCGGCAACAGTATTTTCTTCAATGGTAACAACGGCGGTGTGTTCCAGCGCCGCCTTTTTTATCAGGTCTTCATCAAGCGGGGTAACAAATCGCATGTTGGCGACGGTTGCGTTTAACTCTCTGCCTATCTTTAGCGCATCGGTAACCATGCTGCCAAAAGCCAGTATGGCAATGGACTTACCGCTGTTGATCACTTCACCTTTACCAATGGGGAGTGCTGTCATCTCAGTTTCAACAGCCGTACCTGGTCCGGTGCCGCGCGGGTATCTGACTGCGGCAGGTCCGTCGATTTGCAGGCCTGTGTAGAGCATTTGACGGCACTCGTTTTCATCGGCGGGTGCCATCACCACAATGTTTGGCAGGCAGCGTAAAAACGCATAGTCATAGCTGCCGGCGTGCGTTGGTCCATCCGGTCCGACCAGGCCGGCACGATCTATGGCAAACAGCACGGGCAGGTTTTGAATAGCGACATCATGAACGATCTGATCGTATGCCCTTTGCATAAACGTTGAATAGATGGCGACCACCGGTTTCATACCTTCGCAGGCAAGACCGGCGGCAAGGGTCACAGAGTGTTGTTCAGCAATACCGACATCGAAGTAGCGATCGGGAAATTTCTGTTCAAATTCCACCAGGCCGGAGCCTTCACGCATCGCTGGTGTGATGCCGACGACTCGGTCATCCTGCGCCGCCATGTCGCAAAGCCACGTGCCGAATACCTCGGTGTAGGTCGGGCCTGATTTTTTGGCGGCTGTCAGTTTTTTACCTGTCTCAGGGTCGAACGGTGTAACCGCGTGCAGCGCCAGCGCATCTTCCTCGGCAAATTTGTAGCCTTTGCCTTTTTGCGTTACGGCATGAAGCAGCAGAGGGCCGTTTAATGCCTTCAGGTTACCCAATACCTTCACCAGGTTCGGTAGATCATGACCGTCGACCGGACCAAAATACTGAAAGCCGAGTTCCTCAAACATAGTGGCTGGTACCACCATGCCCTTCATGTGTTCTTCAGTGCGTTTGGCCAGTTCCATGACTGGTGGAAAATGCCGCAAAATACGTTTACTGCCTTCGCGTGCACCGGAGTAGGTTCTGCTTGAGAGTATGCGCGTGAGATATTTATTCAGCGCGCCTACATTGGGTGAAATAGACATGTCGTTGTCGTTTAGAATCACCAGCAGGTTGGCTTTTTCGTCGCCGGCATTGTTGAGCGCCTCGAACGCCATGCCGGCTGTCATTGCGCCGTCACCGATGACGGCAATGACTTTACGATCTTCGTCTTTAAGTTTCGCCGCCAGTGCCATACCCAGCGCTGCACTGATGGAAGTGCTTGAGTGCCCGACGCCAAAGGTGTCGTACTCGCTTTCCGAGCGTTTCGGAAAGCCGGCCAGTCCGCCTTTTTTCCGCATGGTGTTCATTCTGTCGCGTCGGCCGGTGAGAATTTTGTGCGGGTACGTCTGGTGCCCGACATCCCATACGATGCGGTCTTCCGGAGTGTTAAACACATAGTGCATGGCGACAGTTAGCTCGATGGTGCCGAGGCTGGCACCGAGGTGTCCGCCAGTTTGAGCCACCGAGTGCACCAGGTAGGATCTCAGCTCTGCCGCGAGCGTTTCCAGCTCTTCTGCTGGTAGCGCGCGCAAGTCTTCGGGTTCCCGAATATTTTGCAGCAGTGGAAAGTTGGCTGGGTCCGGCATTTGTGTCACACAGTTACAGAGCGAATGCGCCGTCTTATTATAGTGGATGAAGGGGTCTGTGTCGGTAATTCGGCGCTCTTACCGCCACCACTACGTGATGTATATTGAGGCATGACTGCATTCAAGACGTTAGCTGGAGCGACTTATTACGTACTCGGCAAGCGCACGCAGTTCGTCAAACTCTGTTCCGAGTCCCATCAGTGAGTCCAGCGCCTTGTCGCGCTGCAAACAGGCGTGTTTTCGCGCCCCGTCAAGTCCGAGAATTGAAGGAAATGTGGGTTTGTTGAGCGCAATGTCAGCGCCCTGGTTTTTGCCAAGTACCTCGGTATCTCCGACCACATCCAGAATGTCGTCAGCAATCTGAAAAGATAGACCGACCGCCTCACCGTAGTGACGCAGCTTTGTTATCAGGTCATCGGCAGGGTTGTCACTGCACATTGCACCCAGCACGACACTGGCACTTATCAATGCGCCGGTTTTACGATTGTGCATGATTTCAAGATCAGTCAGCGACAGTTGTCTGCCAACGGCCTGCAAATCGATCGCCTGACCTGCCGCCATGCCACGTACTCCGCTGGCATCGCCAAGTTCATTAATCATCGCAATGATGGTCTCTGCCGGCAGCTTTTTCTGTAGTGACGCTGCGAGGGTAGTAAAAGCCAGAGCCTGCAAAGCGTCGCCGGCAAGAATCGCCATCGCCTCGCCATATTTGATATGGCAGGTAGGGTTGCCGCGCCGCAGATCGTCGTCGTCCATTGCCGGCAGATCATCGTGTACCAGCGAATAGGCATGCATCAGTTCGATGGCACAGGCGGGTCCGTCCAGAACTTCCTGTGGTGATTTAAGTGCACGCCCGGTGGCATAAACCAGCACCGGTCGGACCCGTTTGCCACCGTTCAGCGCCGCATAGTGCATGGCTGATTCGAGGGTGGTACCGGTTTGGTTCAGCGTTGGCAGAAACTGTTTAAGTGCCTGATCAGCCTGTTGCCGATAGTTGTCGAGTATGTGCTCGATATCGGGGCGTATGGCGGTAAGTGTCACTGATCGAAGTCCGCCAGTGCGTCTTCATCTTTTTCTTTATCGGCAACCAGTATTTGCACTTTTTTCTCGGCATCTGACAGAGATTTCTGGCAAAACTGGCTAAGTAGCATTCCTCTTTCAAACTGCACCAGTGACTCTTCGAGTGATTGATCACCGGTCTCAAGCTGCTCGATTAACGATTCCAGCTCGCCGAGTGCATCTTCGAATTTGGTGCTTTTGGGAATGGCTGCGGCTTTCTTACTCAACGGACAAGCTCCTTATTAGAGCGGCATTAAAACGCCTGACTCAGTACGCGTCAACCCGGATTGGCAAACAAACATGACGTGGCGCTGATCTGACTCAGCCGTATACCGGCAGAGATAGCCGGCTCACTGATAATTGTTGGAGAGTGGTGGCTCCTGACCGCTCACAGTTGATCCAACGCATCAGTGAGACGCTTTGCAGCAATCACTTCGAGCCCGTCGATTTTACCACGCGGCCGGTTTGCATAGGGAATGATGGCTTTAGTAATGCCGTGTTTAACCGCCTCCTGCAGACGCTCCTGCCCGTTACTGACTGGTCTGACTTCACCCGATAACCCAACTTCCCCGAATACGGCCAGTG